>NZ_JBSFVY010000001.1:299361-331451 GCF_053592555.1 Streptomyces sp. NPDC002643
CACCACCGGGGCGGTTGTGAGGCGCCCGCACACCACCGGGGCGGTTGTGAGGCGCCCGCACACCACCGGGGTGGTTGTGAGGCGCCCGCACACCACCGGGGTGGTTGTGAGGCGCCCGCACACCACCGGGGTGGTTGTGAGGCGCCCGACGCACCACCCGGGCGGTTATAGGGCGCCCGCACACCACCGGTGGGGTTGTCAGGCACCCTTGGGCGCCCCCTGGCTCAGTTCACCCCCGTGTTCGGTGGTGCCAGTACGACCAGGGGTGTGCCTGCCTCCACCTGGGTTCCCGGCCGCGTCAGGATCTGCTGGACCACGCCGTTCATCGGGGCATGGATACGTGACTCCATCTTCATGGCCTCCAAGGTCAGTAGGGGTTGGCCCGTTGTGACCTCGTCGTCCGGTTGGACATGCAGTTGCCAGACCGAGGCTGTGAACTCGGCTTCCAGCAGGTGGCCGCCCGGAGGGATCGTCAGCTCTGTGCGTGGGGGCGGGGGCTCGGGGGTGGGGTCCTGGCGGGTGAACTCGCCGGCGGACTCCCATGCGGAGCGTTCCGTGGCGAAGGCCGCCTGTTGGCGGGTCCTGAACTCGGTGATCGCGGCGGCGTTGGCGGTGAGGAAGTGTTCGTACTCGGCCAGCGAGAAGACGCCCTCCTCGATGCGGGGGACGAAGCGACCGGAGGTGATGTCGGCCCGTAGGGTCATCAGTTCGTCGGCGGTCACCTCGTACCACTTGATGCGGTCGAAGAAGCGGAGCAGCCAGGGGGCGCCCGGGGCGAAGGCGCCGCGTTGTTGCCAGGGGGACCAGACCTGGGTGGTGCGGCCCACGAACTGGTAGCCGCCGGGGCCCTCCATGCCGTACACGCAGAGGTACGCGCCGCCGATGCCGACCGAGTTCTCGGCGGTCCAGGTGCGGGCCGGGTTGTACTTGGTGGTGACGAGGCGGTGGCGGGGGTCCAGCGGGGTGGCCACGGGGGCGCCGAGGTAGACGTCGCCGAGGCCGAGGACCAGGTACTCCGCGGCGAAGACCGTGTCGTAGACGTCCGCGACGGAGTCCAGGCCGTTGACGCGGCGGATGAACTCGATGTTCCACGGGCACCAGGGCGCGTCGTCGCGGACGCCCGCCATATAGCGGGCGATGGCCTCGCGGGTGGCCGGGTCGTCCCAGGAGAGGGGGAGGTGGATCGTGCGGGAGGGGACGGTCAGTTCGGTTGTCGGGGGGAGCGTGGTGACGATTTCCCGCACCGTGGTGAGGAGTTCGGGTGGGGGGAGGGCCGTCGGGTTCGTCTGGATCTGGAGGGAGCGGATGCCGGGGGTGAGGTCGGTGACTCCTGGGAGGGCCGCCTCGGTCAGCGCCTCCATCAGGGCGTGGACGCGCATCCGCAGGGCCAGGTCCAGTCGCATGGGACCGAATTCGACCAGCAGGTTGTCGTCGCCGCTGCGGCGGTAGGTGATGTCGCCGTCGCGGGCCAGGACGCCGCCGTCGACGATGGCGGGGCGGGGCGAGCCGTCGTCCGCGACCGGGAGGAAGCGGACCGTGTCGCCGGGGCGGAGTTGGCCCAGTTTCCAGCGGTCGCGCGTCGGTACCGTCGCCGGGCAGACGAAGCCGCCGAGGGAGGGCCCGTCGGGGCCCAGCAGGACCGGCATGTCGCCGGTGTAGTCGACCGCGCCGACGGAGTACGGGGTGTCATGGATGTTGGACGGGTGCAGACCCGCCTCGCCGCCGTCGGCGCGGGCCCAGCGGGGCTTCGGGCCGATCAGGCGTACGCCCGTGCGGGCCGAGTTGAAGTGGACCTTCCAGTCGGCCGCGTAGAACTCGTGGATGTCGTCCTCGGTGAAGAACTCCGGTGCCGCGTGCGGGCCTTCGAGGGCGGTGATCTGCCAGGAGGAGGTGAAGGAGGGGCGATCGGGTGGTGGTACGGGGCTGCCGTCGGCCGTGGCTCCGCCGTGCAGGACATCGCCCGTCGCTCCGCCGTGCAGGACGTCGCCCGTGCGCAGGGCCCGCCCGCCGTGGCCGCCGAAGCGGCCCAGGGTGAAGGTGGCCGCGCTGCCGAGAAAGGGCGGGACGTCCAGGCCGCCGCCGGCGAAGAGGACGTACGTGCGCAGGCCGTGTTCGGCGGGGGTGCCGATGGCCACCACGGCTCCGGCGGGGATCGTGACCGGCCGCCATTGGTCGATCGGTGAGCCGTTCACCGTCACGGCGGCGGGGGCGCCCGTCACACAGACCGTCGTGGGGTGGCTGAAGCGCAGGGTCGGGCCCTGGAGGGTGCACTCCAGGCCCGGTGCGCCCTCCGGGTTGCCGAGGGCCCTGTTGCCGAGGCGGAACGAGAGGTCGTCCATGGGGCCGCACGGCGGGACCCCGACCTGCCAGTGGCCGGTGCGGCCCGGCCAGTCCTGCACGGTGGTGAGAGTGCCGCCCGAGACGACCTCGATACGCGGGGTCGGGTCGGTGACCGTGGCGAGGGTGGCCGTCGTGTGGGCGACCCGGGTGAAGTCCCGGCGGGTGAGGGCCGCCCGGACCAGGCCCAGGTTGGTCTCGATGCCGTCGATCCGGGTCGCCGCCAGGGCCTCGGCCAGCCTGCGCAGGGCGTGCGCGCGGTCGGGGCCGTAGGCGACGACCTTGGCGAGCAGCGGGTCGTACGACGTCGTGACCTCGGTGCCGGTCTCCACCCAGCCGTCCACACGGACGCCCGGCGCGAACTCGACCCGCGTCAACAGGCCCGCGCTCGGCCGGTGTTCACGCACCGGGTCCTCGGCGTAGAGGCGGGCCTCGACGGCGTGGCCGCGCGGTGCGCCCGGGTCGCGTACGACGTCCGGGTCGCCGAGGGCCAGGCGCAGCATCCAGGCGACCAGGTCGACGCCGTGGATCTCCTCGGTGACCGGGTGCTCCACCTGGAGCCGGGTGTTGACCTCCAGGAAGTACGCCTCCTCGCGGGCCGGGTCGTACACGAACTCGACGGTTCCGGCGGAGCGGTAGCCGACCGAGGCGCACAGGTCGCGGGCGGCGGTGGCCAGTCGCTCGCGCACATGGGCGGGGAGGCCGGGGGCGGGGGCCTCCTCGACGACCTTCTGGTTGCGGCGCTGGAGGGTGCAGTCACGGTCGCCGAAGGTGACCACGCGGCCCTCGCCGTCGCCGAAGACCTGTACCTCGACATGGCGGGCGCGTTCGATGAGGCGTTCGAGGTAGACGCCGGATGAGGCCGCCGAGGAGAAGGAGGCGGCGGCCGCGCGGTGCACCGGGTCCCAGGCGGCGGTGAGTTCGGCGGCGGAGCGGCAGGGCGACATACCGATACCGCCTCCGCCGCCGGTGGCCTTCAGCATCACCGGGTAGCCGATCGCCCGGGCCTGGACGAGGGCCTCGTCGAGGGAGGCCAGCAGGGCGGTGCCGGGCAGGAGCGGGACACCCGCCGCCTCGGCCGCCTCCCGGGCCCGGTGCTTGGCGCCGAACAGCTCCAGGTGCTCGGGGGTCGGGCCCACGAACACGATGTCGGCGTCCGCGCAGCGCCGGGCGAAGGCCGCGTCCTCGGAGAGAAAGCCGTAGCCGGGGTGGATCGCGCCCGCGCCGGTGTCCTTGGCCGCCTTCAGGATCGCGTCGGCGTCGAGGTACGACTCCTTCGCGGGCGCGGGGCCCAGCCGTACCGCGTGGTCGGCGAGCCGGACATGGGCCGCCGCGCGGTCGGCGTCGGAGTACACGGCGACCGTGCGCAGGCCCAGTTCGCGGGCGGTACGGATGACGCGAACGGCGATCTCGCCCCGGTTGGCGATCAGCAGGGTGTCGAAGCTCATACGGGGGCTCCGGGGGCCGGTGTGATCGTCATCTGGACGGCCGTGGGCTCGAAGCCGTTGCAAGGGTTGTTGATCTGGGGGCAGTTGGACACCAGGACCAGGACGTCGCGCTCGGCGCGCAGGGTCAGGGAGAGGCCGGGGGCGGAGATGCCGTCGACGATGCCGAGGGTGCCGTCCTTCTCGACGGGGACGTTCATGTACCAGTTGATGTTCGAGACGAGGTCGCGTTTGCCGAGGCCGTGCAGGGCGCCCTCCGCGAGGAAGTTGTCCACGCAGGCGTGCTGCGACCAGGTGTGGTGGCCGTACCGGAGGGTGTTCGACTCCTTCGAGCAGGCACCGCCGACCGTGTCGTGGCGGCCCACCTCGTCGGCGACCACCGCCATCAGCGGGGTGTGCTCGTTCGACATCAGCACGCTGCCGGTGGTCAGGAAGATGCCGCCCTGGGCCTGGATGGTGTCGGGCGCGCTGTAGCGGACGGAGGTGTCGTGGGCGTCGTAGACGAGGAAGTCGACGGCCTGGTTGCCATGGAGGTCGGCGATGGTGAGGGTCTCACCGGCCCGGACGACGGACGACCAGGGGGCGCGGGCGGGAACGACGGCAGAACGGGGGGTGAGGGCGGGGACGGCGGTCGAACGAGGGCCGGAACCGCTGCCCGGCACCGAGGAACGCGGCGTGGTGCTCATGCGATCCCCCTCGCCGCGAGGAACTCGGCGGTGTTGAGGAAGGCGCGGTGGCCCTCGGGGGCGGCGTTCCAGAGCGGGTCGGTGGGGCGGGTCGGCTCGGCACGCCAGGCGAGCACCTCCAGAGCGGTGCTGACGTAGTCGGGGCGCGGATCGACCGGATGCGGCACATTGGCGATCAGTACGGTCACGTCCTGCTCGGCGCGCAGAGTCACGCTGCCGCCGGGGCCGGTGGAGCCGATGAAGTCGAGGGTGCCGTCGTCCCGTACCTCCACGCCCTGGAAGAAGGAGAGCGAGGGCGGCAGATCGCGGGGGGCGAGCCCGTTCTTGGCGGCGGCCAGCTTGAACAGTTCGCGTCCGGCGGGGGAGGGGGACTGCGGGGTGCCGTCGCCGTAGCGCGCGGTGTTGCGGACGAGCGTGGACGTACCGCACAGGGCGTCGTGCCGCCCCGAGGTGTCCGCGACGACCGAGGCCAGCACCCGGCCCTGGTCGGACAGCAGCAGCACGCCCTCGCCGAGGTAGGCGTTCCACTGCACCTTCACCGTGTCGGCGATGTTCAGCCGCTCCCAGGGGCGATCCGCGGCGTACAGCAACACATGTGCACAGGCGTCGCCGTGCGGATCGGTCAGCCGCAGCTCCGTTCCACGGCCCAGTACTCGGTGCGTGTAGTTCCCGCCCGCAACGGTCTCCGCCCATACCAATAGTTCGGCCTCACAGGGCGGCGAGGGCCAGTCGCTCGCCGGCACCACGGGCATCGCCTCGGCGTGCGAGCCCTCCTGCGCGCGAGCGTGATCACGTGCTCCGTACGTCGTAGATGTCGCCATCGAGGGACCTCCGGCTACGGCTGGCTACAGGGTTTGATTTCTGTCGCCCGACAGAAACTAGGGGCGGGCCGGGTCGACGTCATATCGCGTGCGTTTCCCGGCAGTTACGACCACTCGTTACCGATACCTCAGGAGCGGCGAGGGGGTAAGGGGGTGCCCCATGGCTCGGGGCCGCGCCCCCTCCCGCGCCCGGCCATACACTCACAGGCATGGGAACCAGCGGCGCGGCCGACCGCAGAGTCGGCAGACCCCGGGCCGAGCGGCGCCCGGCCTCCGGCCTGTCCCCCCGTGACGAACTCCTCGACGCCGCCGCCGAGTTGTTCACCACCCACGGCTACGCCGCCACCAGCACCCGTGTTCTCGCCGAGCGCGCCGGTATGCGCCAGGCGTCCATGTACCACTACGTCGGCGGCAAGGAGGAACTCCTCGCCGAGCTGCTGGAGTCCACGGTCACCCCGTCCCTCGCGTACGCCCGTGTGCTCCTCGCCCAGGACGCCATCCCGGCCGAGTCCCGACTGCGGGAACTGTGCCGCGCCGACGTGGAGTTGCTCTGCGCCGGCCCGCACAACCTCGGCGGTCTGTACCTCCTCCCGGAGGTCCGCACCGAACGCTTCGCCGGCTTCCACGCCGTACGCGCCGAACTCAAGGACGCCTACCGCCAGTTGATCGCGGCGACGGCCGTGGGCGCCGCGCTGGCCAAGACCGAGCTGGACCTCCGTACGGATCTCGTCTTCGGTCTGATCGAGGGGGTGATCCTCGTCCACCGCTCGGACCCGGACCGCCCCGTCTCCGCGTTCACCGAGGCCACCGCCGACGCCGCGCTCCGTATCGTCGGGATCTGAGGCACCCTCTCCCGCCGCTGGTTCACCCTGTCAAGTCCCGCTTTTGGAACGGCCGTTCGTGACTACGGACTGCGTTCGAACGGCGACCCAGAGTGTAAATCACCAGAGCGTACTCCAGTCGCGAGGGTGATTTCAGGCGGTTGCTGAATATGACACAGCGATGATCCGGTCGGACTAAGCTCGCCCGCAGCGCACCGAGTTGAGGCGAATTCGTGCGCTTGTTCCCAAAAATTACCGAAGATCCAGTTTGATTCGCGGGGAAACCGCAGCACGTCACGCAGGTCCCGCGAGTCCCCCGACCTTCAGCCGAACTGTCTAGAGGGCATACATGGTGAGTGTTCAGAAGCCTCCCGGTGGCCGTGAACTTCCCTACGCGCGCGTACTGTTGCCGCCGGCGATACTGATGGCCGCGGCGACCGGGACCGCCGTCCCCCTGGTGACGGGGTCGGCCCGGCTCGCCGTCGGCTTGTGCGGAGCCATCGCGACGCTCGCGGTGATCGCGGTGGCGGTCACCACAGTGCGCCGCGGCCGTCGCGCGGTCCATGAGCTGCGCCGGGAGCAGGAGCGGCGAACCGCCGCGCTGGAACAGCGGATCGCCGCCCACGACGAGGAGTTCACCCGTCTCGCCAAGGAGATCCTGCCCGCCGCGCTCTACCGATTGGAGGCCGGAGAATCCCCCACAGAGGTGATTCGTCACGTCCTCGACGGTGACGCGGAATGGTGTGAGATCCCCGACGCCCAGCGTGAGGTCGTGCGCGCCGTGCTCGACGTCATCGACCGCGAGACCGCCCTGCGCGACTCCTCCCAGCGCTCCTTCGTCAACATCGCCCGACGCGTCCAGGCGATCGTCCACCAGCAGAACAACGAACTCCGGGAGATGGAGGAGGACCACGGGCGCAACCCCGAGGTCTTCGACGACCTCCTGCGCATCGACCACGGCACCGCGCTGATCGGCCGGCTCGCCGACTCCATCGCCGTCCTCGGCGGCAGCCGCCCCGGCCGTGTCTGGCCCAAGCCGGTCCCGCTCTACAGCTGTCTGCGCGGCGCGATGTCCCGCATCCTGGAGTACCGCCGGATCGAGCTGCACTCGATCGCGAAGGTCAACGTGGGCGGCGTCTCCGTCGAGCCGGTCATCCACGCCTGCGCCGAGCTGATGGACAACGCCACCCGCTACTCGCCGCCGCACACCAAGGTGCACGTCACCGCCGTCGAGGTGCAGACCGGTATCGCCATCGAGATCGAGGACGGCGGCGTCAGCCTCAGCGAGGAGTCCCGCGCCAAGGTCGAGAAGATGCTCGCCGACGCCCAGCGCGGCGTCGACATCCAGGACCTCGGCGTCAGCCCACGCCTCGGTCTGTCCGTTGTCGGCCGCCTGTCGACCATGTACAACATGCATGTCGCCCTCAGGCAGTCCGCCTATGGCGGCGTCCGGGCCGTGATCGTCGTCCCGCGCGACATGCTCACCGACGAGCCCGCACCCGGCTTCGCCCACGGCATCGGAGCCGCCTCCGTACCGACCCTGGACACCGGCGGTGTCGAGGGCCCCAAGCGCAAGGCCAAGCGTCGCCGCCCCACCACCGGACCGCGGGTCCCGAGCTCCGCGGAGGACATGGGCGAGGGCTACGACGATGACGACGTCCCCATCGTCACCGAGTGGACCGCCAACGGCCTGCCACAGCGCCGCAGCCGGATGAAGATCCCGCTCAGCCAGGAGTACGCCGAGGCCGCCGCCGCGGAAGCCGCCGCCGAGGCCGCCATCGCCGCCGCGCCGGTGTGGCAGCCCGAGCCCGAGCCCAAGAAGGAGGAGCAGCGGCCCGGCATGTGGGTCGAGGCGTTCATGGCCGGACTCAAGCGCGACCCCGACCGCGATGCCTTCACCAGCAACCCGGACGACCCCACGGCGTCCACCGCGAACAACGAGCCGGCCCGCAGCGAGGCCGACGACGAGGGGGACCTCAAGTGATCCAGCAGCGAGCCAACTTCGACTGGATGCTCAAGGATCTGGCCGACGGCGTACCCGGTATCCAGCAGATCGTCGTGCTCTCCGCCGACGGCCTCAGGATCGCCCGTCACGGCGGCGACCCGGACGCCGCCGACCGGGTCGCCGCCGCCTGCGCCGGACTGCAGAGCCTCGCCGCCGCCGTCGCCGGTGAGATCCCGCACAGCGACGGCCAGATGAAGATGGTCATCATCGAGATCAACGGCGGCTACTTCTATCTGATGGCTGCCGGACCCAACGCCTATCTCGCGGTCCTCGCCAACGTGATCGCGGAACCCGGCCTGATGAGCAACCGCATGAGCGACCTCGTCGCCCGTATCGGCGCCCATCTCACCAGTCCGCCGCGGCGGAACGGACAGACCGTATGAGGCCTCCGCAACGCCGGCGGCGTCAACCGAAGGTGGAGCCGCCGCCCCCACCGGTCCAGGAGACCGACCAGGAGGGCAACGGCGATCGCCCTCCCGAGCGGCTCTACATCCTGACCGGCGAGGACGGCGAGCGGGCCCCGATCGACCTCGTCACGTTAATCGTGGCGCGCGCCGAGGCGCCGCCCTCCGCCGCTCCGGAGCAGTCGGCACTGCTCCGGATCTGTCAGGCCCCCCTGTCCGTGGCCGAGATCTCGGCCTATCTCAACCTGCCGATCAGCGTGGTGACCGTCCTGCTCACCGAGTTGTTGACGGCCGAACTGGTACAGGCACGCGCCCCGGTCGTCCGGCAGGCGCGGGCAGACCGTTCCCTCCTCGAAGCGGTGATGCATGGACTTCAAAAGCTCTGACACCATCACGGGTCCACGGACCGAGGACCATCTGCCGCACACCGCGCAGGCCGCCGCGAAGATCGTCATCGTCGGTGGCTTCGGGGTCGGCAAGACGACCATGGTGGGCTCCGTCAGCGAGATCAAACCGCTGACGACCGAGGAGACCATGACCCAGGCCGGCGTCGGGGTCGACGACAACTTCGGCTCCAAGTCCAAGACGGCCACCACCGTGGCCATGGATTTCGGCCGCATCAGCATCACGGAACAACTGGTGCTCTATCTGTTCGGCACCCCCGGCCAGGAGCGCTTCTGGTTCCTGTGGAACGGCCTGTTCGAGGGAGCCCTCGGCGCGGTCGTCCTGGTCGACACCCGTCGCCTGGAGGTCAGCTTCGACGTCATGGGCCGCCTGGAGGAACGCAGGGTTCCGTTCGTCGTGGCGATCAACGACTTCCCGGACGCCCCCCGCTACCCGGTCGAGGAACTCCGCCAGGCGCTCGACCTCCCCGAGGAGATCCCCATCATCCGCTGCGACGCCCGCCGCCGGGCCTCCAGCCGAGACGTCCTGATGACCCTCATGCGCTTCCTGCACTCCCTGACGACCAGGACGGGGGCCTCGGCATGAGCGCCGCACCCTCCCGGCACACCCCGGCCCGGAACACCCCAGACAACGGACCACTTCCATTCGGAGCGATCAATCGTGACGCCTGAATCCCACTCCCCGACCGCCACGGACGACCCCTCGATCGGTCCGCCCCCCGGCTGCCCCGCACACGGCCTCGGCCCCGGCGGGGTGCGCCGGCTCTACGGCCCCGAGGCGGAGGACCTGGGAGCCGTGTACGAGAAACTCCGCGCCGAGCACGGTCCGGTGGCCCCCGCGCTGCTCCACGAGGACGTGCCCATCTGGGTGGTGCTCGGGCACAGCGAGAACATGCACATGGTGTGCAGCCCCTCGCAGTACTGCAAGGACAGCCGGCAGTGGACCCCCATGCTGGACGGCACGGTCAAACCCGACCACCCCCTGATGCCGCTCTTCGCCCACCAGCCCATCGCCAGCCACACCGAGGGCGACGATCATCTGAGGCTGCGCGGCGCGGTCACCGGCGCCATGTCGACCATCGACTACCGGGGCATCCGCCGCTACATCAACCGCGCGACCCAGCACCTCGTCAACCAGTTCTGCGAGGAAGGCCGCGCCGAACTGGTCAGCCAGTTCGCCGAGCATCTGCCGATGGCGGTGATGTGCGAGATCCTCGGTATGCCCGAGGAGTACGGCGACCGGATCGTGCACGCCGCCCGCGACATGCTCAAGGGCACCGAGACCGCCATCGCCAGCAACGCCTACATCATGGACGCCCTGATGCGGCTCACCGCCCGCCGCCGGGCCGAGCCCCAGGAGGACTTCACCAGCCATCTCATCAACCACCCGGCGCGGCTCACCGACGAGGAGGTCGGCCAGCACCTCCGGCTCATCCTGATCGTCGCCTACGAGAGCACAGCCAACCTCCTCGCCAATGTGCTGCGCGTGGTGCTCACCGACCCGGGCTTCCGAGCCCACCTGAACGGCGGCCAGATGACCGTGCCCGAGGCGGTGGAGCAGTCCCTGTGGGACGAGCCGCCGTTCAGCGCCGTCTTCGCCTATATCGCCAAGCAGGACACCGAGTTGGGCGGCCAGCGCATCCACAAGGGCGACGGACTCCTCCTCGGCATGGCACCGGGCAACGTCGATCCGCGTGTCCGCCCCGACCTCAAGGCCAATATGCAGGGCAACCGCTCCCATCTCGCGTTCGGCGGCGGACCCCATGAGTGCCCGGGCCAGGACATCGGCCGCGCCATCGCCGACGTCGGCGTCGAGGCGCTGCTCAACCGTGTCCCGGACATCCGACTCGCCTGCCCGGAGAGCGAGTTGCGCTGGCGGGCGTCCGTGTCGAGCCGGCATCTGGTGGAACTGCCGGTGAAGTTCGCGCCGAAGACACCGCAGGAGGTCATGGAGCGGCCCGCCGTCAAGCGGGTGCCGCCGCAGCGCCCGATTCCCCGGCGGGCCGCCGCGGAGCAGCCCCGGCCGACGGCTCCGGACACCACCGCCCCGGCCGACGAGGCGGCATCGACGCCGGCAGCCGAACCGGCCGGCCGAGCGGGCGTGTTCCGGCGCCTTCTGCGCTGGTGGCGCGGCGACTGAGCCGCCCGGCACCGGGCCCTGGGGGTTACCTGGGCCCTGGAGGGGGGCTATCTGGGCCCTGAGGCCATGCCGCCCCGGGGCCGCCCCGCCCAGTCCTCGTACGACGACCAGGCCCGTAGCTCCCGCGGGCTGACGAAGCGGTGCTCGCGCCCCGTGACCGGATCTGTGAACTCCAGTACCCGCGCCAGCAGTTGGAGCGGACGCCGGAAGTCTCCGATCGGCACGGGGGCGGCGACCGTCGGATAGAGGGGGTCGCCGAGGATCGGCACCCCCAACGCGCTCATGTGCACCCTCAGCTGGTGCGTCTGCCCGGTACTCGGCAGCAGCCGGTACCGGGCACGCCCGTGCCCGTGCTCCATCAACTCGACCCGGCTGACCGCGTTGGGCTCGCCCTCGACCTCACGGGCCGCCATGACCCCGCGTTCCTTGACGATCCGGCTGCGCACGGTCCGGGGCAGGACCAGCGAGGGGTCGTACGGCGCCACGGCCTCGTACTCCTTCGCCACCCGCTTGTCACGGAACAGCGACTGGTACGCGCCCCGCTCCTCGGGCCGTACGGTGAACAGCACCACCCCGGCCGTCAGCCGGTCCAGCCGGTGGGCCGCGCCCAGCGTCGGTATGCCCAGCTGTCTGCGCAGCCGGGCCAGGGCCGTCTCGGTGACATGGCTGCCGCGCGGGACGGTGGCCAGGAAGTGCGGCTTGTCGGCCACCACCACATGCTCGTCCCGGTAGAGGATGTCGACCTCGAAGGGCACGCGCTCCTCGTCGGGCAGCTCCCGGTGGAACCACACGAACATACCCGGCGCGTACGCCATGTCCCGCGGCACCGGACGCCCGGCCGCGTCCACGATCCGCCCCGTGTCGAGCATGGCGTCGATCACCCCGGCCCCGGCCGCGAGCCGCGCCACGAGGTGATCCCGTACGGTCGCCCACGCGTCGTCGGCCGGCAGGCGTACCCGCACCGCGTCGACCCCGTCGCGCTGCGGCAGGGGAGAGGGAGGGGGCGGGGTACGGCGTCTCATCGCGATCGAGCATAAGCGCCCGTCGGCCCGGACCCGCCGCCCTCCCGCTCCCCGGTTGCCGTATCCGCTACCGTCCCGCTCCCCGATTGCCGTACCCGCTGCCCGGCCTCCTCCGTTCCGGATCGGTTTACGCGACCGCCGTGGCCGCGGCGTGGCGGTCCCCGCAGTGGGGGCAGACGCCGGTGGCGGTCGTGTACGGCGCGTCGACGTGCGTCCGGTCATGGGTGGGACCGTGCGGTCCTGTCCTGGGGGTGGGGCGTCCCGCGCGATGGTTGTGCCGTCCGGTGAGGGTGTGCCATTCCAGGTTGCCCCGCATCCAGTGCCGCAGTCCGGTGAGGTAGCGGGCCAGTTCGGGTGAGGCGTCGCGCGCTATGTCGGGTTCCAGACGCAGATAGGTGCGCATGAGACGGTCGTGGATCTCGCCGGTCGCGCACATGCTCCGTTCGAGAGACCAGCCGTGGCGTGCGGAGAGCACGGTGGGCAGGCTGTGGCTGCCGATGTCGGCGCTTTCCTTGGCGGCCGAGTACAGGTCGTTCACCAGCATGATCATCAATGAGGCGGCGAGCGACAGGGACCGGACGACGGGCTCTTCCCAGTCACTGGCGGGCAGTTCGTAGCCGCCGACGACATCGATCAGGGCCAGACAGGCCATGGCCCCGTTGTACTTGCGATGCGCCAGGTACTCCGCGGGGTCGGGAGCGTGCCCGGCGATGCGCCAGCTGTTCTCCGCCGCCATCGCCAGGAACGTGGCGATCGTCTCGTGGCGCAGCCGGCCCACCTGCGTCGGCGTACCCAGGCGGGTGAGGTGCTCCGCGGTCTCGCGCAGCGCGCACGCCACCGGGTCACCGCCGACGAAGCCGTCGATCGAGGGGCAGTCGGGCAGCCGGGAGCCGTTCTCCAGCGCGGTCATCGAGGCCGCGAGCCGTGAGGCGCTGGTGGAGAGGCGGACGCCTTCTATCCCTTCGTCGCAATAGTGATCGTCCGCTGCGAACAGGGCGGTCATGTTGCGGGCAGCGAGCATCAGGTGATCGTGGTCGACCGCGTCGGGGTGCGTCATGGCCGCGAAGGTGCCGAACCGGTATCCGTTCAGCTCGCTCCGCTGCCCCGGGAAGAGGCCCAGGCTCAGCGACCAAGCGACGATCTCCTCATCCGCCCTGCGAGCCGCCGTCTCGTCGTATGTGACCGGAAAAGGGCACAACACACTCGGCACTGACAAATCCCGCATGGAGGTGTCGCTATTCATGCTTCTTATGGTGCGATGCCTTTGACGCTTCGGGGAATGGCTGGTTCTGGCCACAATGGCGGCGGTTCCCCAGCCTTTCCCCTCACAGCAGCATCCGCCGCCCCTTTTTGTTGGATCTCGTGTGCGATTCGGACGGGGATGGCCGACTTTGAGCGCGGCCGCCGTTTCGATGACGCGGCGGCCTGGTGACGGGGGTGCCGGCGAAGTCGCCCGGCCGGATCGGTCGATCGTCGGCCGGTCGGGGGAAGTCGCGGGGGGTGTCTGACCGAAAGTGATCGGGGGCCCGTGCGACCGGGGCCGCGATGACGCGGGTTTATTGGCGCAATCGATGTATGTCCGCGGGTCGGCTTCGGCCAGCGCGGAAAAATAGCTGCCCGTGTCATTGCCAAAACGCATATGCCGATGAAGGGGGGAGTCGGGTCGGGATCAGCCGGCCGAGCGCACGCGCAGCGCGCGCGTCAGCCGGAAAAGAACTCCTAGTCCCACTGTGACCAGCAGAAACAGAACGGTGAACCACTGGAAGTACCAATGGCCGCCCGTCGGGTCGTAGACCTCCGGGCGGGGCCAGGCCAGGTTGACGGTCATGAAGAGGCCGTAGAGGAGGGCGAGGGCGTTGACCGGGGTGCCCCAGCGGCCGAGGGTGAACAGGGGCCTGCCGGTCTCGTCCGTGCCGGCGGTGGGGAAGGCGCCCTTGAGACGGCGCAGCAGCAAGGGGCCGGTGACCATCGCGTAGGCCAGGTACAGCATCACGATGCAGGTGGTGCCGATGGCGAGGAACGCGTCCGGGGACGCGAAGTTGAGCAGCAGCAGGGCGGCGGCGAGGACGCCCACGACCAGGGCGGGGGCGGTCGGCATACCGGTGCGCGGGTTGACCTTGGCGAGCCGCCCGGCGAGGGGGAGTTCACCGTCCCGGGCCATGGAGAAGAGCATGCGGCAGGCCGAGGTCTGGATGGCGAGCGTGGCCACGGTGATCGCCACCACCACATCGGCCAGCAGCAGTCGGCCCACGCCGTCGCCCAGGCTGCTCGTCAGGACGTAACTCAGGCCCTCCACACCCAGTTTCCCGTCGGTGAGGCTGGGCGCGGCGAGCAGCCCGCCGAGGACGATCAGCCCGCCGAGCAGACCGGCCGCACCGAGCGCCAGCAGAATCGTGCGCGGAGCGGTACGGCGCGGCCTGCGCGTCTCCTCGCTCATCTCCCCCGCGCTGTCGAAGCCGATCATCACGTACGCCGCCATGAACGAACCCACCAGCAGCGCGCCGAGCAGCCCGCTCCCGCCGCCCTGCGCCATGTGGAAGGTGATGCCGGGCGAGCGCTCGGCATGGGTCAGCAGCAGGACGATGATCAGGACGGCGCCGATGATCTCCGCGGTCACACCGACCCGGTTGACCAGGGACAGCACCCGGTTGTCGAGGACGTTCACCACGGTGGTGAGCATCAGCAGGATCACACCCAGGACGGCCGCGTTCGCGGCTCCGTCGGCACTCGTCGGCGCCGGATCGCTGCCGACGATCTGGAAGCCCGACCAGATCGCGGGAAGCACGATCTGCAGCGCGAGCGCCGCCGCCGCGACCACCACGATCTGCCCGATCACCATGATCCAGCCCGCGAACCAGCCGAAGGTGAGGTTCGTCAGCCGCAGTGACCACTGATAGATCGCGCCCGAGATCGGATAGCGCGCGGCCAGCTCCGCGAAGCACGCGGCCACCGCCACCTGGCCGATCAGCACGGCAGGCCAGGTCCAGAAGAAGACCGGGCCGCCGAACGCGTATCCGAAGGCGAAGAACTGGAAGACGGTCGTCAGTACGGAGATGAAGGAGAAACCGGCCGCGAACGAGGCGTACCGGCTCAGACTGCGATGCAGCTCCTGCCGATAGCCGAACGCGGTCAGGGAGCGGTCGTCGGAGGAGTCCGGGGGTTCCGGGCGCACTTCGGGGGTGGTGCTCGTCATGGCGGCGACCTGCTTTCGCGGAAGCGGTGCGAGCGAGGGAGGCGGTGTGGGTGCGTCACACCATTGAGTCACACGACCATGTCATGCTCGCGTCCAACTCCTCACGCCTCTGGGAGAGGGTGTACTACGGCTGTGATGAACGACCCGAACGACCCGAACGACCCGAACGGCTCATCGGAGCACCACCAACTGCTGCCGGGGGACGAGCACTCGGCGGTGATCCTGCACGCCCCCCACGGCTCCCGCGCGATCCCGGCCCCCGTACGGGCCGGCCTGCTGCTCGACGCCGCCGCGCTGGCACGGGAGTTGGACCACATCACCGACGCGCACACCGACCGAATCGCCGAACACGCCGCCGACCGGTCGGCCGTCCGGCCCTGGCGCTTCGTGAACCGGCTCTCCCGTCTGGTCGTCGACCCGGAGCGATTCCCCGACGAGCGGGAGGAGATGCTCGCCGTCGGCATGGGCGCGGTCTACACCCGCACCACCCATCGCGAGCCCCTGCGCCCCGACGACCACGACGGCGGACCGCTGCTCGGCCGCTACTTCCACCCGTACGCCGCCGCCATGACCGACGCCGTCACCCACCGGCTGGACACCACGGGCCGGGCCGTCGTCATCGACGTCCACTCGTATCCGGCGAAGCCCCTGCCCTACGAACTCCACGGCGACGGCCCCCGTCCACCCGTCTGCCTGGGCACCGACCCCTTCCACACACCGCCCGAACTGCTCGCGGCGGCCGAGGAGGCGTTCGCCGGCTTCGGCGGCACCGGGGTCGACAGCCCTTTCTCGGGGGCGTATGTACCGCTGAAGTACTACGGGCACGACCGGAGGGTGAGCGCCCTGATGATCGAGATCCGCCGGGATACGTACATGACCGAGCCGGGCGGGCCCGCCGGGCCGGGCCTGGTGGCACTCGGCGCGGCCCTCGCCCGGCTCGTCGACTCGGCCGGGGCGGTAATCAACCCCCTTTGACCCAGGGTCAGGCCGTGGCCGGTACGCCCTCCTGCTCGGCCTCCACGCGGGCGTTCCACTCCTGCTTCGACGCCTGCCAGCCGTCCTCGTCATGGCCGAGGCGCCAGTAGCCGGAGACGGAGAGGTCCTCGCGCGGGACCTGGCGTTCGACGCGCAGCATCCGGCGCAGCTCCTTCACGAAGCCCGCCTCGCCATGGACGAAGGCGTGCAGCCGGCCCTCGGGGAACTCCAGCGCGCGTACGGCCTCGACGAGCACCGAGCCGACGGGACGCTGCCCGCGGTGCAGCCAGACGACCTCCACATCGGAGTCGATCTTCTGCTCCTCGGCAGGCCCGGAGACCTCGACGATCGCATGGACCCGGGCCCCGTCGGGCAGGGCCTCCAGGGAGGCGCCGATCGCGGGCAGCGCGCTCTCGTCACCGACGAGCAGATGCCAGTCGGCCCGCGGATTGGGCGCGTACGCACCGCCCGGCCCCATCAGCCGGACCAGCTCGCCCGGCTGGACCCGGGTGGCCCACGGTCCCGCGAGGCCCTCGTCGCCGTGCAGCACGAAGTCGATGGTCATCTCGCGCAGCTCGGGGTCCCAGGCCCGCACGGTGTACGTCCGGGTCACCGGCCAGTGCTCACGAGGGAACTCGGCACGAATCCGCTCCAGGTCGAACGGCTCCGGGTAGGTCACGCCCTCGGCGCCGAAGAGGAGCTTGACGTAGTGGTCGGTGCTGCCGCGTGTGCTGAACTCGGCGAGGCCGTCGCCGCCGAGGACGACGCGCTGCATATGAGGGGTGAGCCGCTCGGTGCGGACGACTCGCGCGGAGTGGGGCTTCGGGGTCCTGCGTACCGGACGCTCTGCCATGACGGCCTCCCAAATACCTAGCTAAGGCTTACCTAAGTTATCATCTCCCCCGGATTTGACACCCACGCTCGCGACGCGAACGCAACTTCGCGATGTGAATCACGCCTCACGGCCCTCACCACAGAGTGTCACCACACCCCCCGGGCGTACGCCCCCGCCCACCCCTGGAACGACGCGCCCACCCCGGCGACGCCGTGTCCCGTCCTACCCCTGCAACGTCGTGAGCAGCCGCCGCAACGATCCGCCGAGCCCCCAGCGCGCCCCCAGCGCCTCCAGCGCGGCCGGGTCCCGGGGCGCCCTCGGCAGCGCGGTGTCGACCTCCGGCAGCGGTACGTCGCCGGCGACCCGTACGACCTTGGGCGCGACCTCGACGTAAGGGCGTGCCTCCTCCAGTCGTCTGCGCTGGGTCGGGGTGAGCCTGGCCTTCGGGTCCGCGACCGCGGCCATGATCCCGGCCAGGTCGCCGAACTGGTCCAGCAGCTTCGCGGCCGTCTTCTCGCCGATGCCGGGCACCCCCGGCAGACCGTCGCTCGGGTCGCCGCGCAGCAGCGCCAGATCCGCGTATCCGGAGCCGACCACCCCGTACTTCTCGCGCAGCCACGCCTCGTCGGTGATCTGCAGCGTGCCGACGCCCTTCAGCGGGTACAGCACCCGCACCCCGCGCCCGTCGTCGACCAGCTGGTACAGATCGCGGTCGCCGGTGACGATGTCGACCGGGTCCTTCGCGAGAGCGGTGAACGTGCCGATCACATCGTCCGCCTCGTACCCGGGGACGCCCACGCGCGCGATCCCGAGCGCGTCCAGCACCTCCTCGATCACCGGCACCTGAGGCGACAGGGTGTCCGGCACCACCTCCTCGTCCGGCCCTGCCTCGTGCTCCTCGGCGACGCGGTGCGCCTTGTAGGAGGGGATGAGGTCGACCCGCCACTGCGGCCGCCAGTCGGCGTCCATACAGGCGACCAGATCGGTCGGCCGGTGGTCCTTCACCAGTCGGTCGATGAAGTCCAGCAGCCCCCGCACGGCGTTCACCGGGCTGCCGTCCGGAGCCTTCACGGAATCCGGTACCCCGAAGTACGCCCGGAAGTACAGCGAGGCGGTGTCAAGAAGCATCAGACGTCGTTCCACGCCCCGCATCATGCCGCACACCGCCACCCCCGCACCCGGACGAGCCCACGGACACGACCCGTCGCACTTCACCGAGGGGCGGCGGCCCCGACGGGCGCGGCGCCCCGCGGTCACACACGCGACGCGTTGTCGGACGGACGTACGACAAAGATCCGGACAACCCCGTACAGCACCCACCCACCCTCACCCACGTCCCCGCCGGCCCACCCGAACTCACCGGCCACCACCAGGAATCCCGCCTCACCGACGCCCAACTCCAGCCCCCGCTCACCGACTTCACCACCCGCGACAACACCCCCGGCAAGCCGCTCACCCCCACCCCGGCGGCCCCCGCCGTTGGCGCAATCCGTGACACCGGCCCCCTCCCACGCTTACGGGGATGTGACGGGCGCATGAAACGGTTTGCCGAACATGCGTAGGGTGCAGAGAACTCATCAGGAGAACGCACTCGGGGGACGCCTCGGGGAGCCTTCGGGAGACGTCCTCGGGGGCGTCCTCGGAAGAGGCACTCCGCCGGGTCGCCGAACGCGTACCGAACGTGTACCGAAGACGCGTACCGAACGTGTCACCGAATGAGTGCCGACCGACCGCACATCCGTAATCGACGAGCGAAGGAGGGAGCCGGAGCTATGGGCGACCACAAAGAGCAGCCCCTTCGGGTGGGCGCGGCCGTGCGGCGGCGACGCCGGGCGCTGGAGCTCACCCTCTCCGCCGTGGCCGAGCGCAGCGGCCTGTCGGTGCCTTTCCTGAGTCAGGTCGAGAACGAACGGGCCCGCCCCAGCAAGCCCTCCCTGGAACGCATCGCCGACGCCCTCGGCACCACCGCCGTGGAACTCCTCGCCGCCGCCGACCCGGCGTGCAGCGTGGACGTCGTACGCGCCGACGACGACGGTCTGGCCCCCTCCTCCCGAAGGACCGCCCCGGACCAGGGCGACCCCTCGCCGTCCCGCGCCCGCTCCCTGGTGCGCGGCCACCACCAACTGCACGCCATGGAGTTCACCGGCGACCACGACGAGGGCCGCGAGGTCCAGCACCGCAACGACGAGCTGATGTACGTCGTCGAGGGCGCCGTCGAGGTCGAGGCCGAGGGACGCGCGCACCGCCTCGGCCGCGGTGACACGTTGTACATGTCCGGTGGCGTACGGCACCGCTGGCGGGCCACCGTGCCCGACACCCGCGTGATCGTGGTGTCCGTCGCCGACCACATCGAGGCGCTGGAGGACCGGCACCGGCAGGGCGGGTGAGGCGATGGGCACGCGTGTCGTCTCCCTCGTCCCCTCGCTGACCGAGGCGGTGGCCGTCTCCCTGCCCGGCGCGCTGGTCGGTGCCACCGACTGGTGCGCCCACCCGGGTGATCTCGACGTCGTCCGTGTCGGCGGCACCAAGAACCCCCGGGTCGACACCATCGTGGCTCTCGCCCCCGACCTGGTGGTCGCCAACGAGGAGGAGAACCGCGAGCCCGACCTCACCGCCCTCAGGGACGCGGGCATCGAGGTCCTGCTCACCGAGGTACGCGGCGTCCCACAGGCCTTCACCGAACTGGACCGGGTCCTGCGGGCGTGCGGCGCACGCTCCCGCCCGCGCTGGCTGGACGAGGCCGAGTCCACCTGGTCGTCCCTGCCGGCCCCGGAGCGTCGTACGACCGCCGTCGTGCCCATCTGGCGGCGGCCCTGGATGGTCGTCGGCCGCGACACCTTCGCCGGTGACGTCCTCGCCCGGCTCGGCGTCGACAACCTGTACGCCGAGCACGCGGAGCGATACCCGCGCGTCCCCGTCGAGGAGGTACGGGCGGCGGGCCCCGAGGTCGTCGTACTGCCCGACGAGCCGTACCGCTTCACCGCCGACGACGGGCCCGAGGCGTTCCCCGGACTGCCGTGCGCCCTCGTGAGCGGACGCCAACTCACGTGGTACGGACCGTCGTTGGCGCAGGCTCCGCGAGCGCTGGGCGCAGCGCTGCGGGCGGCCAACCGCTGACCGGACCGGTCCTGGTGGAGTGCGGTGGGCATGGGGCGGCCCTCTCGTCGGGCTGGACGGGCCCCACCAGGGAGTTCGCTTGTCCGGGGGCATAAGCTGGGGTTATGAGTGAGAGCGAGGGGCGGGGTGGGCTGACCCATCGGGTGCCGGATCTGGGGGCGCTCGAACTGCTGCTGGCCGTCGCGCGGCTGGGTTCGCTCGGGCGGGCCGCGCGGGAGCTGGGGATCACTCAGCCGGCCGCCAGCAGCCGGATTCGTTCGATGGAGCGGCAACTGGGCGTGGCCCTGGTGGACCGTTCGCCGCGCGGCTCCCGGCTCACGGACGCGGGCGCGCTCGTCACGGACTGGGCGCGGCGGATCGTGGAGGCGGCGGAGGCGTTCGACGCGGGGGCGCAGGCGCTGCGGGACCGGCGGGACTCACGGCTCAGGGTCGCGGCGAGCATGACCATCGCCGAGTATCTGCTGCCGGGGTGGCTCATCGCGCTACGGGCCGAGCGGCCCGACACGGCCGTCTCCCTTCTCGCCGGGAACTCGACGGTCGTGGCGGAGCGGTTGTTGGCGGACGAGGCGGATCTGGGCTTCGTCGAGGGGCCGACGGTGCCGGCCGGGCTCGACGCGGCCGTCATCGCCCATGACCATCTGATCGTGGTGACGGCGCCGGGGCATCCCTGGGCGCGTCGCCGCAAGCCGCTGGGCGCGAGGGAGCTGGCCTCGACGCCGTTGATCCTTCGGGAGAAGGGTTCCGGGACGCGGCAGGTTCTGGAGACGGCGCTGGGGGGTCTGGCGCGGCCGTTGATCGAGTTGTCGTCGACGACGGCGGTGAAGTCGTCCGCGTTGAGTGGGGCGGGGCCGGCTGTCTTGTCCGAGCTGGCCCTTGGTGAAGAGCTTTCCTCGCGGCGGTTGATCCGGGTGCCGGTGGAGGGGGTGCGGTTGCGGCGGGCGTTGCGGGCGGTTTGGCCGACGGGGCATCGGCCTGCTGGGCCTGCGCGGGATTTGCTGGGGCTCACTCGGGGGGCGGCCGTCGGGGGGTGACGGGGGGTTTCGCCCCCGCCGCCCCTACCCTCCCCCACTCTCGGCTTCGTTCGAGCGGGGGGGGACCCCCCATCGTCCCCCAGGGGCTGCGCCCCTGGAACCCCGCCCGCGTGAGAGCTCGGGAGGGTGGGTTGTCGGGCGGGTGCGGGTTCGTTGTGGTTGTTCGCGCCCACGCGGCGGAGCCGCATATCGAAACAGCCCCGCGCCCCTGAAGGCGGGGGCTGCGCCCCGCCTTCATCGGTCGCCGTCTTCAGCTAGCCGCACTCCTTGGTGAGAGCCCGCATAACGCGTAGGTCCTCGTCCATCTCCGGGTGCCACTGGACGCCCAGCACCCAAGCGGGGCCGGGGAGTTCGATGGCCTCGACCGTGCCGTCGTCCGAGGCGTGGGCCGAGGCGATCAGGCCCTTGCCGAGGCGGTCGACCGCCTGGTGGTGGTACGTCGGTACGGCCGTCTCCTCGGGGGCGATCTCCGCGTACCGGGTTCCCGGCACCGGCTTGACCGGGTGGTGGCCGAAGACGCCGACCTCGGTGACGTGGCCGTCGAGGTGCTGGACGAGCGTGCCGCCCAGGGCCACGTTCAGGAGCTGCATGCCCCGGCATATGCCCAGCAGGGGGGTGTCGGAGTCGAGGGCCGCCTTGATCAGGGCCAGCTCCCAGGCGTCCCGCGCCGGCGCCGGCGGTCCCGTGCGTGGGGAGCGCTCGGCGCCGTAGCGGGACGGGTCGACATCGGGGCCGCCCGCGATCACCAGACCGTCCAGTCGGGCGACGGTCTCGGCGGCGTACGACGGGTCGTCCGGCGGCAGCATCGCGGCGAGGCCGCCCGACGCCTGCACCAGCCGGGGGTACCCGACCGGCAGCAGCGCGGCCTCCAGCTCCCACACCCCCCAGCGCGCGCCGGACTCCAGATACGTACTGACACCGATCAGTGGCCTGGCCACCACGTTGCTCCCTTCTCTGATTCCGTCAGTCCCGAGTCAACTCTGCCTCGGCCGCCGCCAGCGCCGCGAACTCCTCCTCCGGGGCCTTCGCCACCAGGCGCTTGCGGCTGTACAGGCCGAAGTACGCCACGGCCACCGCGTACACGCCGAGTGCGATGAACGCGGCGGTGACATCGACGAGGAACGTCGCCACCAGCGCCGAGCAGGCGAGGACCAGCGCCACCGAGGAGGTCAGCACACCGCCCGGCGTACGGTACGGCCGCTCCAGCTGCGGTTCGCGGCGGCGCAGCACGATGTGGGACAGGGACATCAGGGCGTAGCTGATGGTGGCGCCGAAGACGGCGATGTTCAGCAGGCGGGCGCCGTCGCCGGTGGCCGCGGCGAGCGCGAAGCCGATGGTGCCCGGGACCAGCAGACCGAGGTAGGGGGCCTTGCGGCCGCTGGTGAGGGAGAGGACGCGGGGGAGGTACCCGGCCCGGGAGAGGGCGAACAGCTGGCGGGAGCCCGCGTAGATCAGGGAGAAGAACGACGCGACCAGTCCGGCGAGGCCGGCGTAGTTCACGAAACGGCTGAGCGCGGTGGCCTTTCCGTCCGGCTGGAGTGCCTCGACCAGCGGGTTGCCCGCCTCCTGGATGGCGGCCGAGCCGCGTGCCCCGGCGGCGGCGAGGAAGGTGATCACGGCCAGCACCACGAGGACACCCATGGACCAGCGGATGGCCTTCGGCAGCGTACGGGCCGGGTCCTTGGTCTCCTCGGCGGCCAGCGGCACGCCCTCGACACCGAGGAAGAACCACATGCCGAACGGGAACGCCGCCCAGATGCCGAGCAGACCCATGGGCAGCCAGGAGCCCGCGCCGAAGGCGGAGGAGTCGACCGGGATGTCGTCGAGGGCCGAGACGCTGAAGTCGGGCAGCGCGCCCAGGGCGAACACGACGAGGGCGAGAACCGCGAAACCGGTGACGACGAAGCTCACGAGCAGGGCCTCGCCGACGCCCCAGAGGTGGATGCCGATGAAGATCGCGAAGCAGACCAGATAGACCGGCCAGCTCGACTCCAGGCCGAACAGGCCCAGCGATTCGATGTAGTCGCCGATGAAGATCACGATGGCGGCGGGGGCGAGGACGTACTCGATGAGGATCGCCGTGCCGGTCAGGAAGCCGCCCCAGGGGCCGAGCGCCCGGCGGGCGAAGCCGTAGCCGCCGCCCGCCGTGGGCAGGATCGCGGAGAGTTCGGCGAGGGCGAAGACCATACAGGCGTACATGGTGCCCATGAGCACCGTGGCGATCGCCAGACCGCCGAAGCCGCCCTCCGCCAGGCCGAAGTTCCAGCCGGAGAAGTCACCGGAGACGACGTAGGCGACACCGAGGCCGGTCAGCAGCACCCAGCCTGCGCTGCCGCGGCGCAGCGCTCGGCGCTTCAGATAGTCGTCCGCATCCTCGGCGGGGCGGGTGGGTGTGGACTCCAGGGACATGACGCGACTCCCCACGGGGCGGACAAGCAATGGAATGGATGCATACCATTGCGGCCCCATGGGCGCTAAGGCAAGACTCCTGCGTTAACCGCCCGTAAATCCCTGTCCCCGGGTGCCTGTGAATCCATCCGTCTCCGGGTGTCTGTGAGTCCATCCGTCTCCGGGTGTCTGTGAGTCCCCGTTCCTCGGCGTCCGCGAGTCCCCGTTCGTCGGCGTCCGCGAGTCCCCCGTCCTCAGGCGTTCATGAATCCGTGGCCCTCCGGGGGCGCTTCGAAGCCGCCCAGGAAACCCCGCAGGAGCGCCGACGTCCCCGCGCAGTGCTCGCGCATCATCTCCCGCGCCCCGTCCGCGTCCTGCTCCAGCACGGCGTCGACGATCGCGCTGTGCTGCTGCTGGGAGTGCTGCAGGTTCCGCACCAGAAGAGGGATGCAGTCGAGCAGATCGTTGACGGTCGCGCGGACCGCCGCGTACTGGGCCGCCAGGGAGGGCGACCCGGACAGCTCCGCGAGGGTGAGGTGGAACATCGTGTCCGCCCGGCGGTAGTCGGTGAGGGGCGCGTCGTGCGTACGGGCCAGCGCCTCCTGCAGCCGCGCCTCCTGCTCCTCGTCGAGGCCGTGGGTGGCGCACAGCCCGGCCGCGCCCACCTCCAGCACCTCACGGAACCGCAGGACGTCCTCGACGTCGACCTTCTCGATCCGGCGCCGCAGCTCGTCCTCGCCGCCCGCGTCGGCCCGGGGCAGCACGAAGGTGCCGCCGTACCGGCCGCGCCGGGACTCCAGCAGGCCCTCGTCCTGGAGCACCTTCAGCACCTCGCGCAGCGTCACCCGGCTGATCCCCAGCCGGTCCGCCAGCTCCCGCTCGGCCGGCAGCCGACCGCCCGCGGGCACCAGCCCGAGCCGTACGACCTGCAGGATCTGCTCCAGGGCCTCCTCGAAACCGTTGCCCGCGCGCACCGGGCGCAGCACCGGGCTCAGCCGGTCCTC
The DNA here is from genome assembly GCF_053592555.1 of Streptomyces sp. NPDC002643. NCBI lineage: Bacteria > Bacillati > Actinomycetota > Actinomycetes > Kitasatosporales > Streptomycetaceae > Streptomyces > Streptomyces sp. NPDC002643. The sequence goes on from NZ_JBSFVY010000001.1 coordinate 323,990, forward strand.
CGCGCCCCCGTCAGGACCCAGCGCCATCTCGTCGCGCCCCCCTTCCCAAGAAATGGTCCTCTGCAATACCTTATGGCTCCCGGTCCGGCCGAAGAAGCGCGCGGTACGACGCCGTACGAGCGCCGACGCCGACGATGCGTCGACCGCGGCACGAGTGTCCAGACGTGCAGCGGTCGAAAAAGCCCAAGGAGGCCTCCCCGTGGCAGACCGCACACCCCCGCTCGCCGTCGAGGAACTGCACGCCCTCGTCGCGGGCGGTGAGATCGACACTGTCGTCCTGGCCTTCCCCGATATGCAAGGGCGGCTCCAGGGCAAGCGGTTCGCCGCGCGTTTCTTCCTCGACGAGGTGCTCGCCCACGGCACCGAGGGCTGCAACTACCTGCTCGCCGTCGACACCGAGATGAACACCGTCGACGGCTATGAGATGTCCTCCTGGGACCGGGGGTACGGCGACTTCGCCATGCACCCCGATCTGAGCACCCTGCGCCGGGTCCCCTGGAACGAGGGCACGGCCATGCTGATCGCCGACCTCGCCTGGAGCGACGGCTCGCCCGTGGTCGCCGCCCCCCGCCAGATCCTCCGCCGCCAGCTGGAGCGCCTCGCCGAGCACGGCTACACGGCGAACGTCGGCACGGAGCTGGAGTTCATCGTCTTCAAGGACACCTACGAGCAGGCCTGGGACGCGGGCTACAGAGGGCTCACGCCGGCGAACCAGTACAACATCGACTACTCGGTGCTGGGCACGGGCCGTATCGAGCCGCTGCTGCGCCGGATCAGGAACGAGATGGCGGGCGCCGGGCTGACCGTGGAGTCCGCCAAGGGGGAGTGCAACCCCGGGCAGCACGAGATCGCCTTCCGCTACGACGACGCCCTGGTCACCTGCGACCAGCACGCCATCTACAAGACCGGCGCCAAGGAGATCGCCGCCCAGGAGGGCGTGTCCCTGACCTTCATGGCCAAGTTCAACGAGCGTGAAGGCAACTCCTGTCACATCCATCTCTCGCTCGCCGACGCCGACGGCACCAACGTCATGGCCGAGGGGCACGGGATGTCGCCGGTCATGCGGCACTTCCTCGCCGGGCAGCTCGCCGCCCTCCGCGACTTCTCGCTGCTCTACGCGCCCAACATCAACTCCTACAAGCGGTTCCAGCCGGGGTCGTTCGCGCCGACCGCCGTGGCCTGGGGCTACGACAACCGCACCTGCGCCCTGCGGGTCGTCGGGCACGGGCGCTCCATGCGGTTCGAGAACCGGCTCCCCGGTGGTGACGTCAACCCGCACCTCGCCGTCGCCGGGCTCGTCGCGGCCGGGCTGTACGGCATCGAGCAGAAGCTTGAGCTGCCGGACGTCTGCGAGGGCAACGCGTACACCGCCGAGTACGCCCATGTGCCCACCACCCTGCGCGAGGCCGCCGAGCTGTGGGAGAACAGCCCGATCGCCAAGGCCGCCTTCGGTGACGAGGTCGTCGCGCACTACCTCAACATGGCCCGCGTCGAGCTGGCCGCCTTCGACGCCGCCGTGACCGACTGGGAACTGCGCCGCTCCTTCGAACGTCTGTGAGGCCCCGCTTGTCTTCCGAGCACGTAATGGACGGACTGGATGTACTGGACGTACTGAAAGTTCTGAACCCCGCCACCGAGGAGGTCGTCGCCACCGTCCCGGCCGCCACCGCGGCCGATGTGGACGCCGCCGTCGTACGGGCCGCCAAGGCGCAGTCCATGTGGGCCGCCCTCGCGCCCGGTGAACGCGCCCGGCTGCTGCGCCGCTTCGCGGTCACGGTCGACGAACACCTCGAAGAACTCGCGCGGTTGGAGGTCCGCGAGGCCGGGCACACCGTCGGCAACGCCCGCTGGGAGGCCGGCAACGTCCGCGATCTCCTCGACTACGCGGCGGGTGGCGTCGAACGCCTCACCGGACGCCAGATCCCGGTGGCCGGCGGCCTGGACGTCACGTTCCTCGAACCCCTCGGCGTCGTCGGCGTGATCGCGCCCTGGAACTTCCCGATGCCCATCGCGGCCTGGGGTGCCGCCCCCGCGCTCGCGGCGGGCAACGCGGTGCTCCTCAAGCCCGCCGAGACGACTCCGCTGACCGCACTCCGCCTCGCCGAACTGGCCCTGGAGGCGGGCCTGCCCGAGGGGCTGTTCCAGGTGCTCCCCGGTCACGGGCGCGTCGCGGGCAACGCCCTCGTCGAGCACCCGGGCGTCGCGAAGATCGTCTTCACCGGGTCAACGGCTGTGGGCAAACAGGTGTTGGCAAAGGGCTCGGCGCTGCTCAAGCGCGTCACCCTCGAACTCGGCGGAAAGAGCCCCAACATCGTCTTCGCCGACTCCGACCTCGAAGCGGCAGCGGCGGCCGCCCCCATGGCGTTCCTCGACAACTCCGGCCAGGACTGCTGCGCCCGCACCCGCATCCTCGTCCAGCGCTCCGTCCACGACCGCTTCCTCGACCTCCTCGCCCCCGGCATCGAGTCCGTCCGCGTCGGCGACCCCGCCGACGAGACCACCCAGATGGGCCCCCTGATCTCCAAGGTCCAACTCGACCGCGTCCGCTCCTACGTCGACGCCGACGCGCCCGGCATCCGGGGCAAGGCCCCCGAAGGCCCCGGCTTCTGGTTCCCGCCGACCGTCCTCACCGACGTGGAACCCGGCGCCCGCGTGGCCGCCGAGGAGGTCTTCGGCCCCGTCGCCGTCGTCATCCCCTTCGAGGACGAGGCCGACGCGATCCGGCTCGCCAACGACACCCCGTACGGACTCTCCGGCTCCATCTGGACCCGGGACGTCGGCCGCGCCCTGCGCGTCTCCCAAGCCGTCCGCGCGGGCAACCTGTCCGTCAACTCCCACTCCAGCGTCCGCTACTGGACCCCCTTCGGCGGCTTCAAGCAGTCGGGGATCGGCCGGGAACTCGGCCCGGACGCGCTCACCGCCTTCACCGAAACCAAGAACGTCTTCATCAGCACGGAGGGCCCCGCACAGTGACCGAATCCACCGAAGCCATGGTGTGCCGCCGCCTCGTCGGCCGTACCGCCGTCATCACCGGCGCCGGCAGCGGCATCGGCCTCGCCACCGCGCGCCGGCTCGCCTCCGAGGGCGCGCACGTCGTCTGCGGTGACGTGGACGAGGTACGCGGCAAGGCGGTCGCCGAGGAGGTCGGCGGGATCTTCGTGAAGGTCGACGTCACCGACGCCGAGCAGGTCGAGGCGCTCTTCAAGACTGCCTTCGACACCTACGGCAGCGTCGACATCGCCTTCAACAACGCGGGCATCTCCCCGCCCGACGACGACTCCATCCTGGAGACCGGCCTGGAGGCATGGAAGCGCGTCCAGGAGGTCAACCTCACCTCCGTCTACCTGTGCTGCAAGGCCGCCATCCCCTACATGCGGCAGCAGGGCAAGGGCTCCATCATCAACACCGCCTCCTTCGTGGCCCGCATGGGCGCGGCGACCTCCCAGATCTCGTACACGGCCTCCAAGGGCGGTGTGCTGGCCATGTCCCGCGAGCTGGGCGTGCAGTTCGCGCGTGAGGGCATCCGGGTGAACGCGCTCTGCCCGGGGCCGGTCAACACCCCGCTCCTCCAGGAACTGTTCGCCAAGGACCCGGAGCGCGCGGCCCGTCGACTGGTCCACATCCCGCTGGGCCGGTTCGCGGAGTCCGAGGAGATCGCGGCGGCCGTCGCCTTCCTCGCCAGCGACGACTCGTCCTTCGTCAACGCCACCGATTTCCTTGTCGACGGCGGGATTTCGGGCGCGTACGTCACTCCGCTCTAGAACCCGACGAACTCCGACGAACTCCGACGAACTCCTGAGCGCCGTCACCGACGGGGTGATTAAAGTGCCGGGATGAGCAGTTCGCCGCCGCCCGGCTGGTACCGCGACCCGTCCTACCCGCTCACCGAACGCTGGTGGGACGGGACCGCGTGGACCGACCACCGGCGTCAGCCGGAGCAGCTCCCGCAGCCCCTGGCCCAGCCCGGGCCGCCGCCGCGCAAGGGCCTCGGCCGCACCAAGGTCGTCGCCCTCGCCGTGGCCGGGGCGGTCCTGGTCGCCGGGGCGGTCACGGGCGGCGTCCTGCTCCTCGGCGGCGACGGCGAGGACGGCGACGGCGACGGCGACGGCGGCCAGAAGACCAGAACCACGACGTCCACGCCCACGTCCTCGGCCTCCGCCGCCAAGGAGAGCGCCTCCCCGTCGCCCTCCGCCACCACCGACCCGACCGTCGTCGTGGACGACCTCAACGGCATCACGTTCCCGATCCTCGACGGCTGGGTCAACGGCGAGGAGTCCGGCCAGGACGACGCCGTACTCGTCACCGACGGCACCTTCGACTGCCCCGGCGACGGCTCGCTCTGCCGCAGCGGCCGGGTCTTCTCCCGCACCGTGACCGGCTCCGCCGAGACCTCCCCGAAGGCCCTCGCCGAGAGCGACATCCAGGACGCCACCGACGACCTCTACGACCGCGACAAGCTGGACCGGCTCCCGTACAACGGCGTCACCGGCCACGAGGTCGTCGCCTCCGGCTCGGTCGCGGTCGCGGGCCGCGCCGGCTACTACGTCCGCTGGCGGGTCACCACCGAGGCCGGCCCCGGCGGCTACGTCCAGTCCCTCGTCTTCCCGTCGAGCAGCGGCTCCGAGGCCCCGGTCCTCGTCCGCTTCGCCGTCGACGCGGGCGCCGACGCCCCGCCCGTCACCGACATCGACGAGATCGTCCAGGGCATCCGTTCGATCGACGACGCGGACACGGGCGGGGGAGTGGGCAGCAGCATCGGCCCCTGAGCCCTGCGGGGCTTTACCGGGCCGCTACAGGAAGGTGTGGCCCTCGCCGCGATACGTCGGCACGGTCGACGTCACCTCGTCGCCCTCCACCAGATGCAGCACATCGAACCGCTCGCACAGCTCACCGGCCTTGGCGTGCCGGAACCACACCTTGTCGCCCAGCAGCAGATCGTCGGCGGGCGCTCCCAGCAGCGGGGTCTGCACCTCGCCCGGCCCCTCCTGCGGGTCGTACTTCAACCCCTCCGGGAGATACGGCACGGGCAGCCGGTCGCGCCCGGCGGCACCGGAGGCCGGGTACCCGCCGCCCAGGACGGTGACCACCCCCACCCCCGGCCGCCGTACGACGGGCATGGCGAACAGCGCGGCCGGACGACCGCTGAACGAGGTGTAGTTGTCGAAGAGCCGAGGCACGTACAGCCCCGAACCGGCGCCGATCTCGGTGACGACATCCTCCGCCGCCGTGTACTGCACACTGCCCGTACCGCCGCCGTTGACGAACTCCAGGTCCGGCGCCACCGCCCGTACGGCCCGCACGACCTCGGCCCGCCGCGCGGCCAGCTCCTTCTTCGCGGTGGCCTGCATCAGCCGCACGGCCCGCGACTTGAGCGGCCGCCCCGCGACGGAGTCCCCGACGCCCGCGATATGCCCCTCGTACGCCATGATCCCGACCAGCTTGAACCCCGGGCGCTCGGCGACCGCGCGGGCCATCCCGGCGACCTGGGCGGGCGAGTGCAGCGGCGAACGCCGGGCCCCGACCCGCACCCGGCCGCCGAGCAGCTTCAGCGAGGTGTCCAACTCCAGGCAGACCCGTACCACTTCACCGCCGCCGCGCCGGGAGGCGTCGATCAACTGGAGCTGGGAGGGGTCGTCGACCATGACGGTCACGGCGGCGGCGAGCTTGGGGTCACCGGCCAGCTCGGCGAAGGCCTCGCGGTCGGCGGACGGGTAGGCGAGCAGGATGTCGTCGAACCCGGAACGCGCCAGCCACAGCGACTCGGCGAGGGTGAACGACATGACGCCCGCGAAGCCGTCCTTCGCGAGAACCCGCTCCAGCAGCGTTCGGCACCGCACGGACTTGCTGGCGACGCGGATGGGCTTGCCCGCCGCCCGGCGGACGAGATCGTCCGCGTTGGCGTCGAAGGCGTCCAAGTCCACGATCGCGAGAGGGGCGTCGAGATGGGCGGTGGCCCGGTCGTAGCGGACCCGGTCGGCGGCGCGCGCAGTCATGAACGAAGCCTGCCAGAACTGATTACCGCAGGGTAGGGGGACGTTCCGGGCCAAAGCCGCGGGCTGGCCGACTGGTTCCCGTTCGACGGGGGCCAACCCGTAGAGTGACGCGAACGCAGGGACGACCTCCACGGGGATGCCGATCCGCTGCCACGGGTATGGCTTGCCCGTGGTGTGACGGCCGTAGGCGAGGCCGTGACCTGCGTACGGCCGCTCCCCACGGGCGGTCGTCTGCCGTCCGGACGACCTCCGGGCCGGCCCGGGTACGAGGAAGCTGGGGGGTGCATGAGCACGGAAGCGCGCCGCGCCTCCCTCCCCCCGCGCCCACCCCACAGGCCCACACCACCCCAGGACGCCGACACGACATCGCTCCGCTCCGACCCCGCCCACCGCGAGCCGCCGGGGCCGGGGGAGCGGACGCGCGACGAGGCCCCGGGGACAGAGGCACCCACCGAGGCCCCGTCCGGCCGGGGGCCACTCACCGACGACGCCATCGAGCCGGGTTTCTTCACGAGGAGACGGCCGGGTCCGCGACCGCTTTCCGGTGATGTGCCGGGGGCGGGTGTGTCTCGGGGTGGTGCGCCGGGGTCGGGCTCGTCTGCTGGTGCGCCAGGTTCGGGTGTGTCCGGCGGTGGTGCGTCGGGCTTGGGTACGGCCGGGCCGGTGGCGTCGTCCGGGGCCGGGCTGTTCGGGGCCGGAGCGGTCGAGGAGCCGTCGGCGTTGCCGCCCCGCCCGGATCGGGCGCCCTCGGCCGGGGTGAACGGTGGGGCGTCGGCCGTACCCCGCCGTCCCCAGCGACCGCCGACGGCGGGAGTGCCCGCGCGGCCCAGCGTTCCGCCGCGACCGTCCACAGCGCCCTCCGCAGGCGCGGGCGCGTCACGGGACGTACGGCACAACGGGGCTTCGCCCGAGGGGCAGCGGCTGCCGTTCACCTCGGACGAGCCCACGCCGCCCCGGCCCGCGAACGGCTCCGGCAAGGACAGTGGGCCGACGCCCTCGCGTACACCCGGCTCCGGCCCGGCGGCAGAGCAGCGCCCCCCGCGTGGCGACACCGCCGACAACCGCACCACTCAACTGCGCCCCGAACACCCCCGCTTCGCCGACTTCCGCCGCACCACGGCCCAGAGCCCCCACACCCCACCACCGCCCCCACCGGCCTCGGCCCGCTTCCCGGACGGCCCACCCAAGCCACGCCGCACGGACACACCCCCCGCCGCACCCTCGGCGCGCTTCCCGGAGGGTCCGCCCGCTGCGTCGGCGCGTTTCCCGGATGGCTCGCCGGAGTCGCGCTCTCAGGACGGGACGTCCGCTGCGTCGGCGCGTTTCCCCGATGGCCCGCACAAGCCACGCCGCACGGGCACACCTCCCGTACCTTCGGCGCGCTTCCCGGAGGGTCCGCCCGCTGCGTCGGCGCGTTTCCCGGATGGCTCGCCGGAGTCGCGCTCTCAGGACGGGACGTCCGCTGCGTC
>NZ_JBSFVY010000001.1:331550-587042 GCF_053592555.1 Streptomyces sp. NPDC002643
CGGCGCGCTTCCCGGATGCCCCGCCGGAGCGGCGCTCTCAGGACGGGACGTCCGCTGCGTCGGCGCGCTTCCCCGATGGCCCGTCCGAGCCGCGTTCTCAGGGCGGCTCACGCCCGGCTTCCGTGCGGTTCCCCGGGGCGTCGACGTCCCCGGCGGGTGATGGCGGGCGGCGTGCGACTGCCGCGCGGGCCTCGAACGCCGATGCTCCCGAGTCCTCCCTTCCGCCCCGCCCCGCCGAGCCGCCCCGGGTGTCGGCGCCTCGTGGGGGAGTGCCGTTCACGGACGGGACCTCCCGGCCCGGCGGTTCGCCGGCCGGCAGCGCCTCGTCCCGCTCGGCCGGGCAGCCCTCCGAACCGGGGTCCCGCTCCGCCGCACCGGCCGCCGGCAGTGCCGTACCGCCCCGGACATCGCCGCCGCGCAGCCCGCTCCCCGAAGAGGCCCGGCCCGAGACCGTCACCCCACGCCCCCGTTCCGTCGAGTCCGACCGGGCCGGCGGGTGGCAACCGGCGTCGGCGCCCTCGCGGCGTTCGGCCGAGGCGATCGACGCGGCGCTCGGCTCGGCCGCGGGGCGGCCTTTCGTGACCTTGGCGCAGCCCGACACCTCGGCCTGGGCCGGGGCCGAACCGTACGACGGACGGCGCAGGATGTGGCCGTCGGGGAACCGCGCTGCCGCCGTCGCCGCCTGCGTCGTACTCGGCGTCGGGCTCATCGGCGGCGCGGCGGCGGGGAGTTGGCTCACCGGGGACTCCGGGGCCGACAGCGACCGCACCGGCTTCGCGGCGGCCGGGGAGTTGTGGCACAGCGTGCCCGTGGACGAGTTGTTCCCGCCCACCGTGCAGGGCGAGGGCGCCGGACCCGGCGGCACCGACCGTACGTGGACCCGTATCGCCGTCGCCCCCGACAGCGGCTGCGCCGACGCCTTCGACCCGCTGCTCCGCCGGGCCCTCGACCCCGCCGGGTGCCTACGACTGCTGCGCGCGACCTACACCGACGCCACCCGCAGCAATGTCACCACCGTCGGCCTGATGTTCACCAGGGCCGACGCGGCGACGATGACGGCCCTCAAGACCCGCTTCGAGAAGGACGGCCTCGACCGGCGCACCGATCTCATGCCCCGCCCCTACGCCGCCGAGAACACCGTCGCGGCCGGCTTCGGCGACGACCAGCGCGCCTCGTGGACGATCTCCGTGCTCACGGACGTCCCCGTCGTCGTCTACGCGGTGTCCGGCTTCGCCGACGGCCGCACCATCACCGAACCGCAGCCCGCCGAGGACGCGATGAAGACCGGCGCCACCACGGCCCCCGCCCAGTCCGGCCTGGGCCATGAGGCCAAGGGCCTCGCCGACCGCATCGAACGAGGCCTCCGCAAAACCGCCGCGTCGACCACGGAGCGGACGTCATGACCGCCGGGAAGGACGCGGGGGCCGAGCCGTCGAAGAGCCGGGGGCGCCTGGACCAGCGGGGGCAGCGGGCTCGGCAGTGCCGCCCGAGTCGGCTGGTCGAGTTGGATGAGCAGGACCGCTCGGACGGGCTGGACGGGCGGGTCCGGTTCGACCGGAGGGAGCGGCGGAGCGCGGTGGAGCAGGCGGATCGCATGGGTGGGATGGACCGGGGGAACGGTACGGAGGCGGCGGAGCAGCAGGCTCGTCGGCAGCCCGGTCGCTCTGCCCTGAGCGCCTCGGCCACGGCCTCAAACGCCACACACGTGCCGCGCACCCGGGCCGCCGCCCCAAGCCCCGCGCACATGCCCCCCACCCCGCCCACACCCCCTGCCTCCCCCGCCCCCCGCCCGCGACGGCGCCCCCTCCGTGTCGCCCTCCTGTCCCTCCCCCTGGCCGCATCCCTCGCCCTGTTCCCCTCCACCGCCGCGTACGCCGATGGGATTCGGGATCAGCAGTGGGCGCTGGATGCCATGCATGCGCGGGAGGCGTGGCGGACCACCAAGGGGGCCGGGATCACCGTCGCCGTGCTCGACACCGGTGTCGATGACGAGCACCCGGACCTGGTCGGGAACGTGCTGCCGACCAAGGACATGATCGGGTTCGGGGCGTCACGAGGTGACCGGACCTGGGCCCGGCACGGCACCGCCATGGCGGGCATCATCGCCGGTCACGGCCACGGCGTGAACAACGGCGACGGTGTCATGGGCATCGCCCCGGAGGCCAAGATCCTCCCCGTCCGCGTCATCCTCGAAGACGGCGACTCCGCCCGCTCCAAGGCCCGCAGCACCCGCGGCAACGCCCTCGCCGAAGGCATCCGCTGGGCCGCCGACCAGGGCGCCGACGTCATCAACCTCTCCCTCGGCGACGACTCCGAGTCCGCCCACCCCGAGCCCTCCGAGGACGCCGCCGTCCAGTACGCCCTGAAGAAGGGCTCCATCGTCGTCGCCTCGGCCGGCAACGGCGGCAAGAAGGGCGACCACATCTCGTACCCCGCCGCCTACCCGGGCGTGATCGCGGTCACCGCCGTCGACGAACACGGCGTCCGCGCCGACTTCTCCACCCGCCGCTGGTACGCCAGCGTCAGCGCCCCCGGCTTCGACGTCGTCATCGCCGACCCCGACCTCAAGTACTACGAGGGCTGGGGCACCAGCGCCGCCGCCGCGTTCGTCTCCGGCGCCGCCGCCCTCATCAAGGCGGCCCACCCCGGACTCACCCCCGCCCAGGTCAAACGCCTCCTGGAGGAAACCGCCCGCGACGCCCCGACCGGCGGCCGCGACGACGCCTACGGCTTCGGCTTCGTCGACCCCGCCGCCGCCATCGAGGAGGGCGGCAGACTCCGGCCGGACGACCTCACGTCGGCGTCGTACGGCCGCGAGTACTTCGGCTCCGGCCCCGACCCGGTGGCCGAGGAGGACAGCGGCACCGGTTGGGCCGCCCCCGCCGCCGGCGGCCTCGGCGCCGCCCTCCTCATCACCGCGGTGGTCCTCCGGCTCGGCCGCCACCGCCCGGAGGACTTCACCGAACCGGACGACGAGTTCGCCGTCTGACCACCACCTGCCGGTACGGCCACGACATCGCCCACGACATCGCCCTCGTCGTCGCCTACGAGGTCACCCTCGTCGTCGCCTTGGCGGCGGACGTGGCGGCCACCGAAGCCGTCCCGTCAGCCGTCCCCTCCTCGTCCGCGCTCACGTCCCCGAACACCGACACGGCCGCCCGGGCCGCCGCCTCCACCAGCGAAACACCCTTCGCCTTCGTCGTGTTGCCGTCCGACACGACCGCGACCAGATACTCCCGGCCGCCCACCGTCACCCGGCCGATGCTGTTGATGTCCCACAGACCGGTGGCCGTACGCGGCAGCCAGCCGTTCTTCAGGGCGAAGGAACCGCTGTCGCCGCCCTGCGTCGCCGCCGCCGAGACCCCCCAGTCCTGGCCCTCGGCGATCGAACCCATCAACTCCCGCACGTACGCCCGTGAGGCCGTGCTCAGCTCGGAGGTCTCGTCGTCCCCGAACACCTGCTGGAGCAGGGCGAGTTGATCGGCGGCGGTGGTCTGGGTGAGCCCCCAGTACAGGCCGTCGCCGCCCTCCGTGTCGGTGAGACCGAGCCGCTCGTTCGCGGCGTCCAGGCCCGACGCCTGACCGATGGCCTTCCACAGGGCGGTCGCGGAGGCGTTGTCGCTCTCCCGGATCATCGCGGAGGCGTACGTCCGCTCCTGGGCCGTCAACCGCCGCCCCTCGTCCTGGGCTTGGAGCAGCAGCGCCGCAAGGATGTCGGCCTTCACGATGCTCGCCGTGTCGAACCGCCCGTCCCCGTACACCGCCGAGTCCCCGGAGGCCGTGTCCAGCACGGCCACCGACACCTCGGCCCCGTCCTCCACCGGCACCTGGGCCATGGCCGCCGCGAGCAACGCGTCGTAGTTCACCTCGGGCGCCGCCGCTGGTTCCACCGAAGCCTCCTCAACGGCCCCGTCCGCACCCGGCGACACGGACGCCGAGGCCGAGGGCGATATCGACGATGACGCCGACGACGATACGGCGGCCCTCCCGCTGTCCTGGGCCCGGGCGGTCACATACACCGTCCCGGCGGCCGTACCGCTGACGACGAGGGCGGCCAGCGCGGCGAGATAGAGCGGACGGCGCTTGGCCGTACGGGCACGGCGACGGGCTCTGTGAGGAGACATGCCGCGATGGTTCTGCGCCGGGCTGTGCGGTGGGTTAGCCGTGTGTTAGAGGCTCGTCAGGGGAGCCTGAGAAAACCGTGAGTGAGATGACCGTCACGTTTCCGAGTCCGACGAACCTCCGGAAAACCGGCCTGCGACCGCCCATGGCACGGCCGGGCAACCGCCCGGAAACGTGGCACGGCCCCCGCCCCCAAGCCCGGCCCGCGAACGCCCCCGGCGGTCACCCCCGATAGGGTCGACAACCGTGGCGAACAAGAACATCCCCGACCCTGGCTTCTCCGACGACGACGGCTCCGCCGACCCCGGGCTGGCCGCCGCGCTCGCCGCTTGGGCCGAGGACCGCACCGCCGTGGGGCCTGTCCTTGAGGCACTCGACGGCACCCGACTGCTCGTCCCCGTCGTCGCCGTACTCGGCGAGGTCGAGGAGGACGAGAAGGGGCTGCGCCGCGAGAAGACCAGCGACATGGCCGTCCCCACACTGAAGGCCGGCCACCGCACCGCCCTGCCCGCCTTCACCTCCACCGAGTCGCTGGCCCGCTGGGACCCGGCCGCCCGCCCCGTCGCCGTACCCCTGCACCAGGCCCTCCAGGCCGCCGCGCACGAGAAGGCCGACACGATCGTGCTGGACCTCGCGGGGCCGGTGCCGTTCGAGCTGACGGGCCCGGCCCTGCGCGCCCTCGCCGAGGGCCGCACCACCACCGACCCGCTCGCCGACCCGGCCGTCGTCGAGGCGGTACGGTCCGCCGTCGCCGCCGAGCCCGCCGTCCTCCGCGCCCACCTCGGCCCCGGCCGGGCCGACGGCACCCTCGCCCTGGTTCTGGAGCCGTCCGCCACCCCGGCCGAGACAGCCCAGGCCGTGGCCCGCCGCCTCGCCACCGACGAGACACTGAGGGCCCGCCTGGTACGCGGCCTCGACCTGGCACTCCTGCCGGCCGGGGCGACACCACCGGGCGAGCCCTTGTACGTACGTCCCTGAGAACGGCGTGGGTGTGCCCTAGCCGTAGACGGGACCGGTGTACTTCTCGCCCGGCCCCTGCCCCGGCTCGTCCGGCACCAAGGACGCCTCGCGGAACGCCAGCTGCAGTGACTTCAGGCCGTCGCGGAGCGGGGCCGCGTGGAAGGAGCTGATCTCCGTCGTGGAGGCGTCGAGGAGACCGGCGAGAGCGGTGACCAGCTTGCGGGCCTCGTCGAGGTCCTTGTAATTGGCGCTCTCCCCGTCATGAGGCGCGAGACCGAGCTTCACGGCGGCGGCGCTCATCAGATTGACGGCGACCGTCACGATCACCTCGACCGCGGGAACCTCCGCGATGTCGCGGGCCATGGCGTCGAAATCGGGGGTCTCGGGACCGGGAACCTCGGGAGGGGTGTCACTCATGCCCACACGATAGGCCCCGCCGCCTCTTCCCCGATCCACGGGAGTCCATGCAAGGCCACGCGCCCGAATTGGCACCGGTCGTGTCAACCCGCTATCGTTGTGAAACGACCGGTCGGACACCTGCGTGTCCGACCCGCAAGTGGAGGCTCCGAACTCCCACCTGACCGCCCCCGGGGCGGCAGGTCACCCCGGTCAGACGGCCCCCACCGTTCCGTACGGACGGTGGAGTCGTCCGAAACCGCGCCCCGCGGCACACCCGCGGCGGTGCTCCGGCAGTATTGGAGCCCCGCCTGTGTCCCGTCCGGGGCATTTTTCTTGCCTCCCGATGGTTGGTCCTTAATGTCAGCCAGACATAACGCGGCGGTCCGCCAGACCGTCGTGGGGTGCTACCGAGGAGGATCCATCAGCGCCGAGCCCCGCATCAACGACCGGATTCGCGTTCCCGAGGTGCGACTTGTCGGTCCCAGCGGCGAGCAGGTCGGGATTGTTCCGCTTGCCAAGGCCCTGGAGCTTGCGCAGGAGTACGACCTCGACCTGGTCGAGGTGGCCGCGAACGCACGTCCGCCGGTCTGCAAGCTCATGGACTACGGGAAGTTCAAGTACGAGTCGGCCATGAAGGCCCGTGAGGCGCGCAAGAACCAGGCGCACACGGTCATCAAGGAGATGAAGCTCCGGCCGAAGATCGACCCGCACGACTACGACACCAAGAAGGGTCACGTCGTCCGGTTCCTCAAGCAGGGCGACAAGGTCAAGATCACGATCATGTTCCGTGGTCGCGAGCAGTCCCGGCCCGAGCTGGGCTACCGACTGCTGCAGCGTCTCGCGGAGGACGTCCAGGAGCTCGGGTTCGTCGAGTCGAACCCCAAGCAGGACGGCCGAAACATGATCATGGTTCTCGGTCCGCACAAGAAGAAGACCGAGGCGATGGCCGAGGCCCGTCAGGCTCAGGAAGCGCGGAAGGCGGAAGCGAAGGCCAACCCTGGCAAGTCGCAGAACGCCGCCGACGCCGAGCACGTCGAGGTCGAGGCGCCGGCCGAGGAGCCTGCCGAGGCGTAAGTCTCCGGGACGAGAGTCCGGGGGAAGTCCTGGACGACGAGTCCGGGGTGTCAACCGAAAGAAATGACGTTCCGTCGTGCCCGGTTTAGCGACCGGGCACGGGAGCGCCACTGACGAGGAGAGAACGGCGCTATGCCGAAGAACAAGTCGCACAGCGGTGCCAGCAAGCGCTTCAAGGTCACCGGCTCCGGCAAGGTGCTCCGTGAGCGCGCCGGCAAGCGCCACCTGCTTGAGCACAAGTCGTCCCGCGTGACGCGTCGCCTCACCGGCAACGCCGAGATGGCCCCGGGCGACGCCGCGAAGATCAAGAAGCTTCTCGGCAAGTGACGTCGGCGGCGCCCTCTGTGAGCGCCGTACGTCAGGACCGGGACCCAATCGATTCCGGGTCGTGTGAAGACCACCACGGCCCCGCTACAAGGAGTTAAAAAGTGGCACGCGTCAAGCGGGCAGTCAACGCCCACAAGAAGCGCCGGGCGATCCTGGAGCAGGCCTCCGGCTACCGCGGTCAGCGTTCGCGTCTGTACCGCAAGGCCAAGGAGCAGGTCACCCACTCGCTGGTCTACAACTACAACGACCGCAAGAAGCGCAAGGGTGACTTCCGTCAGCTGTGGATTCAGCGCATCAACGCCGCTGCCCGCGCCAACGGCATCACGTACAACCGCTTCATCCAGGGTCTGAAGGCCGCGAACATCGAGGTCGACCGCAAGATCCTCGCCGAGCTGGCCGTCAACGACGCGAACGCGTTCGCCGCGCTCGTCGAGGTCGCCCAGAAGGCCCTGCCGTCGGACGTGAACGCGCCGAAGGCAGCGTGACGCTGCGCCGGCTTGAGCCGGATGTGATGTGACCCGGACCCGCAGGTGCTTGCCGCCTGCGGGTCCGGGCGTTTGGGGCGGTTGTTCGGCTGCGGGTGGGTGGGGGTTGCTCGCGCAGTTCCCCGCGCCCCCGAAAAGCGGGGGCTGCGCCCCACGCTTTTCGGCCCCCGGGGCCCGTGTCTTTTAGGGGCGCGGGGAACTGCGCGACCAGCCCCAACCGAGCCGCAGACACCAAACCGGCCCCCACGCCCCCTTCCCACGCCCCGAAGGTGACCACCCATGCCCGCCACCAGCCCCGACCTCATCTCCCCCCGCTCTCCCCGAGTCTCCGCCGCCCGCCGACTGGCCAAGCGGAACTTCCGGAGCAAGGAGCGCCTGTTCCTCGCGGAGGGCCCGCAGGCCGTGCGGGAGGCGGCGGCCCACGGCCGGAACACCCTCGTCGAGTTGTTCACCACGATCGACGCCGCGGAGCGGTACGCCGACATCATCGGCGAGGCCCGCGCCACCGGAACCCGCGTCCACCTCGCCGCCGAGCAGGTCATCGCCGACATCTCCACCACCGTGACCCCACAGGGCCTCGTCGGCATCTGCCGGTTCGTCGACACACCGTTCGAGGACGTCCTCGCGTCCCGGCCCAAGCTGGTCGCCGTACTCGCCCACGTCCGCGACCCCGGCAACGCCGGCACCGTACTGCGCTGCGCGGACGCCGCAGGGGCGGAGGCGGTCGTCCTCACCGACGCCTCCGTCGACCTCTACAACCCCAAGGCCGTGCGGGCCTCCGTCGGTTCGCTGTTCCATCTGCCGGTCGCCGTCGGGGTGCCCGTCGAGGAGGCCGTCGGGAGGCTCAAGGACACCGGCGTACGCGTCCTCGCCGCCGACGGGGCCGGCGAGGACGACCTCGACGACGAACTCGACAAGGGGACCATGGGCGGGCCCACGGCCTGGGTGTTCGGCAACGAGGCATGGGGGCTGCCCGAGGAGACCAGGGCGCTCGCCGACGCCGTCGTACGGGTGCCCATCCACGGAAAGGCCGAGAGCCTGAACCTCGCGACCGCCGCCGCCGTATGTCTCTACGCGTCCGCCCGTGCACAGCGCGCCTTCGGAGGGTGCCGCACCGTCACTCCCAGCTAGTAGGGTGACGGGCTCGGGGGCCCACTGCACAACGCGAGAGGTGGGGTACGGGGATGAGGGTCGGCACGAGCAGCACACTGGGAGCACACGAGGCGTGCCCCGCACCCAGGACCCCGTACGGTGAACCCGTCGAACTCGGCCTCGACCCCGACGACCTCCCCGACGGACTGGTCGTCGCCGACGAGAACGGCCGCGTGATCTGCTTCAACGCCGCCGCCGCCCGGATCACCGCCACCTCCCCCGCCGCCGCCCTCGGCCACCCCCTCGAACGGGCCCTGCCATTAGAAGACCTCGAAGGACGCCGCTGGTGGCAGCTGACCGACCCCTACGGGGGCCTCGCCATCAGGGTCGGCCAGCCCGAGCGGAACCTGCTCCTGCCGGGGGCGCGCGAAGTCCTCGTATCGGCACGCTACGTCCGCACCGAACCCACCGGCCCCGTCCGCCGGGTCGTCGTCTGCCTCCGCGACACCGAGGCCCGGCGCCGCACCGAGCGCAGCCACGCCGAGCTGATCGCCACGGTCGCCCATGAACTGCGCTCCCCGCTCACCTCCGTCAAGGGCTTCACCGCCACCCTGCTGGCCAAGTGGGAGCGCTTCACCGACGACCAGAAGAAACTGATGCTGGAGACCGTCGACGCGGACGCGAACCGGGTCACCCGGCTCATCGCCGAACTGCTCGACATCTCGCGGATCGACTCGGGGCGGCTGGAGGTCAGGCGGCAGCCCGTCGACATGGGTGCGGCCGTCGGACGGCACATCCAGGCGTACGTCGCCGCCGGGCAGCCCGCCGACCGGTTCCTGCTCCGCATCGAACAGCCGCTGCCCGGCCTGTGGGCCGACCCCGACAAGATCGACCAGGTGCTCAGCAACCTCCTCGAAAATGCGGTGCGGCACGGCGAGGGAACCGTCACGATTGACGTCACGCCCACGGCGTCTCCCCGAGAAGGGGAGGACATCGGTACGTCGGTCACCGTGAGCGACGAGGGCGCCGGCATCCCGGAGGAGTCCATGAACCGCGTCTTCACCCGCTTCTGGCGGGGCAGCAAGCGCGGCGGTACCGGCCTCGGGCTGTATATCGTCAAGGGCATCGTCGAAGCCCACGGCGGCACCATCACGGTCGGACGCGCCTCCGGCGGCGGCGCCGAGTTCCGATTTACGTTGCCCGTGGGGGCACCGGCCTACCTGGCCCAGTAGCCCACGGGCGCGTTCGCAGCACCTCCACCCCGTTAGACTCGGCCTTTGGCACCTTTGCGTCCCCGTTTCAGGGACGACACGTCCCCCGAGTCGGGACGGGGACCATCCGCCAGCCAACCGGAAGCACGGGAAGAGATGTCGGCACCCAATAAGTCGTACGACCCTGTCGAGGTCGAGGCGTTGAAACCGGAAGAGATCGAGCGCATGCGGGACGAGGCGCTCGCCGCCTTCGCCGCCGCGGACTCCCTCGACGCGCTCCAGGAGGCCAAGGTCGCCCACACCGGGGGCACCTCCCCGCTGGCGCTCGCCAACCGCGAGATCGGCGCCCTGCCTCCGCACGCCAAGGCCGCCGCCGGAAAGCTCGTCGGCCAGGCCCGCGGCGCCGTGAACAAGGCGCTCGCCGGCCGCCAGGCCGAGTTGGAGGCCGAGCGCGACGCGCGCGTGCTGGTCGAGGAGGCGGTGGACGTCACACTGCCCTACGACCGCGTACCGTCCGGCGCCCGCCACCCGCTGACCACGATGATGGAGCGCGTCGCCGACGTCTTCGTCTCCATGGGCTACGAGATCGCCGAGGGCCCCGAGGTCGAGGCCGAGTGGTTCAACTTCGACGCCCTGAACTTCGGCCCGGACCACCCGGCCCGCCAGATGCAGGACACCTTCTTCGTCCAGGGCCCGAAGGGCGCTGAAGGGGACGAGTCCGGTGTCGTGCTGCGCACGCACACCTCCCCGGTGCAGGCCCGCTCGCTGCTCACGCGCGAGCTGCCGGTCTACGTCGTCTGCCCCGGCCGGGTCTTCCGCACCGACGAGCTGGACGCCACGCACACCCCGGTCTTCCACCAGATCGAGCTGATCGCCGTGGACGAGGGCCTGACCATGGCCGACCTCAAGGGGACCATGGACCACATGGTCCAGTCGCTGTTCGGCGAGGACATGAAGACCCGGCTCCGGCCGAACTTCTTCCCCTTCACCGAGCCGTCCGCCGAGATGGACATGCTCTGCTACGTCTGCAAGGGCGAGTCCGTCGGCAACCCCGACCGCCCCTGCCGCACCTGCTCGTCCGAGGGCTGGATCGAGCTGGGCGGCTGCGGCATGGTCAACCCCCGGGTGCTGACCGCCTGTGGCGTCGACCCCGAGAAGTACAGCGGATTCGCCTTCGGGTTCGGCATCGAGCGGATGCTGATGTTCCGCCACAACGTCGAAGACATGCGAGACATGGTCGAGGGTGACGTCCGGTTCACCCGGCCGTTCGGGATGGAGATCTGATGCGGGTCCCGCTTTCTTGGCTGCGGGAGTACGTCGACCTGCCGGCGACAGAGACCGGCCGTGACGTCCAGGCCAAGCTCATTTCGGCCGGTCTGGAGGTCGAGACCGTCGAGCAGCTCGGCGACGGCCTCAAGGGCCCCCTCGTCGTCGGCCAGGTGCTGACCATCGAGGAGCTGGAGGGCTTCAAGAAGCCCATCCGCTTCTGCACGGTCGACGTCGGCACGGCCAACGGCACCGGCGAGCCCCAGGAGATCGTCTGCGGCGCCCGCAACTTCGCCGTCGGCGACAAGGTCGTCGTGGTCCTCCCGGGCGCCGAGCTGCCCGGCGGCTTCGCGATCTCCGCCCGCAAGACCTACGGCCGCAACTCCCACGGCATGATCTGCTCCAGCGACGAGCTGGGCATGGGTGACGACGGCACCAAGGGCATCATCGTGCTCCCGCCGGAGTACGAGGTCGGCACCGACGCCATCGAGCTGCTCCAGCTGGTCGACGAGGTCCTCGACATCGCCGTCACCCCCGACCGCGGCTACTGCCTCTCGCTGCGCGGCATCGCCCGCGAGACGGCCACCGCCTACGGGCTGCCGCTGCGCGACCCGGCCCTCCTCGACGTACCCGGCCCCAACGCCTTCGGCCACCCCGTCGAGGTCTCCGACCCGCTCGGCTGCGACCGCTTCACCGCGCGTACGGTCACCGGCCTGGACCCCGACGCCAAGTCCCCGATCTGGCTCAAGCGCCGTCTGCAGAAGGCGGGCATGCGCCCGATCTCCCTCGCGGTCGACATCACCAACTACGTGATGCTGGAGCTGGGCCAGCCCCTGCACGCCTACGACCGCTCCCGCGTCCAGGGCGGCATCGGCGTCCGTCGCGCCGAGGCGGGCGAGAAGCTCACCACCCTCGACGGCGCCGTGCGCACGCTGCACACCGAGGACCTGGTCATCACCGACGAGTACGGGCCCATCGGGCTCGCCGGTGTCATGGGCGGCGCCAACACCGAGGTCGACGAGACCGACGGCACCACCACCGAGGTCGTCATCGAGGCCGCGCACTTCGACCCGATCGCCATCGCGCGCACGGCCCGCCGCCACAAGCTGTCCTCCGAGGCGTCCAAGCGCTTCGAGCGCGGCGTGGACCCGCTGGCCGGTGCCGCGGCCGCCCAGCGCACGGTCGACCTGCTGGTCCTCCTCGCCGGCGGCACCGCCGACGCGGGCGTCACCGAGGTCATCGCCCCGTCCGCCCCGCACACCATCAGCATCCCGGCGGACCACCCCGACAAGGTCGCGGGCGTCGCGTACGGCCGCGAGACCGTCGTACGCCGCCTCCAGGAGGTCGGCTGCGACGTCTACGGCCAGGACGAGCTGATCGTCACCGTCCCGTCGTGGCGGCCCGACCTCACCGACCCTAACGATCTGGCGGAGGAGGTCATCCGTCTTGAGGGCTATGAGAACCTGCCCTCCACGCTCCCGAAGCCCCCGGCGGGTCTCGGCCTCACCGACCGGCAGCGGCTGCACCGCCGTGTCGGGCTCGCGCTGGCCGGTGCCGGTTACGTCGAGGCGCTGAACTACCCGTTCATCGGCGAGCCCGTCTTCGACCAGCTCGGCCTCGACGCCGACGACAGGCACCGCAAGGTCGTCAAGCTCGTCAACCCGCTCTCCGACGAGGAGCCCGCCCTCCGTACGACGCTGCTGCCGGGCCTGCTCGGTGCCCTGCGGCGCAACGACGGCCGGGGCAGCCATGACCTGGCGCTCTTCGAGACCGGGCTCGTCTTCCATCCGAAGGACGAGCGACGCGTCGCGGGCCGTCTGCCCGTCGACCGTCGCCCGACCGACGAGGAGCTGGCGTCCCTCACGGCCGCGCTCCCCGACCAGCCCCGGCACGCCGCCGTCGTCCTCGCGGGCGCCCGTGAGCAGGCCGGCTGGTGGGGCAAGGGCCGTCCGGCCGACTGGGCCGACGCGATCGAGGCGGCACGGCTGCTCGCCGGCGAGGCCGGGGCCGAACTGACCGTCCGCAAGGGCCAGTACGGGCCGTGGCACCCGGGCCGCTGCGCCGAGCTGGCGGTCGTCGTGGACGGCGCGGAGAAGGTCATCGGGTACGCCGGTGAGCTGCATCCCGGTGTCCTCAAGACGCTGGGGCTGCCCGCGCGCACCTGTGCGATGGAGCTGAATCTGGATGTCCTCCAGGCGGCGAGCGCCGGGGTGCCCAAGGGGCCGAAGATCTCCACGTTCCCGGTGGCGACCCAGGATGTCGCCCTGGTCGTCGACGCGTTCGTCCCGCACACCGATGTGGAGGCCGCGCTGCGCGAGGGCGCCGGGGAACTGCTGGAGAGCATCCGGCTGTTCGACGTGTACGAGAGCGCCGAGCAGTTGGGTGAGGGGCGGAAGTCGCTGGCTTATGCGCTCCGCTTCAGGGCCGGGGATCGGACGCTGACCGTGGATGAGGCGTCGGCCGCCCGGGACGCGGCGGTTGCCCTCGCGGGCGAGCGGACTGGGGCTGTGCTGCGGAGCTAGGGCGCCCAAGGGGTGGGGAGCTGCGGGTTTTTGGCGGCTGCGGGTGCGTCCGTGGCTGGTCGCGCAGTTCCCCGCGCCCCTATGGGGGCAAGCCCCCATGCCCCCATATCCACCCCGCGCCCCATCGCTATATCTCACTCATTTGGGTGACAACTTCCGGTGATCCGGCTCGTTCGGGGCATGTGGTCGACAGAATCGGACCGGCCTCTCGGGGCCGTACACGCTGTCAGGGCCTGATGGGGGGCCAACGGCATGATTCGAAGCAAGGCCGGTGCCCGTCTCGTTCGTCGGGTGCGACACATCTGGCCGGTCGCACGGACGTCACGGAGCCGGTCCGCTCGGCCGCCGGTCACGCGTATCGACGGTCTGGCCGCAGCCGCCGTACGGCTCTCCGCCGAGCGCGGGGCCGGCGGGGGCGGCGATCTGTACGACGTGATCGCCACCAGCCACGGCGTACGCGTCGTGATGGGCGACGTACGCGGTCACGGGCTCGCCGCCACCGGCACCGTCGCCGCCGTACTAGGCGGTTTCCGTGAGGCCGTCCACCACGAAGCCGACCTGGCCGGACTCCTCTCCCGCCTCGACCGCGCCCTCGCCCGCCATGTGCGCGACGGCGCCCGTGCCGAGGACACCGAGGACTTCGTGACCGTGGTCCTGCTGGAGATCGCCCCCGACGGCGCCGTCCACGCCCTCAACTGCGGCCATCCATGGCCGTACTTGCTGAGTGCGGGCCGGGCGGAGCTGGTCGCCCACACCGATCCGATGCCCCCGCTGGGCATGTTCCCCCTCCCGGCCGAGCTGCCGCCCACCCCGTGCGGCCAGCTCTTCCCCGGAGAGGCCCTGTTCCTCCACACGGACGGGGTCGAGGACGCGAGAGACGCGAACGGCGCGTTCTTCGGCCTGCCGAAGGCGCTGGCGGAGGCCGTCCAAGGCCGCCCGATCTCCCCCCAGTCCATCCTCCGCGCAGTCTTCACCCAACTCCTGAGGCACACAGGAGGAAGGCCAAAGGACGACATCGCGATACTGGTACTCCACAACGAACGGCGACTAGCCTTGAGGGGCGCGAGGCAGCATCCACTTGCGGCTCCGCCGCAGGGCGCGACCAGCCACAAACAACCCGCGGTCGACAATCCACCGGTAGCCCCCACCCCGTAGTCGCACCCCGCATGCCGCCGGAGGCGCTATGCAGCCCAACACCCTGCTGGACGCGATCCTCGACGAGGCCGGTATCTCCCACGCGGGTCTTGCCGCCCATGTGAACCAGGCGGGCCGGACGAGAGGGCTGTCGCTGAGGTACGAACACACCGCCGTGGCACGGTGGTTGAAGGGGCAGCGGCCCAGAGGGCAGGTGCCCGACCTGATCTGCGAGGTGCTCGCCGGGCGGCTGCACCGGACCGTCACCCTCGACGACATCGGGCTCGGTGTGCCGGGGGAGCCCACCACCCTGCACGGGGCGGGGCTCTCGGGGTTCGTGGAGCGGGCCACCGCGCTGTGGCGGTCCGACGAGCAGCAGCGGGCGCATGTGCTGGGGGCCCCGGCCGTCACCGGGACACCGGCGGTCATGCCCGTGTGGGAGTGGGAGAACCCGCCCGAGGACGTGGACGTCTCACGCGGTGGGCGGCATCAGGTCAGCATGGCCGACATCGCGATGCTGCGGGCCGCGCGGACGCATTACGAGCAGATGTACCGGAAAGCGGGCGGGATAGCGACCCGGACGCGGATCGTGGGCTTCCTGAACGCCGAGGCCGCGCCGCTGCTGCGTGGTAGCTACACCGACGCCACGGGGCGTCAACTCCACCGGGCCACCGGCGGGTTGGTGGCCATCGCCGGGATCTGCGCCTACGACTCCGATGCCCATGGGCTCGCCCAGCGGTACTTCCACCAGGCGCTGCGGCTGGCCAAGGCGAGCGGGGACCGGGGGCTCGGGGCGTATGTGATCGCGCTGCTGGTCAACCAGGTGCTGTTCATGAAGGAGTACCGGCAGGCCGTGGCCTTCGCCGAGGCCGCGCTGCGGGCCGCCGGACGGGACATCACCCCGGCGCTCGCCTCCGACCTCTACGCCATGCAGGCCAAGGCGTACGCGCACCTCGGCGACGGCACCAGCGCGCTGTCCTGCATCCAGCGGGCCGAGCAGGCCGCCGAGCGCATCCGGCGCGGCTACGAACCCGACGAGACCGGCTATGTCCAACCCGGCCTGGTCAATGTCCAGGTGGCGGAGGCGCTGCTCAGCCTCGGCGATCTGACGGGCGCGGCGGAGCACGCGGAGGCGGCCGTGGACACCCCGGCGCACGACCGGGGGCGGGTGCACCGGCTCGCCATGCTCAGCCAGATCGAACTGCGGCAGGGCAACGCGGACAAGGCGGTGGCGACCGCCGTCGAAATGACCGAACGGGCCCGTGGCATGGAGTCCATGCGGCTGCGTGACAGACTCCGGGCGGTTCGCGAACACCTCGTGCGCAGCGACTGCGCGGGGACCGCCGAAGCCGCCGAACTCATCGACGGAGCACTGCGCATCCCGCTGTGACACCGACGGGGCCTGCGCGGATGGCTCCGGCACCACGCGTCCGGGACGGCCGTGCCCCCACTGTGCGCCTGCTGTCAGCACGTTCCTGCTGCGATATTGCCATCTACTCGGCGGAAGGTGGCAGAACCGTGCAGTGGACAAAGCAGAACGAACAAACTGTGTATGCGAACCGCTGGTTCAGCGTCAATCTCGCGGATGTCGCATTGCCCGACGGCCGGCACCTCGACCACTTCCTGATACGGCTGCGCCCCGTGGCCGTGGCCACGGTCGTCAACGAGGCCAACGAGGTGCTGCTGCTCTGGCGGCACCGCTTCATCACCGACAGCTGGGGCTGGGAACTCGCGGCGGGTGTCGTCGAGGACGGTGAATCCGTCGCCGACGCGGCCGCCCGTGAACTGGAGGAGGAGACCGGATGGCGGCCGGGACCCCTGCACCGTCTGATGAGCGTCGAGCCCTCCAACGGGCTCACCGACGCCGTGCACCACATCTACTGGTCCGACGAGGCCGCGTACGTCGGTCACCCCGTGGACGACTTCGAGTCCGACCGCAGGGAATGGGTTCCCCTCAAGCTCGTGCCCGACATGGTCGCCCGCGGTGAGGTCCCGGCCTCCAACATGGCGGCCGCGCTGCTCCTGCTGCACCATCTGAGGCTCGGGCAGGACGCCAAGCCCTGATCCGTTCTCCCCCGCGCGTCCCGTCCGACCCGTTCAGCGGCCCACCACCTGCCAGACCGACACGACCAGGGCACCGATGGCCGTGAGGGCCGCGACGGCGGGCAGCGGCCAGCGGGAGTGCTCCAGATTGACGACACGGTTGCTCAGGTCGTCGAGTTCCTTGGCGGTCTGCTCGGCACGGTGGCTCAACAGGGTCAGCCCTCCTTCGACGCGTGCGTGCGCCACATCGAGGCGACGGCGTAACTCTGCGAGTTCGCCGTGGAGCACGGGATGCTCGGGGTCGAGTGCCACGAGCCCGCTCCTTTCTGTAGTCGTCACATCCCTTTCATGTGCAACAGGCAGTCAACTCGGCTGGTCGACGGGAGGGGAGCGTGTGCGACGGGCATATGCGTGTCCGTCGCGCACACGGTGTGTGAATGCCACGGGCCCGGCGCCGAAGACGGCGCCGGGCCCGTGGCCGGCCCAGAACTCACTGAACGTAATCAGGGGTACGAATAGAAGCCCGCGCCCGTCTTGCGGCCCAGCCGGCCCGCGTCGACCATGCGCTGGAGCAGCGGGGGAGCGGCGTACAGGGGCTCCTTGTACTCCTCGTACATCGAGTTGGCGATGGAGACGACCGTGTCCAGACCGATCAGGTCGGACAGCTTCAGCGGGCCCATCGGGTGGGCGCAGCCCAGCTCCATGCCGTTGTCGATGTCCTCGCGCCCGGCGATGCCCGACTCGAACATCCGGATGGCGGAGAGCAGATACGGCACCAGCAGGGCGTTGACCACGAAGCCCGAGCGGTCCTGGGCGCGGACGGGGTGCTTGCCGAGGGTCTTCTCGGCGAACAGCTGCGCCCGGCTGAGGGTGCCCTCGGAGGTGGTGAGCGCCGGGATCAGCTCGATGAGCTTCTGCACCGGGGCCGGGTTGAAGAAGTGGATGCCGATCACATGGTCGGGCCGCGAGGTGGCGACGGCGAGCTTGACCAGCGGGATCGAGGAGGTGTTGGAGGCGAGGATGGCGTCCGGGCGGGTCACCACCTGGTCGAGTACCTGGAAGATCTCGGTCTTCACCTGCTCGTTCTCCACGACCGCCTCGATGACGAGGTCACGGTCGGCGAACTCTCCGAGGTCGGTGGTGAAGCTCAGCCGCGCCTGGGTGGCCTCCCGCTCCTCCTCGGTGATCTTGCCGCGCTGGGCCGCCTTGGACAGGGAGCCGAACAGCCGGGTCCGGCCGAACTCCAGGGCCTCGCCGGTGGTCTCGGCGACCTTCACGTCCAGACCGGCGCGGGCGCACACCTCGGCGATGCCCGCTCCCATCTGGCCGCAGCCCACGACTCCGACTCGCGAGATGTCTCCCGCCGGGAAGTCCGTCACATCGTTCCCTTCGCTGGTCCACGTGCCTGGCAGATACCCCTGGTGGGGGCCTGCGCCAAACCTGCACGTTACCCGCGACCGTTACCGATCAGTATCCGGGGTGGCGCATGGAAGGCTGGAGCGCGGCAGTCCGTATGACCAAGCGGGCTGCGGCAAGGCAAGCGCCAGGCGGAGGTAATGACCATGCATCGCAAGCCACGGATGTCCCGACGGGCGTTCTGGGCGACGGCGGCGGTGACACTCGTGGCGGCGGGCGGGGTGGCGGCGGGGACCGCCATCGCCGGCGGGGAGCCGAGCCGCCGCCGAAGGCACGCGAGCCGGGAACTGCGCGGTATGTGGCTGGCAACGGTCGTCAACCGGGACTGGCCCTCCAAGCCGGGCCTCACCGCCGACGAACAGCGCGCCGAACTCCTCGCCCATCTCGACACCGCCGTGGAGCGCCGCCTCAACACGGTGATCTTCCAGGTACGCCCCACCGCCGACGCCCTGTGGCCCTCCCCCTACGAGCCCTGGTCGCAAGTCCTCACCGGAACCCAGGGCCAGGACCCCGGCTGGGACCCGCTGGGCACGGCGGTCGAGGAGGCCCACGCGCGCGGTCTGGAGCTGCACGCCTGGTTCAACCCGTACCGGATCGCCAACCACACCGACCCGAGCCGACTGATCGAGAGCCACCCCGCGCGCAAGAACCCGGACTGGGCCGTCCCCTACGGCGGCAAGCTCTACTACAACCCGGGTATCCCCGCCGTCCGCGCCTTCGTGCAGCAGGCGATGCTCGACGCGGTCCGCAAGTACCCGGTCGACGCCGTGCACTTCGACGACTACTTCTACCCGTACCCGGTCGCCGGGCAGGTGTTCGACGACGACGCGGCGTACGACGAGTTCGGCGGGGACTTCGCCAACCGGGCCGACTGGCGGCGCGACAACATCGACAAGCTGGTGAGCGAGACCGCCGCCGGGATCAAGAGCGTCCGCCCCGGCACCGAGTTCGGCATCAGCCCCTTCGGGGTGTGGCGCAACATCGCCACCGACGAGCGGGGCTCCGACACCAGGGCGGGCGTCCAGACGTACGACGACCTGTACGCGGACACCAGGAAATGGGTCCAGGAGAACTGGATCGACTACATCGTGCCCCAGCTGTACTGGAACATCGGCTTCGCCGCCGCCGACTACGCCAAGCTGCTGCCCTGGTGGGCCGAGACCGCGCGCGGCAGCGGCACCAAGCTCTACCTCGGCGAGGCGCTCTACAAGGCCGGTGACCCGGCGCAGCCCGCGGCCTGGCAGGACCCGGCCGAGCTGTCCAAGCACCTCACGCTGGCCCGCGATTACGCCGAGGCGCGCGGGCATGTGTTCTTCTCGGCGAAGGAGGTCGGCGTCGACAGGATCGGCGCCATGGCGCAGGTGGTCGCCGACCACTATCAGCAGCCGGCGCAACCACCGCGCTGACCCTCGGCCGAGGATCTACTCTCGCGTCTCCTTGTGCCGGATCTCGGTGTCGGGGCCGGGGGAGCAGACGCCCACATGCCCGTCCTCGAAGCGGACGCGGTACGGGGGGTTGCCCTCCTGGCCCATGACTTCGACGATCTCGCCGACCTTGTCGTGTTGCCCGACCACCCTGCCGTGCTGGACAAGCTGGTCGCCCACGGTTGCACGCATCTTCGGGGCCTCCTCGGGGTGCGGGAGCAGCGGTCCGTGGCCTTGAGTCTACGGCGCGGGAGCCCCGTGGGAACCGGTGCGGAAGCCCGGTTCCGGCGGGTGCGGCGGCGCCGCTCAGCCCCGCGCCCGCTGGGTGACGGCGATGCACACCAGCACCGCCGCGGCCGTCAGCGGGGCGGCCACCGTCAGGTGCTCGCCGAGCAGCAGCACCGACCACACCAGTGTGAGCAGGGGTTGTGCCAGCTGCAACTGGCTGGCCTTCGGTATCCCGATCGCCGCCATGCCCCGGTACCAGACCACAAGCCCCAGGAACTGCGACCCGGCCGCCACCCACAACAGCCCCGCCACACTGTGCCCGGTCAGCTGGACCGGCTCGTACGACAGGGCCAGGAACGCCCCCGCGAGGCCGAACGGCAGACAGAGCACCAGCGCCCAGCCGATCACCTGCCAGCCCGGCATCACCCGGGCGAGCCTCCCGCCCTCGGTGTATCCGGCCGCGCACACCACGAGGGCGCCGAAGAGGTAGAGGTCGGCCGTGCTCAGGGCGCCACCGCTCTGGCCGACGGTGAACGCGAGCACGGCGGCGGCTCCGGCGCAGGCGGCCACCCAGAACGTACGCGAGGGGCGGGCGCCCATCCGCAGCGCCGAGAACAGGGCCGTCGTCAGCGGCAGCAGTCCGACCACGACGGCGGCGTGCGCGGTGGTCGAGGTCCGCAACGCGAGCGTCGACAGCAACGGGAAGCCCACGACGACCCCGCCGCCCACCACCGCGAGCCCGGCCCAGTGCTCACGCCCCGGCAGCGGCACCCTCAGCGCCATCAGACAGCCACCGGCGATCAACGCGGCGAGCACGGTCCGCACGGTGACGAGCGACCAGGGCCCGAACCCCTCCAGCCCCCAGGCGGTGGCCGGGAAGGTCAGCGAGAAGGCGATCACCCCGAGAGCGGCCTGAAAAGTGCCACCGGTACGGGCCCGGAGGATTCCGCGGGTGCGGGCGGGGGCGTGGCGGCGATGGGGTTCGCCGACCGCGCGCTTGCCGTCGACCGCTACTGAATTCTTGCTGATAGCGCTACTGTCTACTCTCATGCAAGAGCGTAGCAGCGCGGATGAACTGGTGGAACAGCTGAGGCGGGAGCTTGACCGCTACTCGCCAGGTGGAAAGCTGCCGTCGAGTCGGGCGCTCGTCGAGCGGTATCGCGTGAGTCCGGTGACCGTGTCGCGGGCGCTCGCCCAACTGGTCGCCGAGGGGCTGGTGGTGACCCGGCCGGGCGCCGGGGCGTTCCGGGCCGTGCCGAGGGAGACCGGGGCGGCGGCGGTGGGGGACACGTCCTGGCAGGAGGTGGCGTTGAGCGCCGACGCCACCACCGAGCTGGTGCCCCGCACGGTCGACGCGTCCGGCGTCCTGGCGACGCTCGCCTTCCCGCCACCCGGAGTGATCGAGTTCAACAGCGGCTATCTGCACCCCTCCCTGCAACCGGAACAGGCGATGGGCGCGGCCCTCTCCCGGGCCGGACGACGGCCGGGCGCCTGGGCCCGGCCACCGGTGGACGGGCTGCCCGAGCTGCGCGAGTGGTTCGCGCGCAGCATCGGCGGGACGGTCACCGCCGCCGAGGTGATCGTCGCCACGGGCGGCCAGTCCGCGCTGACCACCGCCCTGCGCGCCCTCGCCCCGCCCGGCGCCCCTCTCCTGGTCGAGTCGCCCACCTACCCCGGCATGCTGGCCATCGCCCGAGCGGCCGGCCTGCGCCCCGTACCCGTGCCGGTCGACGCGGACGGCGTACGACCGGCCCTGCTCGCCGACGCGTTCAAGGCATCCGGCGCCCGGCTCTTCGTCTGCCAGCCGCTGTTCCAGAACCCCACGGGCGCCGCCCTGTCGGCCGACCGCCGGGGCGAGGTGCTGCGGATCGCCCGCGAGGCCGGGGCCTTCGTCATCGAGGACGACTTCGTACGGCGGCTCGTGCACGAGGACGCGGGGCCGCTGCCGCCGCCGCTGGTCGCCGACGACCCGGACGGAGTCGTCGTACACGTCTCCTCGCTGACCAAGGCGACCTCGCCCAGCTTCCGCGTCGGCGCGCTCGCGGCCCGGGGGCCGGTACTGGAACGGCTGCGCGCCATCCAGGTCGTCGACACCTTCTTCGTCCCCCGGCCCCTCCAGGAGGCCGCGCTCGAACTCGTCGGATCGCCCGCCTGGCCCCGCCATCTCCGGGCGGTGTCACGGGAGTTGAGGAACCGCCGGGACACCATGACCTCCGCACTGCGGCTGCGCCTCCCCGAACTCGCTCTGCCGCACATCCCCTCCGGCGGCTACCACCTCTGGGTCCGCCTCCCCGACGGCACCGAGGAGGCCGCCCTTGTCGCCGCCGCCCTGCGCGCGGGCGTCGCCGTCACCCCGGGCCGCCCGTACTTCAGCGCCGAACCCCCGGCCGCGCACCTGCGGTTGAGCTTCGCCGGGGTGGCCGGGGCGGGGGAGATCACGGAGGGGGTACGGAGGCTGCGGGAGGCCGTCGGCGGCTGAGTTCCGGGCGGTCGCGAGGGGTTTCGGAGTACCTCGGGTAACTCCTGAGTAACGCCTCTTGACCGGCCAGTAACGCCTCTTGACCCGCCCAGCCGCGCGGCCCACCATCGCCGCATGCATCTTCGGGTCACGTTCGTCGCAGCCGCCCGTTGCTCGTCGCTGCTCGCGGAGCGGTTCGAGGACGACAGGCCGCTCGACCAGGCCGGTTGGGAGGAGGTGCAGCGGGCCGCGCATGCGCTGGTGCCGTTGTCGGCGGCCGAGTTGCGCTACTGCGCGCCGACGCCCCGCAGCCGGGCCACCGGTGACGCCCTCGGCTACGCACCGCTGGTCCAGCCCGCGCTGCGGGACTGCGACATGGGCCGCTGGCGTGGCTTCACCCTCGGCGAGGCCATGGCCCGGGAGCCCTCCGCCGTGGACGCCTGGCTCGCCGACCCGGACTCCACTCCGCACGGCGGTGAGTCGCTGATGGGGTTCATCACCCGGATAGGCGGCTGGCTCGACACCCGCCCGACCGACGGCGGCGGCCGCATCGTCGCCGTCGCCGAACCGTCCGTCCTCCGAGCCGCCCTCGTCCACACCCTCAAGGCCCCACCGTCGACGTACTGGCACATGGACATCCGGCCCCTGTCGACGGTCACGGTGGCGGGGCGGCCGGGGCGTTGGAACCTCCGGTTGGGCAGCGCCCCGTAAGGGGCGCGGGGCGGGACATCGTGCGGCTCCGCCGCGATGGGGGTCCCCCCGCGCGAGCGAAGCCGAGCGTGGGGGAGCGACCAGCCACGACGGAGCCGCAGCGAACCAACGTCCTGACTCGGCAGCAACAGGCGAAACTTTTCGTCAAAGTGGCCTCGCGCACCCCATTGACGCCCCTCTGTGCCCTCCCTATCTTGCCGTTCGACGTACTGATCATCGTCTGAGATTTCGAACGCAATCGTTGTTGCCACTCTGAGCCGCGGAGCACCCATGTCACGCACCCGCTGGAGATACGGCGTCGCCGCCACCGCCTTCCTGATGGCGGCCGGCCTCATCCCCACCACCGCCCATGCCGAGGACGTCACCGACTACTCGATCACCGTCGACCCGGCCGCCGCGGGTGCGAAGATCGACGACACGATGTACGGCGTCTTCTTCGAGGACATCAACCGGGCCGCGGACGGCGGTCTGTACGCGGAACTCGTGCAGAATCGATCCTTCGAGTACTCCACGGACGACAACCGGTCGTACACCCCCCTGACCTCGTGGACGGTCGCCGGCACGGCGGAGGTCATGAACGACTCCGGCCGCCTCAACGAACGCAACCGCAACTACCTCTCCCTGACCGCCGGTTCGAGCGTGACGAACGCCGGTTACAACACCGGCATCCGCGTCGAGGAGGGCAAGCGGTACGACTTCTCGGTATGGGCGCGCGCCGAAGGCGGTACGACGCTGACCGTCACCCTGAAGGACGCGGCGGGCACCCTGGCCACCGCCCGCCAGGTGGCCGCCGACGGCGGCTGGGCCAAGTACAAGGTCACGTTCACGGCGAACCGCACCAGCAACCGCGGCCGTCTCGCCGTCGCGTCCACGAACGCGGCGGCCCTGGACATGGTGTCGCTGTTCCCGCGCGAGACCTACAAGAACCAGCCCAATGGTCTGCGCAAGGACCTCGCGGAGAAGATCGCCGCCCTGAAGCCGGGCTTCGTCCGCTTCCCCGGCGGCTGCCTCGTCAACACCGGCTCCATGGAGGACTACAGCGAGGCCTCCAACTGGCAGCGCAAGCGGAGCTACCAGTGGAAGGACACCATCGGCCCGGTCGAGGAGCGCGCCACCAACGCCAACTTCTGGGGCTACAACCAGAGTTACGGCATCGGCTACTACGAGTACTTCCGCTTCTCCGAGGACATCGGCGCCATGCCGCTGCCCGTCGTCCCGGCCCTGGTGACCGGCTGCGGCCAGAACAAGGCCGTCACCGACGAGGCGCTGCTCAAGCGGCACATCCAGGACACCCTCGACCTCATCGAGTTCGCAGGCGGCCCGGCGACCTCCGAGTGGGGCAAGGTCCGCGCCCAGATGGGCCACCCCAAGCCGTTCCACCTCACCCACCTCGAAGTCGGCAACGAGGAGAACCTCCCGGGCGAGTTCTTCGCCCGCTTCCAGCAGTTCCGCACCGCCATCGAGGCGAAGTACCCGGACATCACGGTCATCTCCAACTCCGGCCCGGACGACTCCGGCACGACCTTCGACACCGCCTGGAAGCTCAACCGCGAGGCGAACGTCGACATGGTCGACGAGCACTACTACAACAGCCCCAACTGGTTCCTCCAGAACAACGACCGCTACGACTCCTACGACAGGAACGGTCCGAAGGTCTTCCTCGGCGAGTACGCCTCCCAGGGCAACGCCTGGAAGAACGGCCTCTCCGAAGCCGCGTTCATGACCGGTCTGGAGCGCAACGCGGACGTCGTCAAGCTCGCCTCGTACGCCCCGCTGCTCGCCAACGAGGACTACGTCCAGTGGCGGCCCGACCTGGTCTGGTTCAACAACCGCGCCTCCTGGAACTCGACCAACTACGAGGTCCAGAAGCTGTTCATGAACAACGTCGGCGACCGTGTCGTCCCGTCGAAGGCCACCCTCACCCCCGACGTCAGCGGCCCGATCACCGGTGCCGTCGGTCTGTCGACCTGGGCCACCAGCGCCGCGTACGACGACGTCAAGGTCACGGCGGCGGACGGCTCGACGCTGCTCAGCGACGACTTCTCCGGTGACGCCGCGAAGTGGACGCACACGGGCGGCGGCAGCTGGAGCGTCACGGACGGCCAGTACGTCCAGACGGACGAGGCCGCCGAGAACACCATGGTCCAGGCCGGCGACCCGTCCTGGCACGACTACGACCTGCATGTGAAGGCCACCAAGAAGTCCGGCAAGGAGGGCTTCCTCGTCGCCTTCGGCGTCAAGGACACCGGCAACTACTACTGGTGGAACCTGGGCGGCTGGAACAACACCCAGGGCGCGGTCGAGCAGGCCGTGGACGGCGGCAAGGGCACGCTGATGACCAAGGCCGGGTCCATCGAGACGGGCCGCGCCTACGACATCGACATCAAGGTGCGGGGCCGCCAGGTCACCCTGTACCTGGACGGCGAGGAGTGGGGCAGCTTCACCGACGACAAGCCGGCCGAGCCGTTCCGCCAGGTCGTCACGCGTGACGCCGCGACCGGTGACCTGATCGTCAAGGTCGTCAACGCCCAGTCGGCGGAGGCCCGTACGGCCATCGACCTCGGCGGCGCCAAGGTCGCCTC
Source organism: Streptomyces sp. NPDC002643 (assembly GCF_053592555.1). Taxonomy (NCBI): domain Bacteria; kingdom Bacillati; phylum Actinomycetota; class Actinomycetes; order Kitasatosporales; family Streptomycetaceae; genus Streptomyces; species Streptomyces sp. NPDC002643. Next base: position 357,005 of record NZ_JBSFVY010000001.1, read on the forward strand.
CAAGGCCAAGGTCACCACCCTGGCCGCCGACCAGGACGCGGTGAACACCGAGACCGATGCGCCGGTGACCCCGGTGACGTCGACGTTCTCGGGGGTCGCCGACGAGTTCACGTACACGTTCCCGGCGAACTCGGTGACGTTCCTGCGGATCAAGAAGAGGTGAGGTCGGGGGCGGGCCCCGGGTCGTGGGTGACTCGGGGCCGCCCCTGGCGCAGGGGCCGGGCCATGGCCTGTGCGGCGGGGGCCGGCCCCCTTTCGAACGGCCGTCCCGGTGAACGGGTGCCGCCCCGCTGGTGAGTTCGTGCCTCACCGGTGGGAGCAACCCGGGAGCGGGAACGGCTCAGGAGCGGCGGCGAGGCTTTCCGGCCTTGCCGCCGCTCTTCGCGTTGCCGGGCTTGGGATGACGGCCGCTGCCCCCTCGGGTGCTGCCGCCTTTCGCGGTCCCGGACTTGGTGGCCCCGCCCTTGGCGTTCTTGCCGGACGTCGGCTGGCGCCGGGCATCCGTGGACGAGGAGGGCCGCTTGGCCTTGGGCTGCCGTTTCTCCGCCGGGGGCTTGGGGCGTCCCCGTGAACTGTTGACCGTACGGCCCCGCACGATCCCGATGAAGTCCTCGACCATGTCGGTGGTGGCGTCCCGGGGCCAGGACAGGGCGACCCGGGACTCGGGGGCGTCCTCGACGGGACGGTAGGTGAGGTCCTTGCGGTGGTGGAGACGGGCCAGGGACTGCGGGACGACGAGCACTCCGATACCGGCCGCGACCAGTTCGATCGCGTCGGCGGTGGTCGCGGGGCGCTCGAAGGCGGGCTGTCCCGGGGGCCGCTCCCAGCCGAGGGTGTCGTCGAGGGGATGCAGCACGATCTCGTCGGCCAGATCCTCGGTGGAGATCTCGTCGACGGCCGCGACGACATGGTCCTTCGGGACCACGACCACCGTGGTCTCGGTGTAGAGGGGGATCGCGCTGAGGTCGTCCGCGTCCACCGGGAGCCGTACGAACCCGGCGTCGGCGGCACCGCCCCGCAGCACCCCGAACGCCTCCGCGGCGGTCACCTGGGTGAGGACGAGGGGGATGTCGGGCAACCGCTCGTTCCAGATCCGCACCCACTTGGCGGGCGTCACTCCCGGGACATGAGCGAGCCGGAACGAGGGGGAAGCATCCGAGCCAGTCACACCCCAAGGCTAAACGGTCACGACCGGGCGCCCGATCGCCACCGGTCCACCGGTCCGCCGGCCCGCCCCCTCGTCCCCGCTGTCGGCCGTGGTCGGCGATGGCCCCCGCCCTCGTTACCCTTGACGGCATGACGACGCAGCAGACCGCCCAGACCATGAAGCCCGCGACCGCGGCGAAGAAGCTGGGTGTGTACCTCGAAGCCACTCCCGCCGAGTTCCGGGAGGGCGTCGTCTCGCGCGCCGAGCTGAACGCGCTCCAGACCGATCCGCCCGCCTGGCTGCGGGAACTGCGCAGCAACGGCCCGCACCCGCGTCCGGTGGTCGCGGCCAAGCTGGGCGTCTCCATCGCGGGCCTCGCGCGCGGCGGTGTCACCGAGGCCCTCACCACCGAGCAGATCGAGACGCTGAAGGACGACAACCCCGAGTGGCTCCAGCGCGAGCGCGCCACCCAGGCCGAGGTCCGCAAGGAAGGCGCCCGCATCAAGAAGCGGAACGCGGAGCGCGCGGCCCGCCAGGGCTGATCCCCATGGGGTCGCCCGATCCCCTGGGGTGGGTGGTCGGGTTCGCCGGGGTCGGCCTCGGACGTTCTCAGAGGGCGAGGACCGGCCGGGTGGACAGGTCCTCGTAGAGGTCGTCGCCGTCCTCCCCGTACACGAACTCGACCAGCCCGGGGTTGGCGTGGGCCGTGGCCAGCGGCAGCCAGCCCAGCAGACGGCCGTAGCCGCCGCACACCGACTCGCCGCCGTCACCGCCGCGCACCGAGGCATCGCCGGTGAGTTCGGAACTGTAGGTGTCATGGGCGATCCGCAGCCCGAAGGCGTTCGGCTCGTTGTGCGGGCCGGTGGGGTCCCCGTAGGGGATGCGGTCCAGGGGGCATTCGTCGCCCCACCGGAACAGGGTGTCCGCCCCGGCACCGCAGGCGTGTTCCCACTCGTCGGCCGTCGGCATCCGCAGGCCGCGCGCCGCGAGGACGCCCGGCATCTCGGCGGGCGGCTCCGTCAGATTCTCGGCCTCCACCGCCATGAGCAGGGTGGACAGGACGACCGTACGACGTGGGCTGAGCACCTTCGCGAGGTGGTCCCGCAGGTCGTCCGCGTAACCGAAGCCCTGCGCCAGGCTCTCGGCGTAGTCGGCGGTCTGCTCCGGCGTCGGCCGCCAGGCGCCCGCGTCGAAGCCGAGGGTCACCCGGCCGCCGGGTATCAGCGCGAACTCCTGCCCCGCCCGCTCGATCAGCGCCCGGTGCAGCGGGGCACCGAGATGCTCGACCGTCTCGACGCGTACGACTCGGCCCGCGACCGACTCGGCCGCCTGTTCGGCGATGCGCCGCGCGGTGGCGATGTCGAAAGAGCGCCATTCGGGGAGGGTGAGAGCGGCGAGAGTCATGGCGCGCAGTGTGGCACGCCGCCCACGAACAAATTCGGTTGCCCCGGCGGCTGCCCGTCCCGGCATGATGCCGACCGTGGATGTGGACGGGGACGGGGACCGGGGGAGTCACGGGCGGGTGCGGTTCGCGCTGATCAACACGGAGCACGGCCATGTCTGGGGTACGTGCGCGGAGGTGGAGGGACTGTTCGGCGAGCCCCGGCGGGGGATGTACGAGCTGTTCGGCTGGGTTCCCGAAGGGGAGCGGGGCGCCGGAGAGACCGACCGGGTCGGCGGGGACGGCAGCGCCGAGCCGCACGGCTGGGTCGGTGACCGGGTGTGGCTGGTGGCGGCGGACGAACCGGCCAGGTCGGATGAACCGGCCAGGTCGGACGACCCGTTCGCGGCGGACTGTCCGGAGCACTGGCTCATCGAGGGCGCGGTGAGCCTCGGGACGCACCCGGGGACGGACGGCCTCCTGCTCACCGGCCTCGACGACCATCTGGGCCCGCCCGAGGGATACCGGGGTGCCGTACGCGTCCACGACGAGCGCCGGTGGCTTGGCTCCTGCCGGGAGTTCGCCCGCGTCCTGCCGCCCCGGCGGGCCGAACCCCCGCTCGTGCTGCGCGGGCTCGCGCCGGGGGAGGAGTTGCGGCAGGCCCTGGCGAAGGGCACCCGGCGGGCGCTGCAGCTGGAGCAGGTCTCCCTGGAGGTGTACGACGACCGGGGGGAGCCCCTCACCGACCGTCTCTTCTGGGGCAGGGTCCGCGCCTGGCGCCCCTCCTCCCTCACCACCGCCCCCGGCGCGGATCTGATCGACCTGGAGCTGGACGGGGAGTTCTTCACGCCCGTACCGGAGTATGTCCGGCCCCTCTGGGAGCGATGGTTCGGCGGGCCGCCCAAGGCCCTCGGCGCCTGGGCCGGGCTCGACACCCGTAGGCGCGAGGCATGGCTCACGCTCGTCCGGGAGCGGGCGTGCCGACCCGTCCCGCGCGAGGACCGGCCGGCCGGTCACGCGTACGAACTCGACGGACGGCACATCACCGACGTCCCCGGCTTCCATCTGGCCCTCGGAGAGGCGGTGAACGGCCCCGGCGGCTACTTCGGCGGCTGCCTGGCCGCCACCGACGACTGTCTGCGGGGCACCTTCGGCTACACCGCCCCCGCGACCCTGCTCTGGCGGGACTCCGCGGTCGCCCGCAGGCATCTCTCCCGGGCCCTGACGTCGGACGGCGTCCCCTACGACCTGTTCGCCGAGATCCAGGAGACCCTGGCCGAGGGCGGCATGGACGTCACCCTGGGGTGAGGACGCCCTGGGGTGAGGACCCCTTGGTATGAGCCGCCGACCGCGCGGCCGGTCCGGCGGCTACTCCGGCAGTGGCCGGTCGTCCACGACGTGCTTCATCACGAGCGTGGAGGTCAGCCGCTGCACACCGGGCAGCGTGGCCAGCTTCTCGTCGTACAGCCGCTGGTAGGCGGCCAGGTCGGCGGTCGCGACCCGGAGGAGGTAGTCGGGCTCGCCGAACAGCCGCTGGGCCTGGATGACATGGGGGACGGCGGCCACGGCCTCCTCGAACGCGGCGACGGTCTCACGGTCCTCCCAGCGCATGGTGACGAAGACCAGCGCCTCGAAGTTCAGGCCGACGGCGGCCGGTTCGACGACCGCGCGATAGCCACGGATCGCGCCCTCGCGTTCGAGGTCGCGCAGCCGCCGATGGCAGGGCGACACACTCAGCCGCACCCGCGCGGCCAGCTCGGTGACCGTGAGGGAGGACGGTCGATGGACCCGACGGTCGTGGCGGCCTTTGTGGCGGTGGATCTGCTGCTGGTGTTCACCCCCGGGCGCGGACTGGGCCTACGCGATCTCGGCGGGACTGAGGGACCGCTCGGTCGTGCCCGCGGTCGCCGGGCTGATGGCCGGGTACGCGGGGTACACGCTGCTGGCGGTGGCCGGGCTGGTGGTGATCGTGGCGAGTTCGGCGACGGTGCTCACCGCGCTGACCGTGGCCGGGGCCGGTTATCTGATGTGGCTGGGCTGGGGTGTGCTGACGCGGCCGGCGGTACTGGGTGCCGCCGAGGAGCCCCTGGCCTCGTCGCCCCGCCGGATCATGCTCAAGGGGGCCGGGATCAGCGGCCTCAACCCCAAGGCCCTGCTGCTGTACTTCTCGCTGTTCCCGCAGTTCATCGACTCCACCGGGGGCTGGCCCGTCGCCGCGCAGACGGGGCTGCTGGGCGCCCTCCACATGACGGCCTGCGCCCTGGTCTATCCGGGCGTCGGCGTACTGGCCCGCACGGTACTGCGGACCCGGCCGTCGGCGGCCCGGACGGTCACCAGGGCCTCCGGCGCCATGATGATCTTCATCGGCGGCTTCCTGCTCGCGGAGCGCCTGGCCGCCTGACGAGCAGCCCCGTCGCGGGGACGGGATCTGGCGAAAAACCATGGGCGCACCGGCGGCAACTGGCCAGACTGTCGCCCATGCGCTCGAACGACTGGCACCTCACCGATGACCTCGACACCTTCCTCACCCGCACCCGGGATTTCCTGCGCTCGCGTCCCGCCCTGCACAACACGCCGCTGACCACGGCCGAGACGCTGCGCACGCGCGGGATGAAGGCGTTCGGCGAGGGAGACTCGCTCCTCGGCTGGCTGGAGCGAGGGGGAGAGGTCACCGCCGTGTTCTACAGCCTGCCCTCCCGTGTGCTGAGCCTCACCTCCCTGTCCGTCGAGGAGGCCGACTCCCTGGCCGCGCACCTGGACGGGCTCGGCCACACGTTCCCCGGCGTCGGCGGGGAACGCGACACCGCTCTCGCCTTCGCCGAGGCATGGCGCAAGCACACCGGCGCGACGCCGACGCTCCGCCAGCCGTACCACCTGTACCGGCTCGGCACGCTCACCCCGCCGGAGCCGTTCCCGGAGGGCCGGGGCCGATTGGCGGGCGCGCGGGACCGTGAGCAGCTCTTCCGATTCCTCGGCGAGTTCCTCACGGCCGTCGGAGAGGCCCCTGGCTTCGTCGACGCCGACACCTGGGCCGGATCACGTTTCGCGGAGAAGCACTTCACGTTCTGGGAGACCCCGGACGGCACCCCGGTCTCCCTCGCCGGCTCGACCTCGATGATCGGCGGCATGGTCCGGGTGGACCCCGTCTACACCCCGGTCCACCTCCGGGGGCGCGGCTACGCGGGCGCCGTCTCGGCCGAGGTGACCAGGGCCGCGCTGGAGGCGGGCGCGACCGACGTCGTTCTTTACGCCGACCCGGCCAACCCCACCAGCAACGCCCTCTACCAGCGCCTCGGATACGAACTGCTCGCCCACTGGTCCGCGTACGACTTCACACCCGCCGCCGCGAACACGGACTGAGCCGGGGGGACTGCCTAGAGGCGCTCAGTCGAGACAGAACTCGTTGCCCTCGATGTCCTGCATCACGATGCACGACTCGTTGACGCCATCGGCACGCATGACGCGCACGCACACCGCGCCGAGCGCGACCAGCCTCGCGCACTCGGCCTCCAGCGTGGCCAGGCGCTCCTCGCCCACGAGCCCGGTACCGGCCCGCACATCCAGATGCACCCGGTTCTTGACGACCTTGCCTTCGGGAACGCGCTGGAAGAGCAGTCGCGGGCCGACCCCCGAGGGGTCGACGCATGCGAACCACACACCCTGGTTCTCGGGCGGCAGCGTGCGATCGTAATCGTCCCAGGAATCGAACCCCTCCGGCGGCGGCGGTACGACGTACCCCAACACCTCGCACCAGAAACGAGCGACGCGCTCGGGTTCCGCGCAGTCGAAGGTGACTTGGAACTTCTTGATCGATGCCATTGGGGCACCGTAACGGGGGGTGGGGGACCCTGTCGCCGCGATTTACACCTGCCCGGAGGCCCCCTGGATCACCGATTGCATAAACGTGCAGCGAAACGTATAGTCATGCCATTCAGGAGGAGGATTCCATGGCGGTACGTGCTGCGGTTGCGGGGGCGAGTGGTTATGCGGGCGGGGAGGTGCTGCGGCTGCTGCTCGCGCACCCCGAGGTCGAGATCGGGGCGCTGACCGGGAACTCGAACGCGGGACAGCGGCTCGGCGCGCTGCAACCGCATCTGCTGCCGCTCGCCGACCGCATACTCCAGGAGACCACGGCCGAGGTGCTCACGGGCCATGACGTGGTGTTTCTCGCACTGCCCCACGGCCAGTCCGCCGCCGTCGCCGAGCAGCTCGGCCCGGATGTCCTCGTCGTCGACATGGGCGCCGACTTCCGGCTGAAGGACGCCGCCGACTGGGAGCGCTTCTACGGCTCGCCCCACGCCGGTACCTGGCCCTACGGCCTTCCCGAACTGCCGGGTGCCCGCGCCGCGCTGGAGGGGTCCAAGCGCATCGCGGTACCCGGTTGCTACCCCACGGCCATCACCCTCGCCCTCTTCCCGGCGTACGCGGCCGGTCTCGCCGAGAACGAGGCCGTGATCGTCGCCGCGTCCGGAACCTCCGGCGCGGGCAAGGCGGCCAAGCCCCATCTGCTGGGCTCCGAGGTGATGGGCAACATGTCGCCGTACGGCGTCGGCGGCGGCCACCGGCACACCCCCGAGATCGTCCAGAACCTCAGCGGGGCGGCGGACGAGCCGGTCTCCGTCTCCTTCACCCCGACCCTCGCCCCCATGCCCCGAGGCATCCTCGCCACCTGCTCCGCCAAGGCCAGGCCCGGCGTCACCGCCGAGTCCGTGCGCGCCGCGTACGAGAAGGCTTTCGCCGACGAGCCGTTCGTCCACCTCCTCCCGGAGGGGCAGTGGCCCGCGACGGCGTCCGTCTACGGTTCGAACGCCGTTCAGGTGCAGGTGGCGTACGACGGGTCCGTGGGCAGGATCATCGCGATCAGCGCCATCGACAACCTCACCAAGGGCACCGCCGGTGGCGCCCTGCAGAGCATGAACATCGCCCTCGGCCTGGACGAGGCCACGGGCTTGACGACGATCGGAGTTGCGCCGTGAGCGTGACGGCAGCGAAAGGATTCACGGCGGCGGGTATCGCCGCCGGGATCAAGGAGAACGGCAACCCCGACCTGGCCCTCGTGGTCAACACCGGGCCCCGCCTCGCCGCCGCGGGCGTCTTCACCTCCAACCGGGTGAAGGCCGCGCCGGTGCTGTGGTCCGAGCAGGTCCTCAAGGGCGGCCGGGTGTCGGCCGTCGTCCTCAACTCCGGTGGCGCCAACGCCTGTACGGGCCCCAAGGGCTTCCAGGACACCCACGCCACCGCCGAGAAGGCCGCCGACGTCCTCGGGCTGAACGCCGCCGAGGTCGCCGTCGCCTCCACCGGCCTCATCGGCGTACTGCTCCCCATGGACAAGCTGCTGCCGGGCGTCGACACGGCCGCCGCGCAGCTGTCCGAGCACGGCGGTGAGAAGGCCGCCATCGCCATCAAGACCACCGACACCGTGCACAAGACGGCGGTCGTGACGAAGGACGGGTGGACCGTCGGGGGGATGGCCAAGGGCGCCGGCATGCTCGCGCCCGGCCTCGCCACCATGCTCGTCGTCCTCACCACCGACGCGGCCCTCGACGGCGACGTACTGGACAAGGCCCTGCGCGCCGCCACCCGTAGGACCTTCGACCGGGTCGACTCCGACGGCTGTATGTCCACCAACGACACCGTGCTGCTGCTCGCCTCCGGTGCCGCCGAAGTCACCCCGGAATACGAGGAGTTCGCCGAGGCCGTACGGCAGGTCTGCGACGACCTCGGTCAGCAGCTCATCCGGGACGCCGAGGGCGCCAGCAAGGACATCAAGGTCGAGGTCGTGAACGCCGCGACCGAGGACGACGCCGTCGAGGTGGGCCGCTCCATCGCCCGCAACAACCTCCTCAAGTGCGCCATCCACGGCGAGGACCCCAACTGGGGCCGTGTCCTGTCCGCCATCGGTACGACATCCGCCGCCTTCGAGGCCGACCGTCTCAACGTCGCCATCAACGGCGTCTGGGTCTGCAAGAACGGCGGCGTCGGCGAGGACCGCGACCAGGTCGACATGCGCTACCGCGAGGTGCACATCGTCGCCGACCTCGCCGCCGGGTCCGAGACCGCCACCATCTGGACCAACGACCTCACCGCAGACTACGTCCACGAGAACAGCGCCTACTCCTCATGAGCACCACGCGGAAGCACACCGCCCTCCCCAAGGCCCAGATCCTCATCGAAGCGCTGCCCTGGCTGACCCGCCACAACGGCAAGACGGTCGTCATCAAGTTCGGCGGCAACGCCATGATCGACGAGGACCTGAAGGCCGCCTTCGCCCAGGACGTCGTCTTCCTGCGCCACGCCGGCCTCAACGTCGTCGTCGTGCACGGCGGCGGCCCGCAGATCAGCGCCGCCCTCGACAAGCACGGCATCGTCAGCGAGTTCAAGGCCGGCCTCCGGGTCACCACCGAGGACGCCATGGACGTCGTACGCATGGTGCTCGCCGGACAGGTGCAGCGCGAGCTGGTCGGGCTGCTCAACCAGCACGGCCCGCTCGCCGTCGGACTCACCGGCGAGGACGCGCACACCATCACCGCCACCAAGCACCAGCCCGAGATCGACGGCGAACTCGTCGACATCGGACGGGTGGGCGAGATCACCGCGATCGACACGGGCGCCATCGAGGCCCTGCTCGCCGACGGCCGTATCCCGGTCGTCTCGTCGATCGCCCGCAGCCAGGACGCCTCCGACAAAGGGGGCCAAGTGTACAACGTCAACGCCGACACGGCGGCCGCCGCACTCGCCGCCGCGCTGGGCGCCGAGACCCTCATGGTCCTCACCGACGTCGAGGGCCTCTACGAGGACTGGCCCAACTCCGACGAGGTGATCAGCCGCCTCACCGCCTCCCAACTGGAGAAGCTGCTGCCGGAGTTGTCCTCCGGCATGGTGCCGAAGATGGAGGGCTGTCTGCACGCCGTACGGGGCGGCGTCCAGACCGCCCGTGTCATAGACGGCCGGGTCCAGCACTCGATCCTGCTGGAGATCTTCACCGACGAAGGCATCGGCACGATGGTCGTGCCCGACGCCACAGAACAGGGGGACGCAGAATGACCGAGACCGCGAATAACGCAGAGCTGACCCAGCGGTGGCAGGGCTCGCTCATGAACAACTACGGCACCCCCAGGCTCCCCCTGGTCCGCGGTGAGGGAAGCCGGCTGTGGGACGCCGACGGCAAGGAGTACGTCGACTTCGTCGGCGGTATCGCCGTCAACGCGCTCGGCCACGCCCACCCGGCGATCGTCGAGGCCGTCAGCACGCAGATCGCCTCCCTCGGCCACGTCTCGAATCTCTTCATCGCCGAGCCGCCCGTCGCCCTCGCCGAACGGCTCCTGGCGCACTTCGGCCGGGACGGCAAGGTCTACTTCTGCAACTCCGGCGCCGAGGCCAACGAGGGCGCCTTCAAGATCGGCCGGCTCACCGGGCGGACCCACATGGTCGCCACCGAGGGTGGCTTCCACGGCCGGACCATGGGCGCCCTCGCCCTCACCGGCCAGCCCGGCAAGCAGGACGGCTTCCACCCGCTGCCCGGCGACGTCACCCACGTCCCGTACGGCGACGCGCAGGCCCTCGCCGCCGCCGTCACCGAGGACACCGCGCTCGTCGTCATCGAGCCGATCCAGGGCGAGAAGGGTGTGGTCGTCCCGCCCCCCGGCTATCTGAAGGCGGCGCGGGCGATCACGGCGGCCACGGGCTCCCTGCTCGTCCTCGACGAGGTGCAGACCGGCATCGGGCGGACCGGACACTGGTTCGAGTACCAGGCGCACGAGGGTGTCCTCCCGGACGTCGTCACCCTCGCCAAGGGCCTCGGCGGCGGACTCCCGCTCGGCGCGACGGTCGCCTTCGGCCGGGCGGCGGAGCTGTTGAAGCCCGGCCAGCACGGTACGACGTTCGGCGGCAACCCCATCGCCTGCGCCGCCGGGCTCGCCGTCCTGGAGACCATCCAGACGGAAGGCCTCCTGGAGAACGTCAAGCGGCAGAGCGAGCGCCTGAGGGACGGGATCGAGTCGCTCGGCCACCCCTTGATCAGCCATGTCCGTGGCGCCGGTCTACTCCTCGGTATCGTGCTCACCGAGCCGCTCGCGCCCCAGGCGCAACAGGCGGCTCAGGACGCCGGTCTCCTGGTGAACGCGCCCGCCCCCGATGTCGTACGGCTCATGCCGGCGCTCAACATCGGCGACACCGAGGTGGACGCCCTCCTCCAGGCACTGCCGGGCGTCCTGGACGCGGTCAGCGGGGCCGACGCGGCCGACGGGGCCGAGGGGGACTGATGAGCCGGGGGAACCGGGGAATGGGACGACGACGATGAGTCAGGCGCAGGAGCACGACCAGGCGGGGCCCGCCGTGCCGCAGACCCGCACGGCACGGCATCGGCGGATCGTCGACATCCTCAACCGGCAACCCGTGCGGTCGCAGAGCCAGTTGGCGAAGCTGCTGTCCGACGACGGGCTGAGCGTCACCCAGGCGACGCTCAGCCGGGACCTGGACGAGCTCAACGCGGTGAAGATCCGCAACAACGACGGCGACCTCATCTACGCGGTGCCCAGCGAAGGGGGTTTCCGTACGCCCCGGGCGCCGCTGGGGGAGTCGGCCAAGGAGGAGCGGATGCGCCGCCTCTCCGCCGAGCTGCTGATCTCGGCGGAGGCCTCGGCGAACCTCGTCGTGCTCCGTACGCCGCCGGGTGCCGCCCAGTTCCTGGCGTCGGCCATCGACCAGGCGGAACTGCACGATGTGCTGGGCACCATCGCCGGTGACGACACGCTGCTGTTGATCAGCCGCGATCCGGTGGGCGGGCAGGCATTGGCCGACCATCTGCTGCGATTGGCTTCCCAGAACGGGCATTGAGGGACTGAGGGACGGCTGGGGGGGAGGGGTGCTTGCGGGGATCGGCCGACTGCGGGTCCGTCGTGGCTGGTCGCGCAGTTCCCCGCGCCCCTATTAATGCTGGGCCCAGTTGCCACAGCTGCCCTACCCAACTGCGGGCAGGCGCGCCGCTAGGGGCGGGCGCCCATCCCAAAGAGAGCGGCACCCTGCGAGCGCCGGTAAGCGAGACCCCGGCCCAGCTCAGCATCAGCGCCGGGTCACCTTCCGCCCCCGGCCCAGCCCTCCCCGCTCAACCCAATCGCGCCGCCAGCCCCCCGGTGCACCGCACCTCATCCCCGGCAGTGATCAGCAACGCCTCCGTGTCCGGCAACGCCTCCAACCACGCCAACGCCTGCCGCGACCCCATCGCGAACGCGGCGGTCGCCCAACAGTCCGCCCAGGTCAGCCGAGGCGCGACCACCGTCACCGACACCAGATCCGTCACCGCCGACTTACCGGTACGAGGGTCGACGATATGGGCCCCCCGCTCCGCCGTACCCGACGTCGCCACCGCCAGCCGATCCGCCCCGGCGGCCGTGACGACCGCCGCCAAACCCCCCGGCCGCAGCGGGTCCGCGACCCCCACCCGCCACGGCCGATCCGGCCCGGGCACACCGCACAACTGCACATCGCCGCCCCCGTTGACACTCACCCCGGCCGCCCCGGCGGCGACCAGCCGGAGCGCGGCACGCTCGGTGGCCCACCCCTTCACCAGCCCCGTCGGATCGAAGCGGCCCTCGTACGTCGCGCTGAACCACCCGTCACTCAACCGCTCCGCCTCGGCACACAGTCGAAGCACCTCGGCGACCTCGGGATCGCACTCCTCGATCGTCAACTCCCCCCGGTCCAGCCGGGAGATCTGACTGTTCTCGCGGTACGTGCTGAACACCTTGTCCACGGTGTGCAACCCGGCCACCGCCTCGTCCAGCGCGGCCCTGACCGCCTCGGGCTCGCCTCCCCGGATGTCGAACGAGAAGACAGTGCCCATGGCCTCCTCGACATGCCGCAACTGGGACGGCCCGGCCGCACCACCGGCTCCCGTCGCCCCACCTGCCCCGGCCGTTCCGGAGGGTTCGGCCACCGGCTCAGCCCGCCTGGTCGAGCGCGGACTGGAGGGATTCCTTGTACCCGGCACTGGTGTAAGTGGCGCCCGAGACAGCATCGATGTCAGCGCTCCCTGCCGCGACGGCGTTCTGGTTGAGCTGGGGGATGGCGGTGCCGCTGATCTGGTCGCTGCGACCACCGGTCGGCTGCTGCACCGCCTCGGAGGCCGTGATCTTGCCCCCGCTGACGGTCACCCGGACCTGCACCGGCCCGTAATCGGTCTGCACGGCGCTACCGGTGAGCACCTGCGTACCCGTCGACTGCCCGGTCCCGGACCCGGCCTCTGCCTCTGACCCGGAGTCCTGCGCACCACCGCCCGCCTCCGCCGAACCCGACCCGGACCCCGAGCCCTGAGCGGCGCCCGCCTGGTCGATGGCGGACTGCAGCGACTCCTTGTATCCGGCGCTGGTGTAGGTGGCGCCCGATACGGCGTCGATCTCGGCCGAACTCGCCGCCATGGCGGCCTGGTTGAGCTTGGGGATGGCGGTGCCGCTGATCTGGTCGCTGCGTCCGCCCGTCGGCTGCTGCACCGCCTCGGCAGCCGTGATCTTGCCCCCGCTGACCGTGATCCGGACCTGCACCGGCCCGTAGTCGGTCTGGACGGTGGTCCCCGTGAGCACCTGCGTACCCGAGCCCTGAGCGGCGCCCGCCTGGTCGATGGCGGACTGGAGGGACTCCTTGTATCCGGCGCTGGTGTAGGTGGCGCCCGATACGGCGTCGATCTCGGCCGAACTCGCCGCGACGGCGGCCTGGTTGAGCTTGGGGATGGCGGTGCCGCTGATCTGGTCGCTGCGTCCGCCGGTCGGCTGCTGTACCGCCTCGGCGGTCGTGATCTTGCCGCCGTTGACCGTGATCCGGACCTGGACGGGGCCGTAGTCCGTCTGCACGGCGTTACCCGTGAGGGTCTGGGCACCGGCCGCCACCCCGCCCTGGGCCGAAGGCGCGCCCCCCGCCGCTCCGGCCTGTACCGATCCCGCCGGGTCCGAGGCCGGCTTCAACGACAGCAGCAGCACGATGCCGGACACGGTGGCGGCGGTGGCGAGCAGGGTCCGCCGGATGGGGTGACTCTTCTTCATCGCTCCTTCAGCTCCTGTGAAGTGTGAAGTGTGAGGGGCACTTGGGCAGGGGGAGGTGGGCAGGGGCAGGCGAGTGGGGGGTGGGGCTCCGCGCCCCGGGGTCACATCTCGAACGACTCGTGGTGGATGCGCCGGGTCGGTACGCCCGCGCCGCGCAGCGCCTCGTACACGCCCTGGGCGAAGCCGGGCGGCCCGCACAGGAAGACGTCATGGCGCTCGATGTCGGGGATCTTGCGGCGCAGGCTCTCCGCCGAGATGTCCGGGCGCTCGCCCTCGGGGCTGTTCACCGCGTACATCAGGCGTGCCCCGCGCTCCTCGGCGATCTGCGCCAGCTCGTCCCAGAGGGCCAGGTCCTGGGTGCTGTTGGCCCGGTAGAGCAGGGTCAGATCACCGGCCGCGCCGGGCAGCGTCTCGAACAGGGCCCTCATCGGGGTGATGCCCACACCGCCGGCCACCAGCAGCACCTTGCCCCGGCTGCGCTTGTCGGCCGTCAGCGCCCCGTACGGGCCCTCGGCCCACACCCGGGTGCCGGGCTCCAGGTCACGCAGGGCCGAGCTGTGGTCGCCGATCGCCTTGACGGTGATACGCAGCATGTTGGGGCGGGGCGCGGCGGACAGGGAGTACGGGTGCGAGCTGAACCGCATCCCGGGCGCCAGGAACCGCCAGCGGAAGAACTGTCCGGCCTCCGCGCCCATCCGGTGCAGCTTGCGCCCGCTCATCAGCACCGAGACGATGCCCGGCGACTCCTCGATGACCGCCTCGACCCGCAGCCGGTGGCGCATGTTGAGCCGGATCGGGGTGAGCACGCGGTACCAGAGCACCAGCGCGGTCACCGACCCGTACAGCGCGTACCAGGCGGTCTTGGCGACCGGGGTGACCGCGAACTCGTTGCCGGTGGAGAGCTGGTGCCAGAAGGTCAGGAACGTCGCCGCGTACGTCAGCAGATGCGTGTGGTACCAGAGGTCGTACGGAATCCGCTTGCGCACCGGGCCGATGGAGATCAGCCCGATGAGCACCAGCAGACCGGTGCCGATGGCGGCCTTGCCCATGTCCGGCAGCTGATTGATCGAGTCGATCGTCTGCTGGAGGACGTCGGCGGCGGTGAGCCCGGCCTGGAGGGTGTACCCGTACATCGTGAGGACCACGTGCGCGACGACCAGACAGAGCGTGTAGCGACCGGTCATCGCGTGCCAGCGGGCCACCCGGTCCGAGCCGACCCGGCGCTCCAGGGCGGGCACCCGCGCCATCTGCAGCACCACCAGCGCCATCAGATACCCGGCGAGCAGCCCGGTGATCCGTCCGGCGTTGGTGAACTGGCTGCCCTGGTCGGCGATGGACGGGGTGCTGTCCCACCACAACCACACCACACCGGCAGCGCCTGCCCAGAACAGAAGCAGCAGGGGGACTGCGGGGGAGCGACGAGGTCGGATGCGGCGCATCGTCTGGCGCCTCGCGGCGCGACCTCCGGCGATCGTGGACACGGTTCCTCCGTGGTGGGCTGGACCCTTGGCCCACACGTACGTGCAGGAAGCGCCGCGTGTTCAACGCCCGAATCAACCGACTCGCGAAACCTGGGGTTCCGCTTCGACGGAGGGCCCGACCGCCCTGGCGGAGGCCGCGACCGGCCTCGGTGAGGCCCCGACCGGCCCGGCCCCGGCTCAGGCCGCGGGACGATCGGCCTCAGGTCACGTGACGGCCAACCGGACGTCGCGGGGGCGGGAGGGAGGCCTAGGGCCGGTTCGGGTGGTGGCCGAGGGACGGTCGGACGGAGGCCGAGAGATGGTCGGGCGGAGGTTGTGGGCCGATTCGGACGGAGGCCGAGAGATGGTCGGGCGGAGGTTGTGGGCCGGTTCGGACGGAGGCCGAAGCCGGCTGGACGGAGGTCGCGACACGGTCCCGCCGCGGTCGCGCGGCGGTGGGACGGGTGCCACGGTATGGCCGGACGGAGGCTGACGGCCGACCGGGCGGAGGTCGCTCGACGGCCGGGCGGGGACCGGGTGGCGGTCGCGCAGGGGTCGGCCGGGTGGGTCAGGCCGGGGACGGCGGCAGTGGCAGCGGCAGGCCCGGGAGCCCGTCCAGGCTGGTTCCGATGTGCTCCTTGGAGCAGAAGTATGCGTTCAACGACTCGTCGTCCTCGCGCGCGAAGCGCCGCCCGTGGAGGTCCCGGTCCTCGTCGTACGTCATGAGCGGCACCGCGTAGCCGCAGCTGTCCCGGATGCGCTCGGCGTGGACCACGACGATCGCGCGCAGCCCGTGCGGCGTCGGGTCGATGTCCGGGAAGCGGGCGAGGAGTTCCTTGAAGCGTGGGTCGTCACGGAGGACGGCCTCGCCCTTGCCGTGCACCCGCACGATGTTGGGCGGCCCCTGGAAGGCGCACCACATGAGTGTGATCCGGCCGTTCTCCCGCAGATGCGCGACCGTCTCCGCGTTGGACCCGGCGAAGTCCAGGTATGCGACGGTCAGTTCGTCGAGGATCACGAAGGAGCCCTTGAGCCCCTTGGGGGAGAGGTTGACCGTGCCGTCGGCGGAGAGCGGCGCCGTGGCGGTGAAGAACAGGGGCTGCGCCTCGATGAACGTACGCAGGCGGCCGTCTATGCGCTCGTAAGTCTTTCCCATGTCTAACGATTATTGACCCGAACGAACTCCGGGTGGACCCCATTTTCTGGGTCCACCCGGAATCAGGTCTTCCATGGCCGCCCCGGCCGGCGCGCGGGGCGGCCACGGCCCCTGTCGCTCACACGGAGCGCAGGAGGTCGGGCTTCAGCGGCTGTGCTCGCCGGGGGTGCCGACTCGGTGGTGCTCACGCGGAGGTGCTCACCGGAGATGCCGACTCGATAGTGGTCGCTCGGTAGTGCTCGCTCGGAAGCGCTCAGCCGGAGGTGCTCACTGGTTGAGCTGGCACGGGGCGAGCGCCTCCAGGCCCTCGGGCTTGTCGGCGACGCGGCCGATGGCGGTCTCGATGCGGTTCAGGGCGGCGACGCGCTTGTCCTCCAGGGGTCCGAGGATGGCGTTCTGGACGAAGTTGGGGCCGCCCTGGCCGACGGTGTCGATGAGGCGCTGGTTGGCCTCCTGGATCTGGGTGTCCAGCTGGGCGAGGTTACGGTCGACCTCGGCCTGCGCGGCGGCCGGAACCTCCGGGAGCTGGCTCTCGACCTCGGGGCAGGTGATGGTGCCCGCCGCACCGGCGTTGCCCGCGTCACCCGCGTCGTCGGCACCCTCGCCCGCCTGCTCGCCGGCGTCGGCCTCCTCGCCCGCGCCCGCCGCGGCACCGGCGTCCGCCTCTTCGGTCGGCTCCACGGTGGCCCCCGCCCCCGCACCGGCGTCCGCCTCCTCGCCGGCCCCGGCCGCACCACCCTGGACCAGCTCGCACGGGGCGAGCGCCTCCAGGCCCTCGGGCTTGTCGGCGACGCGGCCGATGGCGGTCTCGATACGGTTCAGAGCGGCGACGCGCTTGTCCTCCAGAGGGCCGAGGATGGCGTTCTGGACGAAGTTGGGGCCGCCCTGGCCGACGGTGTCGATCAGACGCTGGTTGGCCTCCTGGATCTGCGTCTGCAGCTGGGCGAGGTTGCTGTCGACCTCGGCCTGCGCGGCGGCGGGGATCTCCGGCAGGCTCCCCTCGACCGCCGGGCAGGAGATGGTGCCCGGCGAGGCACCCGCCGCCGCGTCCGCACCGTTGTTGGCGCCTTCCCCGGCGAGGGCGGAACCGGCGATGACCGCTCCGGACAACACGACCGCGGCGGCGCCGCCGATGATCCCTACGCGACGCTTGTTGTACTTAGGAAGAGCCCTGGACATGCGGATGCCTCACTCGGGTCGGGTGGTCGTTGTTTACAAACGCGGCGCCTGCGTTCGGGGAGAGGTACGAGAAAGCCCTTTCGTTTGTTCAAACCGCCCGACCGTGTCTCTCAAACTTCTCTCAGATTGACGATTCATGCAGAACCCTGCATACTCATGCATGCCAGTGGCCGACAGTGTGAGGAGAACGCCGTGACCGAGCGCGTGGTACTCGCCTACTCGGGCGGTCTGGACACCTCCGTCGCCATCGGCTGGATCGCGGAGGAGACGGGCGCCGAGGTCATCGCGGTCGCGGTGGACGTCGGCCAGGGAGGCGAGGACCTGGACGTCATCCGCAAGCGCGCCCTCGCCTGCGGCGCGGTCGAGGCCGAAGTCGCCGACGCGCGCGACGAGTTCGCCGACGAGTACTGCCTCCCGGCGATCAGGGCCAACGCCCTCTACATGGACCGCTATCCGCTGGTCTCCGCGCTCTCCCGGCCGACGATCGTCAAGCACCTGGTCGCCGCCGCCCGTAAACACGGCGCCACCACGGTCGCCCACGGCTGCACCGGCAAGGGCAACGACCAGGTCCGCTTCGAGGCCGGCATCGTCGCCCTCGCCCCCGACCTGAAGTGCATCGCCCCGGTCCGCGACTACGCGATGACCCGCGACAAGGCCATCGCGTTCTGCGAGGCCAAGAAGCTCCCGATCGCCACCACCAAGAAGTCCCCGTACTCCATCGACCAGAACGTCTTCGGACGCGCCGTCGAGACGGGCTTCCTGGAGGACATCTGGAACGGCCCGATCGAGGACATCTACGAGTACACGCAGAACCCGGCCGTCCAGCGCGACCCCGACGAGGTGATCATCACCTTCGACAAGGGCGCCCCGGTCGCCATCGACGGGAGGCCCGTCACCGTCCTCCAGGCGATCCAGCAGCTCAACGAGCGCGCCGGCACCCAGGGCGTCGGCCGCATCGACATGGTCGAGGACCGCCTCGTCGGCATCAAGTCCCGCGAGGTCTACGAGGCCCCGGGCGCCATCGCCCTCATCACGGCCCACCAGGAGCTGGAGAACGTCACCGTCGAACGCGAACTCGCCCGCTACAAGCGCCAGATCGACCAGCGCTGGGGCGAACTCGTCTACGACGGCCAGTGGTTCTCCCCGCTCAAGCGCGCCCTCGAAGGCTTCGTCAACGAGGCCAACGAGCATGTCGGCGGCGACATCCGCATGACCCTGCACGGCGGCCGAGCGGTCGTCACCGGCCGCCGCTCGGACTCCTCCCTCTACGACTTCAACCTGGCGACGTACGACACGGGCGACACCTTCGACCAGTCGGCGGCCAAGGGCTTCATCGACCTCTATGCCCTGTCGTCGAAGATCGCCTCGAAGCGAGACCAGGCGTAGGCAGTAGCGTGAGTACCGCCACCTCCCGACGTGGGGCGGCAGCACATTCGTATCTCTCTAGGAGCAGCGCAAGTGAGCAGCAACAGCGGTGACGTACGGCTCTGGGGCGGACGTTTCGCCGACGGTCCCGCCGAGGCCCTGGCGAAGCTGTCCGCGTCCGTCCACTTCGACTGGCGGCTGGCCCCGTACGACATCGCCGGTTCGCGTGCCCACGCGCGCGTGCTGCACAAGGCGGGCCTGCTCACCGAGGACGAGCTGACCCGGATGATCGCGGGCCTGGACCAGCTCGAAGCGGATGTCGCCGACGGCTCCTTCGTGGGCACGATCGCCGACGAGGACGTCCACACCGCCCTGGAGCGCGGCCTGCTGGAGCGCCTCGGCCCCGACCTCGGCGGCAAGCTGCGCGCGGGACGGTCGAGGAACGACCAGGTGGCCACCCTGTTCCGGATGTACCTCCGGGATCACGCCCGTACGATCGGCGGCCTGATCGCCGAACTCCAGGACGCGCTGATCGGCCTCGCCGAGGCCCACCCGGACGTGGCGATGCCCGGTCGCACCCACCTCCAGCACGCCCAGCCCGTGCTGTTCGCCCACCATGTCCTGGCCCATGTCCAGTCTCTCTCCCGGGACGCGGAGCGGCTGCGCCAGTGGGACGAGCGCACGGCGGTCTCGCCCTACGGCTCGGGTGCCCTGGCCGGCTCCTCCCTGGGCCTGGACCCGGAGGCGGTCGCGAAGGACCTCGGCTTCGAGCACGGCAGCTCGGCCAACTCCATCGACGGCACGGCGTCCCGTGACTTCGTCGCGGAGTTCGCCTTCATCACCGCGATGATCGGCGTGAACCTCTCCCGGATCGCCGAGGAGGTCATCATCTGGAACACGAAGGAGTTCTCCTTCGTGACCCTCCACGACGCGTTCTCGACGGGCTCGTCGATCATGCCGCAGAAGAAGAACCCCGACATCGCGGAACTGGCCCGAGGCAAGTCCGGCCGTCTGATCGGCAACCTGACGGGTCTGATGGCGACCCTGAAGGCCCTGCCCCTCGCCTACAACCGCGACCTCCAGGAGGACAAAGAGCCGGTCTTCGACTCCATCGACCAACTGGAGGTCCTGCTCCCCGCCTTCACCGGCATGATGGCCACCCTCACCGTCCACCGCGACCGCATGGAGGAACTGGCCCCCGCCGGCTTCTCCCTCGCCACGGACATCGCCGAGTGGCTGGTCAAGCAGGGCGTCCCCTTCCGTGTGGCCCACGAGGTCGCTGGCGAGTGCGTCAAGGCCGCCGAGGCGGAGGGCAAGGAACTCGACGACCTGACGGACGACCAGTTCGCCAAGATCAGCACCCACCTCACCCCCGAGGTCCGTACGGTCCTCAACGTCCCCGGCGCTCTGGCCTCCCGCAACGGCCGAGGCGGCACGGCCCCGAGCGCGGTGGCCGTCCAACTGGCCGAGATCAAGGCGGACGTGGCCACCCAGCACGAGTGGGCCACGGCCAAGGCCAACTGACCCGGCCGCGGGCCCGACAACCGGGGTCCGCCGCCCCTACCCGTCCCATCCGCAGGAGAACTCGGGCGTGGGGCGTGGGGGGTGCGTTGGCGGGTGCGGGCATGTTGTGGTTGCTCGCGCAGTTCCCCGCGCCCCTTAAAAGCTGGGGGTTGCCCCCAGTTCTTTTAGGGGCGCGGGGAGGCGCGATCAGCCCCCACTCACCCGCACCCGCCAACGCACCCCGCCCCCCGAGCCGAAAGGCGGGCGGGGTCGAAGGGGCGGCAGCCCCTGGGGATGGGACGGGTAGGGGCGGCGGGGGCGAGGAAACCCCACGAAGGTCATCGCGAGTTAGGTTGGGACAACACCCGTACCGGCCCCCACCCGAACGGAGCCCGCGATGCCCTTCACCCGACTGGCCTCAGCCACCACCCCCACCTGCCACCTCGGCCTGGGCCTCGCCGCAATCGCCCGCCCCGGCTACATCACCCTCGACCGAGACCACGACCTCGGAGAAGACCGCAGCGTCGAAACGCTGCGCACCCGCACCCACGCCCTCCTCGACGCCGCCTACGCCCAGGGCGTCCGCTACTTCGACGCGGCCCGCTCCTACGGCCGCAGCGAGGAGTTCCTCGCCGACTGGCTGAACACCCACCCCGACATCGACGACGTGGTCATCGGCAGCAAATGGGGCTACATCTACACCGCCGACTGGACCACCGACGCCGAGCAGCACGAGGTCAAGGACCACAGCGTCCAGACGTACGAACGCCAGCGCGCCGAAACCGCCGAACTGCTCGGTGACCGCCTCGACCTCTACCAGATCCACTCGGTGACCCCGGACAGCCCGGCCCTCACCGACAAGGAACTCCACGCCAAGCTGGCCGAAGCCGCGGCCCAGGGCCTCACCATCGGCTTCTCCACGAGCGGCCCGGCCCAGGCGGACGCCATCCGCGCCGCCCTCGCCGTGACGGTCGACGGCGAGCCCCTCTTCCGTACGGTCCAGTCGACGTACAACGCGCTGGAGACCTCGGCCGCCCCCGCCCTCGCCGAGGCACATGACGCGGGCCTCACCGTGATCGTCAAGGAAGGCATGGCGAACGGCCGACTGGCCGCCCCGCACGCCCCCGACGCACTCAAGGCGGTCGCCGAGGAGACGGGCCTGGCCTGCGACGCGGTGGCTCTGGCCGTGATCCTGCGCCAGCCCTGGGCAGGAGTGGTCCTCTCCGGCGCCGCCACCACCAACCAACTCGCCTCGAACCTCCACGCGGCCGTCGTGGACCTCGACGAAGCCCAACTCGCCCGCCTCGCCACGCTGGTGGAGGACCCGGCCACGTACTGGAACCACCGAGGCGCACTCCCCTGGCACTGAGCCACCACCCCCTTGGAGCCGTCCGGCGGCTTCGACGGTCACGGCCATGAGACCCCTGTACCTTGTCTGAGACATTCATGTCTCATATGGGGTACTGTCGTCTCATGGCCGTCGACCGTGACCACGTACTGCGCACCGCCGCAGCCCTGCTGACCCGTAAATCCACCGCGACCATGGACGAGGTCGCCAGGGCGGCGGGCATCAGCCGTGCCACCCTGCACCGGCACTTCGCCGGCCGCGACGCACTGGTCCGCGCCCTGGAGTCGCTGGGCATCGCGGAGTGCGAGACCGCGCTGGGCGCGGCCCGGCTGGACGAGGGCCCGGCGTCGGACGCCGTACGACGACTCGTCCGCGAGATGGAACCCGCCGCCGGACTGCTCGCCTTCCTCTACACCGAGAACCAGCTGTTCGAGGGCGAGGAGCAGAACGAGGGCTGGACCCGGATCGACGACCGCGTCGCGGCCCTGTTCCGGCGCGGCCAGTCGGCCGGTGAGTTCCGTATCGACCTCACCCCGGCCTGGCTCACCGAGGCGCTCTACGGCCTGCTGGCCTCCGGCGCCTGGGCGGTCGCCGAGGGAAGGGTCGCCCGTAACGACTTCACGCACATGATCGTCGAGTTGCTGCTCGGCGGTGCGCTACGGAGAGAGGAATCATGACCAGCACCCTGCGGCAGGCCCGCACGGCGGAGACGGAGAAGCGGCCCGGCCGTTGGCTCGCGCTCGCCGTCCTCGTGCTCGCCGTGCTGCTGGTGGCCGTCGACGCGACCGTCCTCGGCCTCGCGACCCCCTACATCAGCGAGGACCTGAAGCCCTCGGGCACCCAGCTCCTATGGATAGGCGACGTCTACTCGTTCGTCATCGCGGGCCTGCTGGTCTCGGCCGGCAGCCTCGGCGACCGCGTCGGCCGCAAGCGGCTGCTGCTGATGGGCGCGACCGCGTTCGGCGCGATATCCGTGCTCAACGCCTACGCGACGACGCCCGAGATGATGATTGTGGCCCGGGCGCTGCTCGGTGTCGCGGGCGCGACCCTGATGCCCGCCACCCTCGCCCTGATCCGCAACCTCTTCCACGACCCGCGCGAACGCAGCCTCGCCATCGGCGTCTGGGGCGCCACGGCCTCGGCGGGCACGGCGGTCGGCCCGGTCGTCGGCGGCTTCCTGCTCGAACACTTCTGGTGGGGCTCGGTCTTCCTCATCAACCTGCCCGTGATGGCGGTCCTGGTCCTCATCGGCGTCAAGCTGCTGCCGGAGTCCCGCCACCCGAACCCCGGCCCCTGGGACCTCCCCAGCGTCGCCCTCTCCCTCATCGGCATGATCGGCGTCGTCTACTTCGTGAAGGAGACGGCAGCCCACGGCCTCGACACGGGCGCCCTCGCGGCAGGCGCCCTCGGCACGGCCGCGCTGTCCCTCTTCGTACGCCGCCAACTCTCCCTGCCGCACCCCCTGTTGGACATGCGCCTGTTCCGCAACCGCGGCTTCTTGGGAGCGGTCCTCGCCGACCTGCTGACCATCCTGGGCCTCTCCGGCCTGGTCTTCTTCCTCTCCCAGTACCTGCAGCTCGTCCAGGGCCGCCGCCCCTTCGAAGCGGGCCTCGCCGAGCTGCCGGCCGCCCTGGGCGCGGTAGCGGCCGGCCTGGTGGCCGGAGCCGCCGCCCGCCGCTTCTCCGTCCGCTCGGTGGTCGCCGCCGGCCTGGCCGCTATGGGCCTCGCCCTGGCCGCCCTCACCTTCCTCGACCAGACCACCGGCTACCCCCTGCTCGGCGCGGCCCTCCTGATGGTCGGCACCGGCGCCGGCTTCTCCTTCACGGTCACGGCCGACGTCATCCTGTCGAGCGTCCCGAAGGAACAGGCGGGCGCGGCGTCGGCGGTCTCGGAGACGGCATACGAACTGGGCGCGGCCCTGGGCATCGCGTTGCTGGGCTCGATAGTGACGGGCGTATACAGAGACTTCGCGGCCCCGGCAGGCACACCGCAGGACGCACATGAGTCGCTGGGCGGAGCGGTGGAGGCGGCAGCGGCAATGCAGCCGGAATCAGCTCAGGCTTTGCTGACGTCAGCCAGGGAGTCCTTCGTGGACGGCTTGACGATCGCAGCGGGCGTAGGCGCGGCGGTCCTATGGACGGCGGCGGTGGCGTCCTGGTTCATGTTGAGGAAACAGCACCTGGAAACCTCCGGCTGAGGGGGGGTGCCCCTTTAGGGGCGCGGGGCTGTGTCGATTTGCGGCTCCGCCGCGTGGGCGCGACCAGCCCCCACCGAACCCGCACCCGGCAACGAACCAACTACGCCGCTTCCTTAGCCTTAGACGCGTACATATCCACATACTCCTGCCCAGAAAGCCGCATAACCTCAGCCATCACAGAATCGGTCACAGCCCGCAAAACATACCGATCCCGATCCATCCCCTCATACCGAGAGAACTCCATCGCCTCGCCGAACCGCACAGTGACCCGCCCCGGCCGGGGCAACCCCGCACCCCCCGGCTGAATCTTGTCCGTGCCGATCATCGCGAACGGAACGACGGGCGCCCCCGTCATCAGGGTCAGCCGGGCGATACCCGTACGCCCCCGGTACAGCCGCCCGTCGGGCGACCTTGTGCCCTCGGGGTAGATACCGAACACCTTGCCCTCGTCCAGCACGCGCCGCCCGGTCATCAGCGCGGCGACGCCACCGCGTCCGCCGTCGCGGTCGACGGGGATCATGCCGACGCCGGTGAAGAACCACGCCATCAGCCGGCCCTTGAAGCCCTTGCCGGTGACGTACTCGTCCTTGCCGATGAAGAAGACCTGCCGGTCGCAGACCAGCGGCAGGATCATCGAGTCGATGAAGGTGAGGTGGTTGCCGGCGAGGATGACCGGACCGTCCCCCGGGATGTGCTCCACGCCTTCCACCCGGGGGCGGAACATCAGACGCATGATCGGTCCGAGCACTGCCTTGATGAGCGCGAAGCGGGACAACGGGCCCTCCCATGTCAAGGGTTCCGGTACAAGTCTGTGCAGGTGAGGACGATACTCCCGCTTTCGCGGGTGACGCACATCGGGTTCACCGAGTGGATACACACTATTGACGCAGCTTTACCTGCGGTGGCGCCCCGATGACCCGCCGAAGCCGAGGTCCGACATGTGACGCATGTCGCGCTCCGGATGCGATGCCCTGTCAACTTCCGCCTCCAGTGCGACACAAGGCGTCATCCGTGTGTTCGGTCCCAGGTCTCCCAACGGTCACTTCATGACACCTACCATCGTCCCGCTTTGACAGGCGCACGGTGGGAGGAGCCGTCATGGGGACGCAGGAGTTGAGAGAGCCGTCGGCGACCGGCGAGTCGCGGGGCTCGTACGAGCACGCGTACGAGCAGGGGCGGGGCGCGGGCCGGAGGGCGCTGCTCGGCGCCGCGATGCTGGGAGCGGGCGGGGCGGTCCTCGGACTGCCGGGTACGGCGGGCGCGGCCGAGTCGACATCGCGCGGTGCGTCGTCGCTCGGTTCGTCCGGAGGCGGCTACCGGAGCCTGCCGGTACCGACGGTCATCGCGCACCGGGGCGCGAGCGGTTACCGCCCGGAGCACACGCTCGGCTCGTACCAGCTCGCCCTCGACATGGGCGCGCACGTCATCGAGCAGGACCTCGTGCCCACCAAGGACGGCCATCTCGTGTGCCGTCACGAGAACGACATCACCGGGACGACCGATGTCGCCGACCACCCAGAGTTCGCCGGCCGGAAGACCACGAAGGTGGTCGACGGTGTCACCTACACGGGCTGGTTCACCGAGGACTTCACGCTCGCCGAGCTGAAGACCCTGCGCGCCAAGGAGCGCATCCCGGGCGTCCGCCAGGAGAACACCCTCTACGACGGCCGCTGGACCATCCCCTCCTTCGAGGAGGTCCTGCGCTGGGCCGACAAGGAGGGCAGGAAGCGCGGCAAGCGGATCTGGCTGCACGTCGAGACCAAGCACCCCACCTACTTCCGGGGGCTCGGCCTCGGCCTGGAGGAGCCGCTCGCCAAGCTGCTGCGCAAGTACGACCGCCACAAGAAGAACTCCCCGGTCTTCCTGCAGTCCTTCGAGCCCGGCAGCATCCAGCGCCTGGGCCGCCTGGTCGACAGCCCGCTCGTCGTCCTGCTGTCCGGCGCCTCCACCCGCCCCTGGGACTTCGTCGAGGCGGGCGACCCGCGCACCGTCGCGGACCTGGTCAAGCCGGAGGGCCTGGCCTGGATCGCCTCGTACGCCCACGGCATCGGCCCCACGCTGGACCTGATCATCCCGCGCGACACGAGCGGCAGGCTCACCACGCCGACCACCCTCGTCCGCGACGCGCACGCCGAGGGCCTGATCCTGCACCCCTACACGATGCGCAACGAGAACAGCTTCCTGCCCGCCGAGTTCCGCAAGGGCACGGACGCCAACGCCTACGGCGACGCCTTCGGCGCGTTCAAGGTGTACTTCGACACCGGCATCGACGGCATCTTCACCGACAACCCGGACACGGGCCTCCTGGCCCACGCGGACTTCGTCAACGACTGAGCCCCCTGCCCCCGATGGGGGTAACTCCCGTCCGCCCCGGCAACCCCTTGCCGGGGCGGCGGCGTCCCGGGGCATATGAGTCACGACATGCTCGCCACCCTCCGGCCCCTGCTGGTCGCGGAGGTGTCGGCCGAGGCCCCGGCCGCCGGCGCGGAGGCGGGAGACCTGGAACAGGCGGTCTGGCTACGGCTGCTGGAACGCCTCGACACGGACGGACCGCCCGCCGATCCCGAGGCCTGGCTGCGCAGCGCCGTCCGCTTCGAGGCCCGTCTCAGCCGCCGCAAGGCCAGGGTCGAACAGCCCTATGCCGACGAGCCCGCCGACGACCGCGCGGCCTGCCCGGAACAGCAGGCCCTCGCCGCCGCCCGCCGCCGCGCCCTGCACGCCGCCGTACGCCGACTCCCCGGCCGTTGCCCCAGCCTGCTCGCGGCACTGCTGTCACCGCAGGACCTCACGTACCGCGAGATCGCGGGCAAGTTGGGTATCTCACAGGGCAGCTTGGGTCCGGAACGTTCCAGATGCCTTGGATGTCTGCGTCGTTTGCTCGCCGTGGAGGTTGCGGCGCGCGAACCACGGGGATAGGAGTGAAGGACAACTGGTGAGCAGGTGAGCGGGAGGCGTGCACACATGGGCATGAGCGTGACCATCTCCGTGGCGAACGAGCAGGACGCCGAGCAGATCTTCAGGCTGCAGTACCTGTGCTTCCAGAGCGAGGCGGCGCTGTACGGCAACTACCGGATCGACCCGCTCGTGCAGAGCCTCGACTCCGTTCGCGAAGAGGTCGCCTCCGACTGTGTGTTCGTGGCCCGGCTCGGCGACGAGGTCGTCGGCTCGGTGCGCGGCGCGATCGACGAGGACGGCACCGCCTCGATCGGCAAACTCTGCGTCCACCCCCGCCTCCAGGGGCACGGCATCGGGGCGAGGCTGCTCCGCGCCGCCGAGTCGGCCCTCGTGGAGGATCACGGCGCCACGAGGTTCCGCCTCAGCGCGGGCCACCGCAGCGAGGGGAATCTGCGGTTGTACCGCAGGGTCGGGTATGAGGCGGTGGGCACGAGCCAGGGGCAGGACGGGGTGCCGATGGTGGTGCTGGAGAAGCCTGCGGAGGCGTACGCGGCTACGGCTTAGGGGCGCCTACTGGGGTGCGGCCTGAGGTTTTCGGGCGACTGCGGGTCGTGTCTGGCTGGTCGCGCAGTTCCCCGCGCCCCTAAAGGGCTGGGGGCACCCCCCGGCTTTCAAGGGGCGCGGGGAACCGCGCGACCAGCCACAACGGACCTGCAGTCGCCCAGAAACCTCAGCCCGTCTCCCCCTGCCGCGCACTCTTCCGCAGCCAGTACATCGCCGTGATCGGCAGAATCACCGGAATGAACAAGTACCCGATCCCGTAATCCGACCACACCGTCTTGTCCGGAAACGCCGACGGCTCCACCAGCGTCCACGTCCCCACGACCAGCACGCCCGCCAACTCCACCGCACAGCACACCCGCGCGGCCCGGCGGGCGAACTCCCCGCCCCGCACCAGCGAGTACGTGATGAACCCGTACACGACGCCCGCGACGGCGGACAGCGAGTAGGCGAGCGGCGCGTGCTCGAACTCGGTGGAGATCTGGACGACGGACCGCGACACGGCCCCGACGACCATCACCCCGTAGAGCCACACCAGCAGCATCCCGGGCCCGCTGATCAGCCGGGCCCGCTCGGCACCCGGCTCCTCCCGCACTCCGGACACCTCAGCCTCCCCAGATGTCATAGAGCCGCACCTGCAACACGGCCAGCACCACACCACCCGCCGCGACGGTCACACTGCCCCACCGGGTCCGCTCCGCGAGCGACATGAATCCGGTCACCGGGACGCAGGCGAACGCCCCGAGGAGGTAGGACACGAAGATCGTGGTCCCCTGCTCCGGCTTCTCGCCCCGCGCCAACTGCACGATTCCGACGACCAGTTGGATCAGGGCCAGCACCGTCACCACGGCCATGCCGATGAAGTGCCAGTCCTTGGTCGGCTGATCTCGGTACGCGGCCCAGCCGCACCACGCGGCGAGCAACAGCGCGGCGACGGCGGTCGTCACCGTCAGGGCAACAAGCATGCCGTGACCCTAATACGGCCGAAAAGCCCTGCCACCGCCGACCCCGGACGAAGGGGTCCCTCGATGCCCCATCGGCCCCCATTCTCAGGGCCTGCGGTACTGGGCCAGGAGCACCAAGAACCCCAAGAACCTCCAGTTCAAGGAGTGGGAGGCGGCCCAGACCCCGCGCTCCCTCGACGACGTCGACGCCGCCGTCGTCAACGGCACCTACGCCATCGAGGCCGACCCGAAGCCGGCCGAGGACGCCCTCGTACTGGAGTCCGTCAAGGACGACCCGCGCGTGAAGAAGCTCGCCAAGCTCCTCACCTCCGACGAGGTCAGGAAGTCCATCGAGGACCAGTACGACGGTTCCGTCATCCCGTCCTTCTGATCGACCGCTTGAGCGGCTGCCGTTCGATCCGGAGCCGGGGGCGTATACGGCGTATCGCCACGCATGGGGTCCACTCGATCACTCGGGGTGGACCCTGTGGTGCGATTCAGTGCTTTCATGCTGCATGCTGGGCAGTTCAGCAGGCCTCAAAGGTTTCGACGGTTCAGGCCTCAAGGGTTCGAAGGTTACGGAGCGGCGCATGATGAGCACCTTTCCCGACATCTCCATCAGCACGGAGCGGTTGGTTCTGCGCGCGTTCGACGAGGACGACATCGAGGCGTTCGCGGAGATGATGAACGACGAGATGGTCACCGCCTGGACCTCCGTCCCCCACCCGTACACCCGGGAGGACGCCCGGCGCTGGATCACCGAACAGGCCCCCGCCCAACGCACCGAGGGCCGCGGCATCGTCTTCGCCGTCGACGAGTTCCTCACCCAGCGCCTCGTCGGCATCGTCCATCTGCGACATGCCGACTGGCGGGTCCGCTCCAGCGAGATGTCGTACGTCATCGCCCCCTGGGCACGCGGCGAGGGCTACGCCTCCGAGGCGACCCTCGCCGCCGCCCAATGGCTGTTCCGCGAGCAGAAGTTCGAGCGCATCGAGCTGCGCACCGCCGCCGACAACACCGCCTCCCAGCAGGTCGCCCAGAAGATCGGCTGTATCAGCGAAGGCGTCCTGCGCAACGCCTGCATAGCGCGCGCCCGTACCGCCGACGACCACTGGACCGAGATCCGCACGGACTTCATCATCTGGAGCCTCCTCCCCGAGGACATCGAGGGCGTCAGCGACGAACTCGCCGACAACGGCGGCTACGGCTCGTACTCCGACTGGAACTGAACGCGCGGCCACGGGCCGCCCCCACCCACCGCCCGGCCGCCGGGGACTTCCACGTCACCGGGTACCCTCACGTGACCCCCCGTGCGGGCCTTCCCGAACGACCCGCGAAGAACCCAGGAGACTGACGACGATGGCCGACCGGGTCACGGTGATCGGCTGGGACGGCTCCCCCCTGACCGCCGCGGCACGCTCCGCACTCGGCGCCGCCACCCTGGTCGCCGGCGCGGCCCACCATCTGGCACTGCCCGAAGTACCCCCGACCGCCGAACGCGTCCGGCTCGGCAGCGTCGCCCTCGCCGCCCGCCGTATCGCCGCCCACCGGGGCACCGCCGTGGTGCTCGCCGACGGCGACCCCGGCTTCTTCGGCGTCGTCCGCACCCTCAGGGCCCCCGAGTTCGGAGTCGAGGTCGAGGTCGTACCGGCCGTCTCCTCCGTGGCCGCCGCCTTCGCCCGCGCCGGTATGCCCTGGGACGACGCCCAGGTCGTCGTCGCCCACCGCCGTACACTGCGCCGCGCCGTCAACGTCTGCCGCGCCCACACCAAGGTCGCCGTCCTCACCTCACCCGGCGCCGGCCCCGCCGAACTCGGCCTGCTCCTCGACGGAGTTCACCGCACCTTCGTCATCTGCGAGGAACTCGGCACCGCGCGCGAACGCGTCACCGTCGTCACCTCCGACAAGGCCGTCGACCACGCCTGGCGCGACCCCAACATCGTCATCGTCATCGGCGGCCAGACAGCCGCCGCCGACGGCTGGATCGCCGGCCGCGACCCCGCCGCCGGACCACGAGGCTGGGCCCTGCCCGCCCGCGCCTACGGCGGCGGCCTCGGCGAGGGCGAGGCCGAACTGCTGCGCTCCTCCCAACTCGCCCGCCTCGGACCGCGCGTCGGCGACCTCGTGTGGGACATCGGCTCCGGCAGCGGCGCCTTCGCCGCCGAGGCCGCCCGCCACGGCGCCGCCGTCATCGCCGTCGACCGCGACCCCGAGGCCTGCAGCCGTACGACCCTCACCGCCCGCCGCTTCGGCGTGCAGCTCCAAGTCGTCCACGGCGCCGCCCCGCACGCGCTGGAGAACCTCCCCGAACCCGATGTCGTCCGCGTCGGCGGCGGGGGAGCGGCCGTGGTCTCCGCCGTCGCCGACCGCCGCCCCCAACGCATCGTCACCCACGCCCTCACCCGCCCCACCGCCGAACGCATCGGCCGCGACCTCACCGAGCACGGATATGACGTCCAGTGCGACTTCGTACAGTCCGTCGAACTCGATACAAGGGTCTGGACGGAGAGGGAACGGACCGTCGCCTTCCTCATCAGTGGAAGCCTGCCCGAACGTTCCCTGTGACCGTGCCCGAAATCCTGTCCGCGCGTTGCGCCTGACCGCCCCGGAGCCCTGCCCGAAAGGCCCCCGAGACGGTGCCCGGAGCCCTGCCCGAACGTTCCCTGTGATCCGGTTGTCGTACCGGCGCGGTAGGCTGGCCAGCCGTTGTACCGCACTCCGGCCCCGGCGGTTCGTCGGCCAATGTCCGGAAAGCGTGCCCGTTTTGAGGGCGTGTGTGGTACGGCGGTAACGGGAGGACGCGCAACGTGGCGCAGTCCACAGCGGACCGTCGCGGATCATGCTGTCGTGACGGGGGGACGACCGCGACAATGACCACGTAGTGGCTTTGTCGACTTGCAGGCAGGTCGTCTCGTGCCGCTGGGCACGCACGCTCGTTCTCCACTGTGGAGCGGTCGGTGCGCCGCTCCAGGGCCAGCTGGCATTGAGGCACAAACGGATGGGCGAGGGGTACGCATGACGGACACCGGCCAGGTCCCGGGCGAGGGACAGCCGGAGAGCGCGGGCATGGTGGAGCAGCCGGGCGTCGCCGCGCCGGGTGCGTACACCTACCTCTCCGAGACCACCGTCCCCGAGGACGACGAACTGCTGCTGCCGAGCGCCCAGGGCGCATGGGGCAACGAAGTCCCGCCCCCCGCCCCCGAGCCCGTCGCCCATGTCCTTCCCGAGCCCGCCCAGGAGCAGGCCTTCCAGCCCGGCCCGCACGAGACCTCCGGCCGGGACAGCGGCTCCATCGACCTCGGCGCCGTACGCCACCCCGTCGCGACCCCCGTCCCGCAGCCGCCGGTCGCCCGCCGCCCGCTGCACATGGGCCCGCCCACCTCCGACGCCTCCGCCAGCCCCGTACGCTCCCTCGCCGACCGCGGCCCCGCGGGCGCCCCCGTCCACCCCGGCGCCGTACGCCACCCCGGCCCGCCCACCACCGGCCCCGAATACCTCGACGTACCCCCACAGGGCGTGACGCCATGGGGTACGCCCGTGCCGCCGGAGACGGTGCCCGCAGGGGGAGCGGCTGCAGAAACGGTCGCTCCGCGGGAGGACCAGGTTTCGGTCGCGGTGGCGCAGACACCGTTGGCTGCGGAGGGGGCGACGCCGATGGTGGCGCCCGGCAGCGCCGACGTCCTTCACCAGGCCCACCAGCCGGTCGAGGACGCCGAGGCCCTGTACCAGGAGCAGGACGCGGCCTTCGTCCTGGCCCAGGAGGCGGCGTACGCCCAGACCCAGGAGATCGTGACGGGCCGGGTGGCTGTCGGGGAGGCGGGGGCGGCCGCGGCTGTCGCTGACGTTCCTGATGTTGCCGATGTTTCTGGTGCCGTTGGTGTCTCTGGTGTCGAGGCACCGGAGGTCGCTGGGGCGGAGGCCGGGGTGCCGGTGGTCGCTGGCGGCGAGGTCGGAGCGCCGGAGGTCGTGGAGGGCCCGGCTGGTGCCCAGCCCGAGGCGCGGGCTCCTCAGTCCGCTGAGGTTCCGGGCGGTATCCAGCCCGAGGCGGGGGCTCCGGAGGTCGCCGAAGGTCCGGTTGCCGTTCAGCCGGAGGCTCAGGTCCCGGAGGCCGTCGATGTCCCGGCCGCCGCTCAGCCGCAGCCCCAGCCGCAGGCTCCGGAGGCCGTCGACGCGTCCGGTGTCGTAGCGGGGCAGCCCGGGGAAGTCGCCGATGTCCAGGCCGCCGCTGCCGTTCCCTCGCGGGATGCGGCCGTGGAACCCTCGGTCGCGGAGGCCGCCGAGGGCCGGCAGGTAGCGGAGGCGCAGGCCGGGGTTCCGCAGCCCGAGGCCGCGCGGCTCCCCGAAGCCGTGGAGACGGCACCCGAGGCGCAGAGCCCGGCGGAGGCAGCCGCCGAGCCGGTCGCGGAGGCCGCGCAGGCACCGGAGGCCGTCCCGTTCCCCCCGGCTGCCCAGGACCCCGACCCCTCCCGGGCGCAGGATGCCACCGAGGCCCAGGAGGTGCCCCAGGAGCCCGAGGGCGGCGCCGGGCCGGTCGCTGCCTCCGTACAGCCGTCGCCCGATGGCGCCCTGCCTCCGGAGGCGGATGACTCCGGGGCACCCCAGGCCGAGGGCCCGGCCTCCCCGCAGGCCGACGCTCCCGAGCCGTCTGCCGTGCCGGACACCGCCGAACAGCCCGTCGCAGTCGCCGAGCACCAGCCGGGGGCGGCCGTGACCGAGCAGCCGCCCGTGGCCGCCGGGGCCGATCAGCAGGCCGTCCCCGACGCGTCCGAACAGAACGTCACCGAGACCCCGGCCGAGCAGAACGCCGCCGAAGCCGAAGGCGAGCAGGACGGGCCCGTGGCGCCGGACGCCACACAGGAGGCCGCTGCCGCACAGGACCCGCACCAGCCCACGGAGGCCCCGGCCGCCCCGGAGGCGCAGACGGCGGAGCCCGCCGCAGCCGAGGTCGGGGCCGAGGGCGGCGCCGAGCCTCAGCCGACGGACGCCGAGGCGGGAGCCGAGCAGGCAGAGGCCCAGGCGGCAGAGCCCTCGGCGGCCGAGGCCGAGGACGCACCGGCCCAGTCGCAGGCCGCTCCCGAAGAGGCGCAGACGCCGGACCCCGCCCAGCCCCAGCCCGCAGCCCAGGCACCCCAGGCCGCCGAGGACATCGCGCCCGGCGCGGAAGGCGAGGCCGACCAGGCCGCGCAGACCGCCGAGGCCCCCGAGCCGGAGGCCGCCCCCCAGCCGGAGCCCGAACCGGAGGCCACCGAAGCCAACGCGGACCAGGCCGCCGAGAACCCGGCCCAAGAGCCCGCCGAAGCAGCAGCCGCCGCCACCGACGCCGTACAGCCGGATTCCGCGCAGCCCGAGGCCGCGCAACCCGAAGCCGTACAACCGGAGCCCACGCACCCAGAGGCCGCCCAGCAGGCCCCGGCACAACCCGAGGCCGAACAACCGGAAGCGGCCCCCGAGACCGAACCCGTACCCGCAGCCGCAGCCGCAGACGAGGCGGCACAGCCCGTCGCAGTCGCAGCCGCAGTCACAACCGCAGCCCCGGCGGCCCCCGAGGCCGTCGCCCCCGCCGCAGCCGAACCACCCCTGGCCACGTCCCCGGTGGCGGCGCAGCCGATGGCCGCGGTCTCGCCTCTCGACGCACCCCAGGGCGCCGTCGTCCGGACGCCGACCGGGTCCGGCGTGCTCCAGGGGGCGCCTCAAGGGCCGCAGACCGACCAGCCGTTGGGCCGGTTCGTGCCGGTCGAGGGTTCGGTGCCGACCACTCCGCATCTGGCCCCGACCCCGTCCCAGGGCACGACGGCACCGCCGACGCCCACCGACACGGCAGCGGACGAGCAGCCGAAGCCGCCCGCCGTCGAGGCACCCGCGCACACGGCCGACGACTCCCAGGAAGCCCAGCCGGCGGAGTCCGTCCCCACGGTCCCCGCCCCGCGCGACTCCGAGGCCGAGACGATCGTCGTACCGCAGCCGCTCGCGGCGGCGGACGGCGATGCCGATGCCGTCCAGCACGCGGAGGACCTGGAGACCAGGGCCGCCGACCAGGAAGACCGCGAGGCGGAGGCGTTGGCCGTGGAAGCGAACGAAGCAGCAGTCGAAGAGAGCACGGCCGCAGTGAACGAAGCGCCGGAAGAAGTACGGCAGCCCTCGGGCCCGGCCGCACCCCCCTACGACGAGGCCGAACGCGAGGCCGTCCTGAAGGTGATGCGGGAGCGCCGCGACATCCGCAACGGCTTCCGTAGCGACCCGATCCCGCACGATGTGCTGCTCCGCGTCCTGGAGGCCGCCCACACGGCACCCTCCGTGGGCCACTCCCAGCCCTGGGACTTCGTGGTCATCCGCTCCGCCGACACACGCCGCACGATGCACGAACTCGCCCAGCGCCAGCGTGAGGCCTACGCCAAGTCGCTGCCCAAGGGCCGGGCGAAGCAGTTCAAGGAACTGAAGATCGAGGCCATCCTCGACACCCCGGTGAACATCGTCGTCACCGCCGACCCGACCCGGGGCGGCCGCCACACCCTGGGCCGCCACACCCAGCCGCAGATGGCCCCGTACTCCTCCGCGCTCGCCGTCGAGAACCTGTGGCTCGCGGCCCGCGCCGAGGGTCTCGGGGTCGGCTGGGTCAGCTTCTTCGACGAGCGCGAGATGGTCCGCGCCCTCGGCCTGCCCGAGCACCTGGAAGTGGTCGCCTACCTGTGCGTCGGCTACGTCGACGAGTTCCCGGAGGAGCCCGAGCTGATGCAGGCGGGCTGGGCCAAGCGCCGCCCGCTGTCGTGGGTCGTCCACGAGGAGACGTACGGCCGCCGCGCGCTGCCCGGGGAGGACCCGCACGACCTGCTCGCCGAGACCGTCGCCGGTATCCGCCCGCTGGACGCCAAGGCGCTCGGCGAGGCGTGGGAGCGGCAGAAGCGGATGACGAAGCCGGCGGGTGCGCTCGGCATGCTGGAGATCATCTCGGCCCAGCTGTCCGGTCTGTCCCGCCAGTGCCCGCCGCCGATCCCCGAGCCCGCGGCCGTCGCCATCTTCGCGGGCGACCACGGCGTCCACGCCCAGGGCGTCACCCCGTGGCCGCAGGAGGTCACGGCCCAGATGGTGGCCAACTTCCTGGGTGGGGGAGCGGTCTGCAACGCCTTCGCCAACCAGGTGGGCGCCGAGGTCTGCGTCGTCGACGTGGGCGTCGCCACCGATCTGCCCGCGACACCGGGGCTGCTGCCGCGCAAGGTCCGCGCCGGTACGTCCGACATGACCACCGGGCCCGCGATGACCCGCGAGGAGGCCAAGCAGGCCATCGAGGTCGGCATCGAGACGGCCCGCGATCTGGTCGCGGCCGGCAACAAGGCCCTCCTCACCGGTGAGATGGGCATCGCCAACACCACGGCGTCCGCCGCCCTGATCTCCGTCTTCACCGGCGCCGACCCCTCCGAGGTCACCGGCCGGGGCACCGGCATCAACGACGAGACCCTCGCCCGCAAGACCGACGTCGTCCGCCGCGCCATCGAACTCCACCAGCCGGACCCGGCCGACCCCATCGGCGTCCTCGCCGCGATCGGTGGCTTCGAACACGCCGCCATCGTCGGCCTCCTCCTCGGCGGCGCCTCCCTGCGCACCCCGGTCATCCTCGACGGCGTGAGCGCCGGCGCCGCCGCCCTGGTGGCCCGCGCCATCGCCCCCGAGGTCCTGGCCGCCTGCATCGCCGGCCACCGCAGCGCCGAACCGGGCCACGTCGCCGCCCTGAAGAAACTCGGCCTCCGCCCCCTGGTCGACCTGGACCTCCGCCTCGGCGAGGGCACCGGCGCCCTCCTGGCCCTCCCGGTGGTCCAGAGCGCGGCAAGAGCAATGCACGAGGTGGCGACCTTCGACTCGGCGGGGGTAACGGAAAAGTAGGGCTACAACTCGGGGCGCCTCGAAAACCCCGTCAGGGCTGTGGGCAGTCGTTCCGCTGGGGCGATGGGGGTACCTCCCGCGCGAGCGAAGCCGAGCGTGGGGGAGGGTGGGCACAGCCCGCCCACCGGGCCGCACACTCTCGGGGGCGGGGGGCAGAGCCCCCCCGTTTCGGGAAGGGGCGGGTACGGGGAGAGAAAACCCCACCCACCCCGCCCCCACCCGCACCCGGCCCGAGGCCACTCACCCCACCGGCCACCCCCACCCCACCGCCCCGTAAAATCGCACGTCAGGGCCACTCCAACGCCGCAGTCGCCCAGCTCGCACCGCCGCCACAAGAGGAGCCGCACCCTCATGGCCGAACACCCCGCCTACCCCGTGGGCCTCCGCCTCACCGGCCGCAAGGTCGTCGTCCTCGGCGGCGGCCATGTGGCCCAACGCCGTCTCCCGGCCCTCATCGCAGCGGGCGCCGACATCCTCCTCGTCTCCCCGTCCGTGACCCCCTCGGTCGAGGCGATGGCCGACGCCGGTGAGCTGACCTGGGCGAAGCGCCCCTACGCGGAGGGCGACCTCGCCGACGCCTGGTACGCCCTCATCGCCACCGGCGACACGGCGGCCAACACCCTCGCCTCGGCCGAGGCCGAACGGCACCGCGTCTGGTGCGTGCGCTCCGACAACGCCGAGGAGGCCACCGCCTGGACCCCGGCGACGGGCCATAGCGAGGGCGTCACCATCGCCGTTCTCACCACCGACGCCAAGGGCCGCGACCCGCGCCACACCGCCGCCATCCGTGACGCGGTCGTCGAGGGCCTGCGCGACGGCACCCTCGTCGCCCCGCACCACCGCACCCGCGCCTCCGGAGTCGCCCTGGTCGGCGGCGGCCCCGGCGACCCCGACCTCATCACCGTCCGGGGCCGTCGCCTCCTCGCCGAGGCCGACGTCGTCATCACCGACCACCTAGGCCCCCGCGACCTGCTCGCCGAACTCCCCCCGAACGTCGAGGTGATCGACGCGGCGAAACTGCCGTACGGCCGCTTCATGGCTCAGGAGGCCATCAACAACGCCCTGATCGAACACGCCAAGCAGGGCAAGTCGGTCGTACGCCTCAAGGGCGGCGACCCCTTCGTCTACGGGCGCGGCATGGAGGAGGTCCAGGCGCTGGCCGAAGCGGGCATCCCCTGCACGGTCGTGCCCGGTATCTCCAGCTCGATCTCGGTTCCGGGCGCCGCGGGCATCCCGGTCACCCACCGGGGTGTGGCCCATGAGTTCACGGTGGTCAGCGGCCATATCGCCCCCGACGACGAGCGCTCCCTGGTCGACTGGCCGTCCCTCGCCAAGCTGACCGGCACGCTGGTGATCCTGATGGGCGTCGGCACGATCGCCAAGGTCGCCGAGACCCTCATCGCCCACGGCAAGTCCCCGGACACCCCGGTCGCCCTGATCCAGGAGGGCACCACGGCCGGCCAACGCCGAGTCGACGCGACCCTCACCACGGCCGGCGAAGCGGTACTCACCCACGAGGTGAAGCCCCCGGCGGTCATCGTCATCGGCGAGGTCGTGAACGTGGGCCCGAACCCTTCGACCGACTAGGACCGCGCTCCTCGACACCGGACCGAAAGCCTCCGCCACGGCGTAAGCGTAACCGCGGGTAACCCAACCCGTTCCCAGCCGTTGGCACCACACCCAGGACAAGGCAGTATCACCCCTGTGGCCGATCTCATCACCGTTGAGAACCCCGACGACCCCCGTCTGCGCGACTACACGGGCCTGACCGACGTCGAGCTGCGCCGCCGCCGCGAACCCGCCGAGGGCCTGTTCATCGCCGAGGGCGAGAAGGTCATCCGGCGGGCCAAGGCGGCCGGCTACGAGATGCGCTCGATGCTGCTCTCCGCCAAGTGGGTCGACGTCATGCGCGACGTCATCGACGAACTCCCGGCGCCCGTCTACGCGGTCAGCCCCGAACTCGCCGAACAGGTCACCGGCTACCACGTCCACCGCGGCGCCCTCGCCTCCATGCAGCGCAAGCCCCTGCCGACGGAAGCGGAACTCCTCCGCACGGCCCGCCGCGTCGTGATCATGGAGTCGGTCAACGACCACACCAATATCGGCGCGATCTTCCGCTCGGCCGCCGCCCTCGGCATGGATGCCGTCCTGCTCTCACCCGACTGCGCCGACCCGCTCTACCGCCGTAGCGTCAAGGTCTCCATGGGCGCGGTCTTCTCGGTCCCGTACGCCCGGCTCACCACCTGGCCCAAGGGCCTCGACGCCGTCCGGGACGCGGGCTTCACCCTCCTCGCCCTCACCCCGGACGAGAAGGCCAAGTCCCTGGACGAGGCCGCCCCGCACAAGATGGACCGGGTCGCCCTGATGCTGGGCGCGGAGGGCGACGGCCTCTCCACCAAGGCCCTGATGGCGGCCGACGAATGGGTCCGCATCCCCATGGCCCACGGAGTCGACTCCCTCAACGTGGGCGCGGCGGCGGCAGTCGCCTTCTACGCGGTGGCCACGGGCCGCCCGCACTCCCCATAGCCACGGGCGGTCGTGCCGCTGGGGCGGCGCCTGTTCCGAAGCGAGCGGCACCCGGCCGACGCGGACAGCCGTCAGCCGTGCTCCGCGACCTCGACGGTCGAGGAGTACCGCTGCCGCGTCAACTCATCCGTGGGCAACGGCGTGAACCCCTGCTGCTCCCGAGCCTGCCCCGCACCTTTGCGTACGCCGCCCTCGTCGCCCAGCCCCCGAGACGGCCCCTGGCACCCCTGCGCCGTGGCGATACCGATCGCGGCCAGCAGCGTCACCACGACGAACACGAAGATCCGCTGCCGCAGCAACCGAGGGTTGGCGGGCCGCCGCCCGCTCCCGTTGGTCCGGGGCCCCGGCCGCCCGGCCGCACCCCGAGGCACGGGCCGCCGCCCCGAGCCGTTGGTGTTCCGCGACGGCACGGCCCGACCCCCCGGCCGCGACCCGCCACCGGTCCGTGAACCGCCCCCACCCGTACGGGACGGCGCACCCCCGCTCCGGGGCAACGGCGTACCGGCCGCACCGCTCCGGCCCGGCTGCGACCCACGCGTGTCGCGCGCCTCCCGCCCGTCCCGTCCATCCCGTAGCTCTCGGGTCGCGGGCGGCTGCCGCAGCGTCCGCTGCTCCACGTACTGCTCCGCGAGCCGCCCCGAGGGCCGGTCGGAGTCCGTACGGGGCGCGGGCGGGCGAACATCCGACAGCCCCTGCGCCTCGCGGGCCGCGATCTCCTTGAGCCGCAGCGACAGTTGCAGGGTGCTGGGCCGTTCCTCGGGGTCCTTGGCGAGACAGGCGCGGACGAGCGGCGCGAGCGCGTCGGGCACCCCGCGCAGCTGCGGCTCCTCGTGCACCACCCGGTAGAGCATGACCTCCGAACTGCCGTGCCCGAAAGGCGAGTCGGAGGTCGCCGCGTAGGCGAGCGTGGCCCCGAGGGAGAAGACGTCCGTGGCCGGAGTGACCGCGGCCCCGCGCACCTGCTCGGGCGCGAGGAACCCCGGCGACCCCACGGCCGTACCGACATGCGTCAGCGTCGAGGCACCCGTCGCCCAGGCGATGCCGAAGTCGATGATCCGGGGGCCCTTGGGCGACAACAGGATGTTGGACGGCTTCAGATCACGGTGGACGACCCCGGCCTCGTGCACCGCCACGAGCCCCTCGGAGAGGGCGGCACCCACCGCGGCCACCTCGGCCGCCGATAGAGGGCCCTCCTCGGCGACCTTGTCGTGCAGCGAGGGCCCCGGCACGTACTGGGTGGCGAACCACGGCCGGTCCGCCTCCAGATCGGCCGCGACGAGCCGTGCCGTGCAACCGCCCCTGATCCTGCGCGCCGCCGACACCTCGCGTGCGAACCGCGACCGGAATTCCTGATCCTCCGCCAGATCCGGCCGGATCACCTTCAACGCGACTCGCTGTCCGCGCTTGTCGGAGCCCAGGTAGACGACGCCCATCCCACCCGCGCCGAGCCGTCTGTGAATCCTGAACGAGCCGACGACGCGCGGGTCCTCGCGCCTCAGGCGCATCATCGCCATGTTCATCCCCGCTGCCCGTTCCGTCTGACGAGCCACAGCTTACGT
The DNA here is from genome assembly GCF_053592555.1 of Streptomyces sp. NPDC002643. Taxonomy (NCBI): domain Bacteria; kingdom Bacillati; phylum Actinomycetota; class Actinomycetes; order Kitasatosporales; family Streptomycetaceae; genus Streptomyces; species Streptomyces sp. NPDC002643. The sequence goes on from NZ_JBSFVY010000001.1 coordinate 397,134, forward strand.
TTCCACGGCCGGGCGTGCGCAGAGGCCGCGCCCTCACGACCCGATCGATTGTCAGTGCCGGATGGGGAATTCGAAGGGCGGCCAGGGAACAGGAGTTCGGGACCGCGCTGGACCTCCCGCGATCCCAACCACCCGTCACAGAACGGGGATTGAACTCGTGGAGGGTGACGGCGCGGAGACGCCCGTGGACACCGGCGACGCGACACGCGCGTACGGGGCGATCGCGCGCCGAGGGGGCCGCCGGGTGGCGACAGCGGTAAGGCGAGGTGTCGTGGAAGTGAGCGAAGTCACCCATTCCCGCGCCCGGCCCCGCTCGGCAGCGAGGCGGAGCGAAACCCATGACAGAAGGGACACTCCACGCATCTCTGGGGCGTCCCCTCCGGGAAGACCCGGAGACCTAGGACCTCATCTCCAACCTGGGGAGTACGTCGCAGGTCATCGCTCATCCTCGGGGAGGCCCGCCAATCGGTACGAGGGCATGACGACCCACACCGGCCGCGCGCCTAGATTTGAGGTCAAGCGGCGGGTGCAGCACTCGTCCCCCGAGGTCAGACACCCGCCGCTGCCAACGACAAACGACATACGAGACAGGTCAGGAGGAGGGACCATGGCCCACACGGCACCGCGGACGGCGATCCGCGCGCGAGAGCGCAGGGTGTTCACCGCGGAGCGCCGAGCGGGCCGTCGCCACCCCCTGGTGGCGACCGCGATGGTCCTCCCCCTGGCGGCCCTGCTGGTGTACGCCTTCGGCGGCTGGGAGGCAGTGGTCACACAGGCGTCGTCCGTGGGTGTGATGCTGGGGCGCTGAGCGGCGACCCCAGGCCCGGAAGAGCGGTCCGGGCGGGGACATCCACCCATGAAACCCCGTGGGGACGGGGGTGCGGCGGACGGCAAATAAACGCCCGCGCAGCTGGGGAGCTGCGCGGGCGTTGCACCTTTTTGCGCCTGAACCGGCGCCGCTCTCGCGGAGGTGGTGGTCCGCCGTCGTGGTTCCTCAATTGATGGTTGCGGCATTCGTGGGCGAACAACCAACGGCCGGCGCCACACGAAGCTGCGAGCAGCCCCAATGTCGAGCGCCATCCCACCCCGCCCGCCCCAACTGCGGGCAACCGTGCCGCTGGGGCGATGGGGGTACCTCCCGCGCTGGGGGTACCTCCCAGGGCCTTAAGGCACTGGGAGAGAAGCCGAGCGTGGGGGAGGGTGGGCGCAGCGGCACCTCGTCACCGCCGAGCTGCGGAACCCACCCCCGGCCGGCCCCGCCCCCGGGCCACCCACCTGCGTAGGCTCCCCCAGCGCCGTACACCGGCCGTACACCTCCAGGGGGACCCATGACCGCCAGCGACGTACTGCCCGCCCTCAAGGCCAAGGTACGCAGCACAGCCCACCCGGCCTCCACCCCCTGCACCCACCCCGACACAGTCCTCGCGGAACGCGAAGACGGCACGGTCGTCCGCCACGCGGACACGGTCGCCAAGGCCCACGCCCCGAACACCGACCCCACCGCCCTGACCCACCGCCTCTCCGTAGCCATCGCAAACCCGACCACCCTCCTCGCCCCCCTCCACCCCACCCCCACCCCCCTCCACGGCCGCCTGATCACCTTCTGGCCCTACGGCACCCCCGTGGACCCGGCGGCCCCCGAGCACGCCCCATGGGAAGAGGCCGCCACCCTCCTCGCCCACCTGCACAACACCCCCGCACCCCCGTCCCTGCCCCCGATGCGAGGCCCCGTGAAGGCGGCCGAGGCCATCGCCCGCCTACGATCCGCAGCCCCGGCCCACCCGGCGACGACCTCCGTCCTCCGCGCCTGGCACACCCTCCCCACCTGGGCCAGGGCCGAGACCCCCATGCCGGACACCACGACCCTCTGCCACGGCGACCTCCACCTCGGCCAACTCGTACGCCACCCGGCGACGACCGGCCCCTGGCGACTGATAGACGTCGACGACCTGGGCACCGGGGTACCGGCGTGGGACCTCGCCCGCCCGGCCGCCTGGTACGCCTGCGGCCTCCTGGCCCCCGACGACTGGGCACGCTTCCTCACCGCCTACCGACAGGCGGCCGGCCCCGCCGTCCCCGCCCAGGGCGACCCCTGGCCCGCACTGGACGTACCGGCCCGCGCACTCACCGTACAGACGGCGGCCCTCGCGATCGCGAAGTCGACGGCGGCCAACAGCCCCCTGGACGAAGCCCAGCAGGCCGTTATCGACGCATGTGCCCGAATGAGCGCCATCCCGCCGGAGTTGGCGAACGCTTTCCCGAAGTAGGGTGCAACCGACCACCGCCGGACAGTGTCTGTCCTGGCGTAACGCGAAGCAGCACCGAACGGCGAGGAGTTGAGCCGAACCATGCACATGCAGTGTCCGAAGTGCCATGCGCCGATGCACACCTACAACCGCAATGGCGTCCAGATCGAGCAGTGCAGCGGCTGCCGCGGGATCTTCCTCGACTATGGCGAGTTGGAGGCGCTGACCCGTCTGGAGTCCCAGTGGGGCGGCGGCCCGGCCGTTCCCCCGCCGCCGGCGGCCCCGCAGTACCCGGCGGGCGGTCACGGCGCCCCGGCCTGGGGTGCCCCGCACGGCGGCCACCACGGGGGTCATCACGGCGGTCACCACGGTCATCACAACCGAGGCTTCGGCCACATGCTGTTCTCCAGCTGACAGCTGATCGGGACCACGAGGAAGCCCCCGGCCGTTCGATACGGCCGGGGGCTCCGGTGTGTGGACGATACTGGGATTGAACCAGTGACCTCTTCCGTGTCAGGGAAGCGCTCTCCCGCTGAGCTAATCGTCCTCGGGATCACGACCCGAGAGTCGTGGATCTTGCGTGCGCGATACTGGGATTGAACCAGTGACCTCTTCCGTGTCAGGGAAGCGCTCTCCCGCTGAGCTAATCGCGCGGGTTCGGATCATGACCGTACGAACCAAGAACATCGCCGTACTCGCCGGAAGATCCAGTGGACGATACTGGGATTGAACCAGTGACCTCTTCCGTGTCAGGGAAGCGCTCTCCCGCTGAGCTAATCGTCCTTGGAGGTGGAGACGGGATTTGAACCCGTGTAGACGGCTTTGCAGGCCGTTGCCTCGCCTCTCGGCCACTCCACCAGGAGTGCAGGGGTTCGGGAAGATCCCCTTGTTCCTTCGAGCGGACGACGAGGCTCGAACTCGCGACCTCAACCTTGGCAAGGTTGCGCTCTACCAACTGAGCTACGTCCGCTTGTCGTTTCGGTCGGCTTGCGCGTCCCGGCGACGTGTTGAACTCTAGCGGATTCCGGGGCCAGCACAAAAACGCGTTTGTGCAGCGTGCTGCGCTGCGCCTGCTCAGGGACCCGGGAAAGGCCCCCGAGGGGACACGGCCGGGTCACCCGCCAGGCACCCGCCCTAGACTCGACTGCGTGCCCGACCTCCCTCCTCTCGCCCGTTTCGGCAACCTCGTCGCCACCGGTCTCACCGATGTGACCAGCGATCCCGCGGCCCTGGACTCGTCCGGCTTCTGGGCGGTGAGCGCGGACTTCGAGGGCGGCCTGCTGTGTGCCCGCTTCCGAGACGTACATCACGCACTCGCGCCCCTTCCGGTTCCGGGGGAGTGGCGGGGCCCGGCCGTCGGTGACTGGACGTCGTCCCTCGATCGCGCCGCGTACACGGCGGGCGTCCGTCGTATCCGCGAGCACATCGCCGCCGGCGAGGTCTACCAGGCGAACCTCTGTCGTGTGCTGTCGGCGCCGGTCGCGCCGGACGCCGATGTGGACGCGCTGACGGCGCTGCTCGCGCGAGGTAACCCCGCACCCTTTGCAGGAACGATTCGCCTGCCCGCTCACGGTGTGGAGATCGCCACCGCGTCCCCCGAGCTCTTCCTGCGGCGCGACGGCCGTGTCATCGAGTCCGGCCCGATCAAGGGCACCGGACGCACCGAGGCGGACCTCCTGGAGAAGGACTACGCCGAGAACGTGATGATCGTCGACCTGGTCCGCAACGACCTCGGACGGGTCTGCGACACCGGCTCCGTGACCGTCCCCGACCTGTGCGCCGTCGAGAAGCACCCGGGCCTCGTCCACCTCGTCTCCACCGTGCGCGGCGAACTGCGCGACGGCGCCGGCTGGCCGGAGCTGCTCGACGCCTCCTTCCCGCCCGGTTCCGTCACCGGCGCTCCCAAGTCCAGCGCCCTGCGGATCATCGACGCCCTGGAGACGGCACCGCGCGGCCCGTACTGCGGGGGCATCGGCTGGGTCGACGCCGATCGCGGTACGGGGGTGCTGGCCGTGGGCATCCGTACCTTCTGGATCGACCGGGCGGCCGGCCAGCTGAGATTCGGCACCGGGGCGGGCATCACCTGGGGCTCCGACCCCGAGGCGGAGTGGCTGGAGACCGAGCTGAAGGCCGCCCGACTGCTCGCGGTAGCGTCGGGCATGTACGAGGCGAGTTGAGGACCCCTTAGGGGAAAGACCCCTTAGGTGCTGTGTCCACCCGGGGGCGCCGCATCCGACAGCGGCTTCGCCGCGGGCCGGACCCCCGGCCGAGATACTGACATACCCGGCACATTCTTGTGAGGTAAGGACCAGTGATGATCTGGCTCGACGGCGGACTGCAGGACATCGACTCCGCCCGTGTCTCCGTCCTCGATCACGGACTGACCGTGGGTGACGGCGTCTTCGAGACCGTCAAGGCCACGGGCGGGCGGACGTTCGCGCTCACCCGCCACCTCGACCGGCTGGCCCGCTCGGCACACGGCCTCGGCCTGCCCGAGCCCGACCTCGACGAGGTGCGCCGCGCCTGCGACGCCGTCGTCGCCGCCAACCCGATGCCCCTCGGCCGACTGCGCATCACCTACACCGGCGGTGTCTCCCCGCTCGGCTCCGACCGGGGCGACCACGGCCCCACCCTCGTCGTCGCCCTCGGCGAGACCCAGCGCCGGGCCGACTCCACCGCCGCGATCACCGTCCCCTGGACCCGCAACGAGCGAGGCGCCCTCACCGGCCTGAAGACCACCTCGTACGCCGAGAACGTCCTCGCCCTCTCCCACGCCCATGAACAGGGCGCCACCGAGGCCCTGTTCGCCAACACGGTCGGCCGGCTCTGCGAGGGCACCGGCTCGAACGTCTTCGTCGTCCTCGACGGCGAGATCCACACCCCGCCCGTCGCCTCCGGCTGCCTCGCCGGCATCACCCGCGCCCTCGTCGTCGAGTGGACGGGCGCCCACGAGACCGATCTGCCGCTGGACGTCCTGGAGAGCGCCGACGAGATCTTCCTGACCTCGACCCTGCGCGACGTCCAGGCCGTCCACCGCGTCGACAGCCGCGAACTCGCCCCCGCACCGGGCCCGGTGACGGCGAAGGCGATGCGGGTCTTCGACGAGCGGGCCGGGGACGACCTGGACCCGTAGCCGCCGAGGATATTCGGCGGACTTCGGGTGCCACAGCGGGTAGAACACCCCTGATGACCACCACCCTGCGGCCCAGTGAGCCGCTACAGCACGCCGCCGACGGGACCCGTTCGCGCCGCTTCCAGGTGTGCGTGAACGGACGCCCCGTCGGCGCCGTCCACCTGGGCACGCATCCCGACTTCGGGAACGCGGTGGCCCGCCTCCTCGACCTGCGCATCGACGAACCGGACCGGCGGCGCGGCCGGGCCACCGTGGCCGCGCTCGCCGCCGAGGAGGTGGCACGCGGCTGGGGCTGCCGCCGCATCGAGACCACCGTCCCGGCGGAAGCCCGGGCCGCCCTGCGGCTGACCCAGGCCCTCGGCTACGTCCTGCGCAACCGCCACATGCGCAAGACTCTCGCCCCGACTCCGCCCGAACTGCCCGCGGGCAGCCGGGGACGGCCCATGACGGAGGCCGAGTTCGGCCCTTGGGAGGCGGCGAGCCGACAGGGCTACGCCCAGGACTGGATCGAACGCGGAGTACCCGAGGCGGAGGCACACGCCAAGGTCGAGCGCGACCACGACGGACTGCTCCCCGAGGGCATGGCCACCGCGAACATGCGGTTCAGCGTCCTGGAACACGAGGGAACCCGCGTCGGTGTCCTGTGGCTGGGACTCACCGACACCGGCGCCTATGTGTACGACGTGGAGGCCGACGCCGCCCACCGGGGCCGGGGCCACGGCCGCACCCTCATGCTCCTCGCCGAGCGACAGACGGCCCAGGCCCGGCGCTCCACCCTCACCCTCAATGTCTTCGCGGGGAACGTCCGGGCCGAATGCCTCTACGACTCGCTCGGCTACGAGACGACCAAGTACCACCTCTTCAAGGACCTGATCTGAAGGCCGGTCGACCCCCGCTCGGCGATCAGACCCCCTCGGCCAGCAGCCGGTCGGCGATCTCCTCGACGCGCTCGCGCAGCCCCGCCTGGCTCTTGCCCCCGTCGAGACGCTCACCGCCGATGACGTACGTGGGGGTGCCGGTCACACCGATCGCCTTGCCCTCGGCCTGGTCGGCGTCGACGATCAGGATGTGCCGGCCGTCGATCAGCGCGGTGTCGAACTCCTCGGCGTCGAGGCCGAGTTCACGCGCCACCTCGACCAGGAACGGCTCGCCCGCGCGGTCCAGCTCCTCGACCCGCCCGAGCACGGCCTCGATGTACGGCCACCCCTGCCCCTGCTCCACGGCTTCCTCGGCGGCCTGCGCGGCGGCGAAGGCGTGCTTGTGCTTCTCCAGCGGGAAGTGCCGCAGCCGTACGTCGAGCCGGTCGCCGTAGCGGGCGCGCAGGGCGCGGACGTCGTCCAGGGCAGTGCGGCAGTCGGGGCACTGGAGTTCGCACCAGACGTCCAGGACGACGGCGGACGGTACGGGGGAGGGCTCGCTCATGGGGCCAGTCTTTCAGCCAGGGGTGGCAGCGGCCCAATCGGTCGGCCGAGGGGGAACCGGGGGCGACTCCGAGGGGAACGGAGGAGGGGTCCCGCAGGGGCCGACCCGGAGATGTCCCTGAGGTCTGCCCCGACCGTGGCATACCGGACGTGCGGCGGTGCAGGATGGAAGGGGCGGACAGACCGCCCACTCGACCGAGCACGCCTGGAGGACCGGATGATGGTTGCCGAGACAGTCTGCTCCGCCGTCTCCGCCGCCGGCCTGGGCATCGCGGCGATCACGGCGTATCGGAAGCGCTTCCTCAGGGCGGCGCGGATCTTCGCCTATTCGCTCGTGCCGCTCGGCCTGGTGATGACCGGAGTCGTGGAATGGCTGGCCGAGACCGCCTTCAGCGTGACGGCGTGGGCCGGCTTCGGTGTGCTCGGTGTCGCGTGGCTGCTCTTCATGACGACGCGCGCGGTGGAGCGGCGCCGCGGGGACACCCGCAAGGACCGCAAGGCGGCCAAGGCCGCGCATCGCGAAGCGGTGGCCCCCAGGGCATCGGCGCCCTCCCTCGGCCGGTCCGCCCTCCCGGCGACCCGCCCCACCACCACACCCAGGGCGACGGGCTCCGGTACGTCCGCCGCGGACGACTTCAGCGACATCGAGGCCATTCTGAAGAAGCACGGCATATGAGGCGGCAGACGAGCCCCCTCCGACCCGTGACCGACTGAAACGACACAGTAGGTCGGGCGGTGACGCCGAAGTGATCACGTTCGCTCGGACGTTGTGGATATTGGCGAACTACCCGTCAATCCGGGTGGGTTGATCGCGCGGAGGGTCTCCGCTGCGTCATCATCGCCGCGAGATGCTGGACACAACACAGAGCGACACCGCCACCCCGCCAGAGGAGCGGCGAGGTTGTCTCTTCGCGCTTTCCCAGCCACCGCTGATGATCTTCCTTGCGGTGATCGGCTGCCTGCTGCTCATGGCGTCACTGCACGACCTGCTGATGCTCTGAGCCGTAAACGGAGCCCCTGACGGAACCCGTCGAGGGCTCCGTCAGCCCCGGCCCGATCCGCTTCCTCGCTCCGACTCGGTTGGCCGGTCCGAGCGATCAGCCCGCCGCTTCCTTGCGGCGGGCCCGGTAGGCGGCCACATGCAGTCGGTTGCCGCAGGTGCGGCTGTCGCAGTAGCGGCGGGAGCGGTTGCGGGAGAGGTCGACGAAGGCGCGACGGCAGTCGGGAGCCTCGCAGCGACGCAGCCGCTCCTGCTCCCCGCCGACGACGAAGAAGGCGAGCGCCATGCCGCAGTCGGCCGCGAGATGGTCGGCGACGGAGGCGCCGGGCGCGAAGTAGTGGACGTGCCAGTCGAAGCCGTCGTGGTCGGTGAGGCGCGGTGTGGTGCCGGCGGCGGCGATCAGGTCGTTGAGGACCGAGGCGGCCGAAGCGGCGTCGGGTGCGGCGAAGACCTCGGCGAATCTGCCGCGGACCTTGCGCACGGCGGCGAGGTCGAGCTCCGAGAGGGCGCCGACATCGCTGATCTCGCGCGTTCGTACGAAGTCGTCGAGGGATGCGACATCCGTGAGCCCGTCCGTCGCCGTGTCGTTCTCCGGTGCGGTGTTCACCAGATCGACCACGGTGTCGAGGGCACACCGGGTGTCGTGGGTGATCAACACGTTTCGCTCCCTGGCCTGCGCTGGTCGGGCGGACGCCCGCCGATGCTGGCCGATGGTAATGGCTTCCACTGAGGGGGCACCGGTTCCGGCTGTCACAGCGACCAACGGCGGCCTCGCCGCCCACGTTCCCGGGACCGGGCCCGACGGCCGGAACCGACCGGTGGCCCAAACGGCGACGCCGCCCCGCGAAGGCGCGGTGACGGCGTCGGTGCTCGGCGTGAGCCGTATGCGGTTGTCCTGGCCCGAGCCGTCTCCCCGAGTGGACGGCGCCGGGCTGCTTGTGGGGTCTCGGCCTAGCTCTCCGCCAGGATGTGCGAGAGCTCCTGATCGAGGTCGAAGTGCCGATGCTCCGTGCCGGGCGGCACGGCGGCGTCTGTGCGCTTCAGGAAGGACTCCAGGGCCCGCGCCGGGGCTTCGAGCAGGGCCTCGCCCTCCGGGGAGCTCAGGGCGATGCACACGACGCCCTGACCGTGACTGCGCGACGGCCAGACGCGGACGTCGCCGGTGCCGGTGGGCCGGTGCAGGCCCTCGGCGAGGAGGTCGCGGGCGAACACCCACTCGACCGTTTCCTCCGCTCCGGTGTGGAAGGTGGCGTGCACGGCGTAGGGATCGGCCGTGTCATACCGCAGTCCCGCGGGAACAGGCAGTGAGGACTCGCTCGACACAACGAGGCGCAGGTGCAGCTCGCAGCTGACCGTGGTGTTCATAAGCGCCAAGGCCTTTCGCTCAGTGTGCGCTCGGGGATTCGCACGTCGGCGAAATCGACATGCCACCTACGGTGCCGTTGTAAACCCCTCTGAGGGTTTTGCGTCGCTTTTGGTAGCTCATCCGGCCGAGACCGTCTTGGTCGGGTACGGCCATTCCGGTGATCTGTTTCTCTCCGGTAGGGTTTGGCCGTATGGATACGGGGAGTAACGGAACGGGGGAGGTCGCCGTGGCGGCCGACGGAACGAAGAGCGAGACGAACGTAGCGAACAGTGAGGCCGATGTGGCGAAGGACCAAGCGCCTCTCGGGTCCCGGGCGCCGGAATTCATCAAGGCGCGCAAGGTCCTGCATGTGAGCTGGCAGGTGGCCGTCTTCATCATCGGCCTCGCGGTGGTGGTCGCCGGCGTCATCATGCTTCCGCTGCCCGGCCCCGGCTGGGTCGTGATCTTCGGTGGAATGGCGATCTGGGCGACCGAATTCGTCTGGGCCCAACTCGTTCTCCGCTGGACCAAGCGGAAGGTCACCGAGGCCACCCAGCGCGCCCTCGACCCCAAGGTCCGGCGGCGCAACATCATCCTCACGACGATCGGCCTGGTGATCGTGGCCGTGATCGTCGGGATCTACGTCTGGAAGTTCGGCTTCGAGATGCCCTGGAACATAAAGGACCAGTGATCCCGGGGCGGCGAACCGTGGAGCCCCGTGGCTGATCACCTGGCTGATCGCCCCCGCCGGAGCTGGTCGGAGGCACCCCCTGACATGGGGTAATGTTCTTCCTGCGTCCGGGCGATTAGCTCAGTGGGAGAGCGCTTCGTTCACACCGAAGAGGTCACTGGTTCGAACCCAGTATCGCCCACCATCCGATGACGGTCCGGCCCACGGAATATGTGGGCCGGACCGTTTTCGTATCGGCCGACCTTTCGGCATGGGATTGGCCGGCGCTGTCGTTCCCCGTGCAGGTCGGCCCCTGGTCTCCGACCGCTGTCTCCGGTCGCCGTCTCACGTCGTCGTCACGCGCTCGAAGTCGTGCCCGGCTATCACGCGGCGTTCCGGGCCCGGCCGGCCTGCGCCCACTCCGGCTCATCGCGGCCGAGTCTGTCGTGAACCGGCGGCGAGGGTGACGCCGTGAGGTCGACTGTGCGGCCAACCTTCGTGGACCACCGCGGTTCTGTCTCTCCGTCACCAAACCGTCGGAACCGCTCCGCCCTCGATGCACACACCCACGTCGGTCCCGCCGCCCAGGCTCGTCGGCGCCTCACGCCCCCTCAAGTGACCCCACCCCAGGTCCACTTCGACGACGTTTCGACGATCCGCGTCCAGCATCCTTCCCGCACCGCGCCCCGACCACTCATCTGACTCCATTCAATGTCGCCCCGAGCCTCCCTCATGACCCCCGGCGCGTTCGATCCGTCGACCGTAACTCCCCGACCTGGGCTTTCAGTTGATGTTCGGGCGCGGCGTCCACCTCGGGGCTTCGCGCGTCGGCGCCTCCGCTCTGCTGCGAATTCTGTCCGAATCATTGACGTCTCCTGAGGGGCTCCGTAACTTGTGCCAGCAAGCGCTTACTTGAAACGATTCATGGCGCGCACGCAGCGTCGCGGGGAGGCTCAACCATGCACCAGGACAGGAACGTTGAGAGGCGCACGATCCTCAAGGCGGCGGGAGCCTCACTGGCCGTCGCGGGGCTGGGGGCGACGGCCACGGCGTGCGGCGGTGGCAGTGGCGCGGGGGACGGGACGGTGACGATCCGTTACGCCTGGTGGGGCGCCGAGGACCGGGCGAAGCGCATCAAGGAGACCATCGCGCTTTTCGAGAAGAAGTACCCGAAGATCAAGGTGAAGACCGACTTCCAGGTCTACACCGACTTCTGGAAGAAGTTCAACACCCAGGCCTCCGGCGGAAATCCCCCGGACGTCTTTCAGAATGCCATTGGATTCCTGCGGAAATACGACGCGAAGAATGTGCTGCTCGATCTCAGCGAGCAGGTCGAGGCCGGCAATCTCTCGATGGACGGTTTCAGAGCCGGTCTTGAGAAGTTCGGCGAGATCGACGGCAGACTCCTCGGCGTTCCGGTCGGCTCCAACTCCATGGCCCTCGTGATCGACCAGCCCGTCTACACCAAGGCGGGCGTCAAGCCGGAGCAGGGCTGGACATGGGACGACTACGACGCGGCGATGAAGAAGATCCGCGACAAGACGGGCCGAGCCGGCGACACCGGCCCGTACAACGTCATGTACCTCTACGACCTCTATCTGCGCCAGAACGGCAAGGCGTTCTTCACCGAGGACGGGCTCGGGTTCACCGAGGCGGATCTGAAGAGCTGGTGGACGAAGGCGGAGAAGGCGGTCGAGGAGGAGCTCTACGCCGACCAGAAGAAGGTCGCGCAGATCAAGCCCAAGTCGGCGGTCGCCGGTGAGCTGGCCGGTGGTGAGTTCACCTGGGACAACTTCACCATCCGCTACACCTCCGAGGGCAAGAGCGAGTACGGCCTGGCGCCGATCCCGACCACCGACGGCAAGAAGACCGGCCAGTACCTCGGCTCGCTGATGCTCAGCGCCTCCAAGCGCACCCAGCACCCCAAGGAAGTCGCCCAGTTCATCAATTTCATGGTCCACGACCCCGAGGTCGCCAAGATCATGGGCTATGACCGGGGCGTACCCGCCACGCAGGCCCAGTTCGACGCGTTCAAGCCGACCGACCCGGTGAACAAGGCGATCGCCGAGTACGAGGAGTCCCTCGTCGCGGCCGGTGTCCTGGAGCCCATCACCCCGCACCCGAACGGCGCGGACATCTGCGAGGCCGCGTTCCTGCGCATCGGTGAGGAACTGGGGCTGGGCAAGAGGTCGGTGGACGACGCCGTCAAGCAGTTCTTCACCGAGTCGAAGACGGCTCTCGGCACCTGATGGGAACCACCGTGACACACGCCCCCACAGTGGAGTCCCTGTCGAAGGACGGGGACTCCGAGTCGCGGCACGGTCCGGTGAAGTCCTCACGCCCCGCCGCCGCCAAGCGGCGGGGCCGTCGGGAGACCCTGACCGGCTATCTCTTCATGTCCCCCTGGATCGCCGGGTTTCTGCTTCTGACAGCGGGCCCGATGGTCGCCTCGCTCTACTACGCCTTCACCGACTACGACCTCTTCGACGCCCCCCGGTGGATCGGCCTCGGCAACTTCTCCGAGATGTTCGCCGACGAGCGTTGGCGGCACTCGGTGCGGGTGACGCTGTGGTACGTCGTGATCGGGACGCCGCTCAAGCTGCTCGCCGCTCTCGGTGTGGCGCTGCTGCTGGCGCAGAAGCGGCGCGGGCAGGCCTTCTACCGGGCCGCCTTCTACGCGCCGTCGCTGATCGGGGCGAGCGTCTCCATCGCGATCGTATGGAAGGCGATCTTCTCCGACGACGCCATCGTGGACCGTACGCAGAAGCTCTTCGGGATCGACGTCGGCGGCTGGACCGGGGACCCGGACCTGATCATCTACAGCCTGGTGGCGCTCACCGTCTGGCAGTTCGGCGCCCCCATGGTCATCTTCCTGGCCGGGCTCAAACAGGTCCCGCGCGAGCTGTACGAGGCGGCCGAGGTCGACGGGGCGGGCACCTGGCGGCGGTTCTGGAGCATCACCCTGCCGATGATCTCCCCGGTCCTCTTCTTCAACGTCCTCCTGGAGACCATCCACTCGTTCCAGATCTTCAGCTCGGCGTACATCGTCGGCGGTGGCGCCGGAGGCAACGCCTGCGGTCCCGCCGACGGAACGATGGTCTACACCTGTTATCTCTACGTCCAGGGCTTCGAGAACAGCCGGATGGGTCTGGCCTCCGCGATGGCCTGGCTGCTGCTGGTCGCGGTCGCCCTGGTGACGGCGGTGCTGTTCTGGTCCCAGAAGCGCTGGGTGCACTACGAGGAGGGCGCCCGATGAGCGCACCGGCCACCGAGATCACGCCGCCCCCGGCCCCGTCCGCGAGGACCGGTGCCCTGAGGCGCCGGCTGCCCGGTTCGTTCGCCTGGCACATCGGCTCGTTGCTGATCCTCGCGGTGATCCTCTACCCGGTGCTCTGGGTCATCGGCGGCTCGTTCAAGAACAGCGACGAGATCATCGGCAGCCTGGACCTCTTCCCGGTCGACCCGATCGTCTCGAACTACACGAGCCTCTCCGACGGCATCGCCGACATCCCGATCTCCACGTTCTTCCTCAACTCGCTCACCCTCGCGGTCGGTTCGGTCGTCGGCATCCTGGTGTCCTGCTCGCTGACCGCGTACGCCTTCGCGAAGATCAGGTTCGCGGGCCGGAATCTGCTCTTCACCTTGATGATCGGCACGCTTCTGTTGCCGTACCACGTGCTGCTGATCCCGCAGTACGTGCTGTTCCGCAACATGGACATGATCGACACGTACACCCCGCTGCTGCTGCCGAAGTACCTGGCCACGGAGGCGTTCTTCGTCTTTCTGATGGTGCAGTTCATGCGGAACCTGCCCAGGGAACTGGACGAGGCGGCCCGGCTCGACGGGTGCGGGCACTTCCGGATCTACTGGTCGATCGTGCTGCCGCTGTGCCGGCCCGCGCTCATCACCAGTGCGATCTTCACCTTCATCAACGCCTGGAACGACTTCATGGGCCCGCTGATCTATGTGAATACGCCCGACAAATACACGGTCTCGCTCGGCCTGAAGATGTTCGTGGACCAGGAGGGCCTGGCCAACTACGGCGGCATGATCGCGATGTCGCTGGTGGCGCTGCTGCCGGTGCTCGCCTTCTTCCTCGCCTTCCAGCGCTATCTCATCGACGGCATGGCCACGTCCGGGCTGAAGGGCTGAGGTGAGCTGATCATGGCCAAGGCCCCGGCGAAGGCCGCCGAATCCCGTGGTGAATCCCGGCTCGCCGAAGGGTTCGCGCTGTTCGCCGAGTGTCTGCTCACCGGGGTGTGGATCGCGGCGGCCTCGCTGCCGTTGGTGACCTACCCCGCCGCGTTCGCCGCCGGCTCCCGGCATCTGAGTCGTCGTACGGCCCATGTGGACGGTGGCTGGCGGGAGTTCGTCGCCGACTTCCGTACGGCGGTGCGCGGCGGGTGGCTCGTCGGGGTCGCCGGGTGGGCGGCGCTCGCGGCGGTGTGGGTGGACGTCCAGGCCGTACGCGCCGGAATTCCCGGGGGGCCGCTGGTCGGCGCCGTCGGTGTGCTCGCGCTGATCGGGGCCGCCGTGGCCGGGCTGCGCGCGGCGGCCGTCTGGGAACCCGGCGCCGGCTGGCGCACCCTGCTCGGCGCGGCCGGGCGGCGGACCGTGCTCGACCCCGCCGGATCGTTCCTCCTCGTCGGTGGACTGGCCGTGGTGGTCTGCTCCGGCTGGTTCGCCGCGCCGCTGGCCGTCCCGGTCCTCGGAGCCGTCGCCGCGGCGGCCGTCGCCGTGGAGGAACGGCAACGGCGCCGCCTGGCCTGACCATGTGACACCCGCTTCAGGAGAGCGGTGCTCACCGCCCTCTGTCATGCCCCTGACCACCCGCACACGTCTTGCTTCCCCAGGCAACGCTTCCCGTACGGAAAGGAAAGGTCATGTCCCCCATCGACCGCAGATCCCTCCTCAAGGCCGCCGCCGTCGCCGGAGCCGCGACCCAGTTGAGCTGGGCGCTCGGCTCGCACGCGCAGGCCGCGCCCAGAGCCGAGGCCGCGGAGGCCGATCCGGTGACCCTGGACTGGCTGGAGGAGGGAGGACTCGGTGCCGCGCCGGGGTCGACGGTGGGTGTGCCGTGGCCGAAGGGCGCTTACGAGAAGGAACAGTCGTTCTCTTTGACGGACGCGGAGGGGAAGAGCATCCCCGTCCAGTCCTGGCCCATCGGTTACTGGCCGGACGGCTCGGTGAAGTGGACGGCGCACGCGGTCGGCGCGGGCGCCGGCTCCGGCAAGCTCACGCTCACCCCGGGCACCCCCGCCGCGCCCGAGAAGAAGGTCACCGTCGACAAGAGCGGCGGCACCATCGATGTGTCGACCGGGGTGATGACCGCGAAGATCGGCAAGTCCGGCTCCACCCTCGTCAAGTCGGTGCTGCGCGGCTCCACCGAGGTCGCCCACACCGGTCGGCTCGTGCTGCTGCGCCAGCCGGAGATCGAGGACGGCGACCAGGGCACGGTCAAGTACGAGCGGTTCGAGAGCGCCATCGACGAGGTCGAGGTCGAGCAGGAGGGCCCGGTGCGTGCCGTGGTCCGTATCGACGGCAAGCACCGCAAGGGCAGCCGGAGTTGGCTGCCCTTCTCGATCCGGCTGTACTTCTACGCGGGCGCCGAATCGTTCCGCATGGTGCACACCATCACCTTCGACGGCACCCAGGAGCCGGGCAAGGCGAGTGGTGACTTCATCCGGGGCATCGGCGTCCGCTTCAAGGTCCCGATGCGGGACGCCGCCTACGACCGGCACATCCGGATCGGCGGCGAGGGCACCGGGCTGCTGCGCGAGGCGGTCAAGGGGATCACAGGCCTGCGCCGCGACCCGGGCGCGGCCGTACGCACCGCCCAGTTCGAGGGCGAGAAGCTGCCCGACCCGTCCACCTGGGACCAGCGGGTGACGACTCGCCTCCAGTACATCCCCGAGTGGGGCGACTACACGCTCTCACAGCTCTCCGCCGACGGTTTCGCGGTGAAGAAGCGGACGAAGAAGGGGTACGGGTGGATTCCGGCCGGTGGCGGCCGGCGGGCCAGCGGCTTCGGGTACGTGGGCGGCGCGAGCGGTGGCTTCGCCTTCGGCCTCAGGGACTTCTGGGAGAAGTTCCCGGCGCAGTTGGACATCCGTGACGCCCACACCGACGACGCCGAGGTCACCCTCTGGCTCTGGTCGCCCGAGGCACAGCCCATGGACCTGCGCTTCTACCACGACGGCATGGGCCAGGACACCTACCCCGAGCAGCTCGAAGGCCTCAACATCACCTACGAGGACTACGAACCCGGCTTCGGCACCCCCTACGGCATCGCCCGCACCAGCGAACTCCTCTTCTGGGCCCATGAGTCCACCCCGAGCGCCGAGGACATGGCCGAGCAGGTCGAGGCCGTACGCACCCCGGCGCAGCTCGCCGCGCCGCCCAAGCAGCTCATCGAGGCGGGCGTATTCGGCAGGCTGTTCTCCGAGCCCGACCGCTCGACCGCCGCCAAGGCGAAGATCGAGGACCACCTCGACTTCCTCTTCACCTACTACAAGGACCAGGTGGAGATGCGCCGTTGGTACGGCTTCTGGGACTACGGCGACATCATGCACAGCTACGACCCCGCCCGCCACCAGTGGTGCTACGACGTCGGCGGCTACGCCTGGGACAACTCCGAACTCTCGCCCGACCTGTGGCTGTGGTTCGCGTACATGCGCTCCGGCCGCGCCGACATCTTCCGCTTCGCCGAGGCCATGACCCGCCACACCGGCGAGGTCGACGTGTACCACCTGGGCGAATGGGCCGGCCTCGGCACCCGCCACGGCGTCCAGCACTACGCCGACAGCGCCAAGCAGCAGCGCATCGCCAACACCACCTACCGCCGCTACTACTACTTCCTCACCGCCGACGAACGCGTCGGCGACCTCATGCACGCCAACGTCGACTCCGACGAGACCTTCCTCGTCCTCGACCCCATCCGCAAGATCCGCACCGAGCCGTACGAACCGGACCGCAACGCCCTGTCCATCGGCTTCGGCACCGACTGGTCGGGCCTCGTCTCGGCCTGGCTCACCGAGTGGGAGCGGCGCGGCCCGAAGTGGGAGAAGGCCAAGGCGCGGGTGCTGTCGACGATGGAGACCATCGCCGCCCAGCCCAACGGCTTCGTCCAGGGCAGCGCGCTGTACGACCTCGACACCGGCAAGTTCGCCGTCGCCGACGAAGCCAAGGTCAGCGTGTCGCATCTGTCGGCCATGTTCGGGCTCGTCGAGTTGAACGCCGAGCTTCTCGACCAGATCGAGATGCCCGAGTTCAAGGAGGCGTGGCTGGACTACTGCCGCTACTTCAACGCCACCAAGGCCGAGCAGGCCGCCCGGTACGGGTCCAACTTCGGCACCCTGCTGCTCTTCCAGGGCCACTCGCGCCAGGACGCCTACGCCGCCGTGCAGTTGGGCGACGACAAGCTGGCGGCGCGGGCGTGGCGGCAGTTCTACAACAGCGCCGACACCTGGGACTACAAGGAGTCCACGGACTGGTCCACGAAGCCGATCGAGGGGCCGACCGGGCTGGTGCCGGGGAGCGAGGCGGCGTGGGTCTCCACCAACGCGACCGCGCTGTATGGGCTGGCGGCCATTCAGAACTTGGCGTTGGTGGGCTCCAAGATGCCGTGACGCTCCGCTGGGGTGCGCGGGGAAAACGGGGGGCGCCCCCGTGGTGCGCTGCGGGTCCGTTGGGGCTGGGCGCGCAGTTCCCCGCGCCCCTTTGGGGCGCGGGTGTGGGCGGCGGTCATGAGGAGCTGTAAGGAAGGCCCCTGGGGAAGATCGAGCTGCCTTACTTCAGCCTCCCCAGAGACTCCTTCAGCCTGCGGGCGTCCCTCATGCGTTGTTCGTACGTGGCGCCCAGTGCCAGTAGGGCCAGGCCCGCCAGTGCCGGGGGCACCCAGCGGGGGAGGGTGTCCACTGCCTGGGCGATGTACGGGGCCAACTCGTGCAGGGTGACCGTGGCCGAGGTGGCGGCACCGAGCAGCAGGGGGGACTGGAGGCGATGGTGGGCGCCCAGGAGGGTTACCGCCAGGGCGGCCAGGCCCAGGAGCAGGGGACGGAGCCAGTGTTCGTCGCCCCAGGCCGCCAGCAGGCTGGGGCCGAAGGTGGCTGCCAGGCCCGGGCCGTAGGCCGTCCAGGAGGAGGCCGCCGGGTCCCGGCGGCGCCTGAGGTAACCGACGGCCAGCGCCGGGATCGTGATCGGCAGGGTGTACGCCTCCGGGTCCGTGACGTTCCAGGAGGTCAGGCGTACCCAGCTGGCCAGGACGAAGAGCGCGGCTGCCGCGTAACCGAGGTCCCGGCGGTTCGGGCGTACCGCTGTGCCCGCTGTGATGACTCCGCAGAGGGCGAGGGTCAGGGACAGCAGGGGTGGGTCGGTGGCCGCCAGGGCGATGGCCAGCAGGCCGGCCGCCGCTCCGGTGGCCTCGATAGGGATGGTCACGGGGGAGTGGGGGAGCCGGGCCGCCAGGAGGGCCGCGATGGTCGGGATGGTGAGGACCAGCAGGGCCGTGTGATGGGGTGCCCAGCCCGCTGACGCGCCGATCGCGCAGGTCAGGGCGGTCGCGTGCGCCAGGGACGCCGGTGCGGTGAGGGGGCCCGGGTGGGTGCGCCAGGCGGCGAGGCCGAACAGGGCGGTGGTCGTGGCGAGCACCGTCAGGGTTGCCGGTTCACTCGCCAGGGAGAGGAAGGCGAGGCTGACGGAGGTGGCGAGGGCCAGGAGGGTGGCGGTGAGGGGGAGGGGTGCCTGCTTGAGCTGCTGGGGAGGTGTCGGGCGGGTGCGGTCGGCCAGTACCAGTGCGGCCACGATCAGGGCTCCCTGGGCTGCCAGGCCCGCCGCGTAGGGGAGTTCGAAGACCGGCGCGAGGGTGAGGAGGCTCGCCCAGGCGCAGATCAGGGCGCCGATCCGGGCCTGGGTGCGCCAGGGCTCGGAGCGTGCGGTGAGCGCCATAACCACGGCGACCACGGCCAGGACGAGGGGGACCGTCTGCGCGTCCGGCGGCCAGGGGAGGTCCGGTGTCGCCGCCGCGCGGGCGTCCGCCGGTGCGCCGGACCAGGCGCGGGTGACCTGCCCGACCGGGCCCAGGAGGGTGAACAGGACGGTGGGCACAGTGGTGGCGAGGGCGATGGCCTGGACGGCGACCGAGGCGTGCAGGAGACCCCGCCGTACGGGATCGGGCACCCGGACGCGTACGACCGTCAACAGGGCCACTCCGCCGAGCAGATGGGCCGGGATCGTCCACTCGGTGGGCAGTACCGAGCGTGCCGTTCCGCCGAGTGCCGCCACAGAGAGGAGGCCGGCGGTCAAAGCCGTACCGAGGGACAGGGAGGTGCCGCGCGACAGCAGTTGCCCGGGGGCCTGCCAGGCGGTCGTCAGGGCGATGGCGGCGGCGAGGGCGAGCAGCGCCGACGCGCGGACCGCGTCGCTCGGACCGGTCGCGGCCCAGGAGAGCCACCCGGCCGCCAGAACACCCCAGGCACCCGCGCCGAACGCGCCGACCATCGCGACGATCCGTACGGGTTCCAGCCGCACGCGCAGGGCGATCGCGGTGTCGGCCGCCGCCGTGACGAGCAGCACGGCCGTGAAGGTGTCCAGGCTCGCGTTCGCCGCGAAGGACCAGAGCAGGAGGGGGAGTTGAGCGGCGGTCAGGGCGAGGGGGAGGGGCAGGAGGAGGGGGGTGCGGACGGCTGCCGGCCAGTGCTTCGCCCTTCCGGAGGGCTGGTGGGACTCGGCCTTCGCTGTGGTCGTGCGGCCGTTCTCGTCCGTCGGGGTCCTCGGTGCCCACGCGCCCAGGGCCAGGCCGTACGCCGCCCAGGTCACCGCCAGTACGGCTGAGGCGGTGGCCGAGTAGGCCGTGCCCTGTGTGTCGGTGAACGCGACCTCGTGCAGGGCGTAGGCGTCGAGGGCCGTCAGGGCCAGGCCCAGGGCGGCCACGGCCTCCGCGGTCGAGCGCAGGCGGTGGCGCAGCAGGGCCACGGGGGCGGCGAGGGCGGTCAGGGTCACCGCCCCGAGGACCATGGCGCGGCCCGCGATCCCCATGTGCCCCCAGCTGACCAGCGTGAACGCGATCGCCGCGACCGTCAGCAGGAGCCCGCCGAGGGCGAGGAGAACGTTCTGGACACCGGGCGCCGATGCCTCCGGGCGGCGCGCGGGCGGGCCTCCGGGCGCCGGAGTGTGCGCGGGCGTGCGGGTGTGCAGGGCGTTGACCAGCCAGGCCCGTCGCGCCAGCAGGAAGGTGCGACGGGCGTCCAGGTGCCGCAGTTCGGTGTCGAGGAGTCGCAACTCCTCCGCCGGGGACGGAAAATGCGTCATGTCCGGGAGTGTGGTCCGCGTCACGGTCGACGACATGAGCGCACATACTCAGGCCGTACTCAGATTCCGTGCGGACGCCCTGCGTACGGGCACAATCCGACCATGGACTGGTGCCACTACCGCTTCCGCAGCCTCTGGGCGCTGCCCCTGCCGCCCACCGCCGCCTACGAGGTGCTGCGACAGGCCGAGGACTACCCCCGCTGGTGGCCCCAGGTACGCGAGGTGACCCGCATCGACGACACCAGCGGCACCATCCGTATCCGGTCCGCGCTGCCGTACGACCTCCGCTTCACCGCGCGCCAGGTGCGCAACGACCCGGCCGCCGGGGTGCTGGAGATCGAGATGACCGGTGACGTCGACGGCTGGGCCCGCTGGACGATCACCCCCGACGGGGAGGGCACGCTCGCCCGCTACGACCAGGAGGTCGACGTCACCAAGCCGCTGCTGCGCCGCCTCGCGGTGCCCGGGCGGCTCGTGTTCCGCGCCAACCACACGCTGATGATGCGGGCCGGACGCCGGGGTCTTCTCGCCCACCTCGCGGCCGGTGGGCAAGCGGTTTGAACCCGACCCGCCGGGACCTGTATGGTTCAGTGCGTTCCCGGGCGATTAGCTCAGTGGGAGAGCGCTTCGTTCACACCGAAGAGGTCACTGGTTCGAACCCAGTATCGCCCACGATGTCGATGGCGGCTCGTGCCTGCGAAAAGCGCAGGCCGGGTCGCCATCGTCGTGTTGTGCGCGGCTTCGCCGCGCGTGGCGGGGGCTCCGCCACCCGCACCCCCTTTCCCGGGGTCGCCCTTCGTCGAGAAGCTAGGCCGCCGCCGGCAGTTCCGGGCGCAGTGGCCACGCCGGGTCCACCGACTCGTCCGAGCCGCTGCGTGCGAACCACGCCTGCAGACCGCGCGCCTGTGCCGCGTGCCACACGGCCTGCAAGGTGTGCAGTTCGGCGGGGGAGAGACGGGCCAGCCGGGTCGAGAAGCGGCGGCCCACCGCCCGTACGACATCCAGCGCGGCCTGCGCGTCCGCCGCCGCGTCGTGCGCGCCGTCCAGCGTGACCTCGTAGTGCGCGCACAGGTCCGTCAGCGTACGGCGGCCCTTGCGGTAGCGGTCCAAATGCTTGTCGAGGACCCGCGGGTCGAGCACCTGCAACGGTGTCGCCTCGAACCAGCGATCGAGCGACGACGCGCGATGGCGGCGCAACTCGCGGTCCAGCATGGTCAGATCGAACGGCGCGTTCATCACCACCAGCGGACGGGCGCGCGCCGCCTGCTCGGACAGCGCCCTGGCTATCTCCTCCATCACCGGCGCGGGCCAACGGCCCTCACGCTGCAGATGATCGTCCGTCAGCCCGTGCACCGCCGTCGCCGCCTCCGGCACCGGCACACCCGGGTTCACCAGCCACCGGGTCACCCGGGGACGGGTTCCGGGCGCGTCCTGGACGACGACGGCGGCCGACACGATCCGGTCGGACTCGACATCCACGCCCGTGGTCTCCGTGTCGAACGCCGCCAAGGGCCCCTCGTACCAACACGTCATGTGTCCCCAACTCCTCGTTCACCCAGGGCAGCTGACGTCCCGTCTTCTGCCCGTTTGGTGATACCCGGGCCGTTTGCGCCGTACGCCGGAAGGAGACAACAGAAGTACGGGTCTGCGCAGTTCAGGGGCTCGACACAGAAACGCGACGCGGAAAAACGTTTGCACTGAAAGGCTGTCGGTCATGGCCATAGCGCAGCCCGAGCGGGGCGGGCTGCTGTCCGAGCACGCGGTGCCCCAGCGCGGCTCCCTCGCCACCACCGCCTGCATGGAGACCCTGCAGGTGGGCTATCTGCACGCGGTCGCCGCCGCGGCCGGGTGCTCCCTGTCCCAGCCCTTCCCCGACAACGGCATCGACTGGCATGTCAGCCACAGCGCGCCCGGACACACCGTCGACGACGAGGTCACGATCAAGGTGCAGCTCAAGGCCACCTACCAGATCGCACCGAACCCCCCGGGCCGCTCCTTCTCCTTCACGCTCGACAACGACCACCTGGCGAAGCTCGCCCGCACACCCGTCACGGTGCACAAGATCCTCGTGGTGATGATCGTCCCGAGATCGCGGGACCAGTGGATACGCGCCGGCCACGACCGCCTCGACCTGCGGCACTGCTGCTACTGGATCAACCTCGCCGGACACCCGATCACCGGTCGGCGCCGCACCACCGTGCGCGTCCCGACCTCGCGCATCTTCGACGACCGAGCGCTCTGCGAGATCATGACGCGCGTCGGAACGGGAGGCAGACCGTGACCCACGGCCCCTACGACGACACCCACGGCCCTTACGACGACGGCGACTTCCGAGGTGGTTCCGCCGGTCAGGACAGGTACGCACGGCATTCCGCCGACGCGGAGGACCGCATACGCCGTCCCGTCCACACCGACGACTACGAACGGCGGCCCATCGGCCGGCCCCTACGACGGGTGCGCCCCCACTCCGTCGAGCCCACCTGGACCCAGCCGCCCGACCCCGCCCAGGTCGACCCGGCCGTGCTCGGTGCCCTGCTGCGCCGGCACGGCTGGCAGCGGCGGGGCGGCGCCGCCGGGCGGTACGGGCGCTGGACGCCGCCGGGGCCGACCGGGCGGGGCATGAGCCTGCTCGTACCGGAGAACCGGGCCTTCCCCGACAGTGACGACCTGCTCGGCGAAGCCCTGACCGCCCTGTCCCGCAGCGGGTCGCCGGCCGCCCGTGACGTCCTGGTCGGACTCACCGTGCCAAGCGACGAGATCCGCTGGTGGCGGGACGTACCGACCGGGCCCGTGGGCACCGCCTCCTGGGCGGTCGAGGACCAGTTGCGCTCCGCCGCCCGCCAGATGCTCCTCGCGGCGGCACTCGCCACGCGCGCGCGTGCCGGCTACTACGGCGCCCGCCACCGGCACGCCGCCGCGGCCTCCCTCGACTCCGTCCTCGTCGGAGCGGCCCCCGGCGGCCGTCGCCTCACCGCCTTCGTGCCCGTCGACACCGGCCGCCCCCTCGCCGTACGCCTCCACCAGGCCCTCTACGCCGCCCGCGAGGCCGTCGACTACCAGCGCGCCACCGGCGGCATGGACGCCTTCGACGGTGCCGTCGAGGCCGGGGTGAGCCATGAACTGACCGAGGCCCTCATCGCCCTGGTCCGGGGCACCGAAGGCGCCCGGATCGCCGTCGACTGGGCACCCGCCGCAGGGGTCCCGGAGGGCGGGGCGGCACCGGCGGACCCCGTCGAGTTCTCACCGGGCGACCTTCCCGTACTGCGCGAGGCCGGGGACCGCTATCTGCGGGAGGAGCCGTCGACGCCGGTACGGATCACCGGCGCGGTGGTGCGGATGCGCCGGTCCGCCGCGCGCGGCGAGGGGACCGTACGGCTGCGGGTCATCGCCGGGGCCGAGGTCCCGAACGTCCGGATGACCCTGGACGAGGAGTCGTACCGCATAGCGGGCCAGGCCCATCTCGTCGGGCTGCCGGTGCGGGTGCACGGGCGGCTGGAGAGCAGGGGAGGCTTCCGCCGGCTCACCGACGCCCACGGGGTCGCGCCGGTGCAGGTCGACGAGGCCGAGCGGGACCGGCTGATGAAGTCGATCCAGGAGACCGCCGAGACGATGGCCTTCTTCGAGGAGGCCTGCGGAGGGGAGTGACGTCCCGGGCGCCCGCGTGCCCGCTCGCCCGCCTAAGACATAACCGTTTCGCGGAGCGCGCCCGGGGCTCGGTACGATTCCTGTCTGCGTACGCGGTGGCGTACGCGTCCACCTTCAGGCAGGAGAGACCGGTGTCCGACGTCCGTGTGATCATCCAACGCGATTCCGAGCGGGAAGAGCGAGTGGTGACGACGGGCACTACGGCCGCCGACCTGTTCGCCGGTGAGCGCAGCATCGTCGCGGCCCGTGTGGCCGGTGAGCTGAAGGACCTCGCGTACGAGGTCAAGGACGGCGAGACCGTCGAAGGCGTCGAGATCTCCTCCGAGGACGGCCTGGGCATCCTCCGCCACTCCACCGCCCACGTCATGGCCCAGGCCGTCCAGGAGCTCTTCCCGGAGGCCAAGCTGGGCATCGGGCCGCCGGTGAAGGACGGGTTCTACTACGACTTCGATGTCGAGAGGCCGTTCACCCCCGAGGATCTCAAGGCCATCGAGAAGAAGATGCAGGAGATCCAGAAGCGGGGGCAGAAGTTCTCCCGCCGAGTCGTCACCGACGAGGCCGCCCGCGAGGAACTCGCGAACGAGCCCTACAAGCTGGAGCTGATCGGACTCAAGGGCTCCGCGTCCAGCGACGACGGCGCGGATGTCGAGGTCGGCGCGGGCGAGCTGACCATCTACGACAACCTGGACGCCAAGACCGGCGAGCTGTGCTGGAAGGACCTCTGCCGCGGTCCTCACCTGCCCTCGACCCGACTCATCCCGGCGTTCAAGCTGATGCGCAACGCGGCCGCCTACTGGCGCGGCAGCGAGAAGAACCCGATGCTCCAGCGCATCTACGGCACCGCCTGGCCGTCCAAGGACGAGCTGAAGGCCTACCTCGACTTCCTCGTCGAGGCCGAGAAGCGCGACCACCGCAAGCTGGGCAACGAACTCGACCTGTTCTCCATCCCGGACGAGATCGGCTCCGGCCTCGCCGTCTTCCACCCCAAGGGCGGCATCATCCGCCGGGTCATGGAGGACTACTCGCGCCGCCGCCACGAGGAAGAGGGCTACGAGTTCGTCTACACCCCGCACGCCACGAAGGGGAAGCTCTTCGAGGTCTCGGGCCACTTGGACTGGTACGCCGACGGCATGTACCCGCCCATGCAGCTCGACGAGGGCGTGGACTACTACCTCAAGCCCATGAACTGCCCGATGCACAACCTGATCTTCGACGCGCGCGGACGGTCGTACCGCGAACTGCCGCTGCGTCTCTTCGAGTTCGGGACCGTGTACCGGTACGAGAAGTCCGGCGTCGTGCACGGCCTCACCCGGGCCCGTGGCTTCACCCAGGACGACGCGCACATCTACTGCACCCGCGAGCAGATGGCGGAAGAGCTCGACAAGACGCTCACCTTCGTCCTGAACCTGCTGCGCGACTACGGCCTCACCGATTTCTACCTGGAACTCTCCACCAAGGACCCGGAGAAGTTCGTCGGCTCCGACGAGGCGTGGGAAGAGGCCACGGAGACGCTTCGCCAGGTCGCCGAGAAGCAGGGGCTGCCGCTGGTCCCGGACCCGGGTGGTGCCGCCTTCTACGGTCCGAAGATCTCCGTCCAGGCGCGCGACGCGATCGGCCGCACGTGGCAGATGTCGACGGTCCAGCTCGACTTCAACCTGCCGGAGCGCTTCGGCCTGGAATACACGGGGCCGGACGGTTCGAAGCAGCGGCCGGTGATGATCCATCGCGCTTTGTTCGGCAGCATCGAGCGGTTCTTCGCCGTGTTGCTGGAGCACTATGCGGGGGCGTTCCCGGCGTGGTTGGCGCCGGTGCAGGCGGTGGGCATCCCGGTGGGGGACGCGCACGTGGAGTACCTGCAGAAGTTCGCCGGTGAGGCGAAGAAGCGGGGCCTGCGAGTCGAGGTCGACGCCTCGTCGGACCGTATGCAGAAGAAGATCAGGACGGCCCAGAAGCAGAAGGTCCCGTTCATGATCATCGTCGGCGACGACGACATGAACGCCGACACGGTTTCGTTCCGCTACCGCGACGGTTCTCAGGAAAACGGCATCCCGCGTGAGGAAGCGCTGGCGAAGCTCGTTGATGTGGTGGAGCGACGGGTCCAGGTGTAATTCCCCGCCGACGCGGCGTTTCAGGCCCCCGGGGTGTTCCCCGGGGGCTTCTGTTCGTCCTCCCGTGCGAAGACCTGCAACAGCCACGACGAGAAGGAGCCGGTGACGGCGCCGAGCAGGGCCAGGCCGCAGGCCATGAGCACCACGGCGATCACCCGGCCCATCGGCGTCACCGGTGTCACATCCCCGTAGCCGACCGTCGAGAAGGTCGAGCAGACCCACCACACGGCGTCGCCGAAGGTGCGGATGGTGGCGTCCGGTGCCGACCGTTCCTGCTGGTAGACGGCGAGGGCACCGCTGAAGCCCAGCAGGGTCGCCGACAGGCCCGCGTAGACGGCCACGCGCGCGTGCAGGGCCAGCCTGGGGTGGTCGTGGCGGCGTCGTACGGCGTCGTGGAGCTGGACGATGCGCAGGGGGCGCAGCAGGGGCAGTACGAGGACCACGGTGTCCAGCCAGTGGACCCGGACGAAACGGAGGCCGAGGCCGCTCAGGCGCCAGCGCACCGCGTAGTCCAGCACGAAGACCGCCCAGCACAGCAGGATCAGCGCGAGACAGAGGTCCAGCCAGCCCTGGGGCAGGTCATGGGCCAGGACCCGTACGGCGTACGAGGCGAGGAAGAGGGCCGACGCGGTAGTGAGGACGCGGCCCGAGTGGCGTTCCCAGCGGGGTGGCCGTCGGCTGCCGCCGGGCCTGCGGCTGTCGCTGGGCCCGAGGCCGTCACGGGGCCTGCGGCTGTCGTGGTCCATCGCCACAGCTTGGCCTCGGTGATCCCGCGCCGGTACCCGGCGACACGCCGCGAACGGGCGAAGCCATATGCTGCTTTGCATGACGAGTGAGCCGGAGCAGCAGATCGGAGTGGGGACGCAGGACGCGTTCCAGCGCCTGTGGACGCCCCACCGGATGGCGTACATCCAGGGCGAGAACAAGCCGACCGGCCCCGGGGCCGACGACGGCTGCCCCTTCTGCTCCATCCCGGCCAAGTCGGACGAGGACGGGTTGGTCATCAAACGGGGGGAGCACGTCTACGCGGTGCTCAACCTGTACCCGTACAACGGCGGTCATCTGATGGTCGTGCCCTACCGTCATGTCGCCGACTACACCGACCTCACCGGAGCGGAGACCGCCGAGCTGGCCGAGCTGACGAAGCAGTCGATGACGGCGCTGCGGGCCGCTTCCGGGGCGCACGGGTTCAACATCGGGATGAATCAGGGGAGTGTGGCGGGGGCCGGTATCGCCGCGCATCTGCACCAGCACATCGTTCCTCGGTGGGGTGGGGATACGAACTTCATGCCGGTGGTGGGGCATACGAAGGTGCTGCCGCAGTTGTTGGCCGATACGAGGAAGATGCTGGCGGAGGCCTGGCCGGCCGTCTGAACAGGGGGTTCGCCCCCGCCGCCCCTACCCGTCCCTCCCCCCACTCTCGGCTTCGTTCGAGCGGGGGACCCCCATCCAGGGGCGGTGCCCCTTCGACCCCCGTCGGGGGAGGGTGGATCGTTTGTCGGGTGCGGGCCCGGTGGGGGCTGGTCGCGCAGTTCCCCGCGCCCCTGAAAAGACGGGCTGCGCCCAGCCTTTTCATGCGCGCCACAGTGACCCTTCACGGCCCGCAGGGCCGTGCTTTTAGGGGCGCGGGGAACTGCGCGACCAGCCACAGACAACCCGCACTCGAAAACGGTCCCCACGCACCCCCCTGGCCAAAGCCCAGCGCAGCGGTCACGCGTCGTAGAGGTCCGCCTTCTTGGGCGTAAGGTCCTGCACCGCGCCGCTGAGGTTTCCGGCGCGGGCGGTGAACTTCTCCGTGTCCACCCCGTGGTCGGCCAGGACCTTGATCGCGGCCGAGTGGACCACGCGGAGGACCGGCGTCGCGGCGCGCAGCGCGTCGTCGGCCATGAAGCGGTGGCGCCAGGGCTGGTCGGCCCAGGCGTGGCGGAGGCCGAAGGGCTCGGGGAGGCCCATGGAGCCGCCGAGCCAGTTCAGCAGCGGCGGGTACCAGGTGAGCGGGGCGCGCGCGGCGAGTCGTACGACCTCGTCGGTGTCGACCAGCGGGAGCTTGATCTTGCGGGTCTCCCAGAAGCGGATCGACTTCTGGACCTCCTTGGTCTTCGCCGCGGGCTTGTTGTTGAACAGGCCGTGCACCGGGCCCAGGGCGTGCCCCGTGACCTCGATGCGGAGCGTCTGGTGGAGCACGGTCACAGTGATCATCATCGTGATGATCAACTGGCCGTCCCAGAGGGTCCACTGCACGCCGAGGTAGTGGCGGTTGCCGCTGCCGAACTGCTGCTTGTTGCAGATGTCCTGTATGGCGTGGTTCTTGAACTGGAAGGCCTCGACGTCCGCTCCGTCGGGGCGGGACACGCTGCCGGCGCCCTCGGCGATGGGGCTGACGATCCAGTGCTTGATCGACGGGGGCGGGAAGCCACCGGTGTTGATCGTGTTGCGCTCCAGCATGCGGAGTTGGTCGTGGATGGCGCGTATCACGTCCCAACTGCGGAACGGATGGATCTCCTTGGAGGGGTCGGCCGGCACCAGGTCCTCGGCCAGCTGCCAGCTGCCCCAGCGGGTGCCCATACCGAGGATGCCCTTGGGGCCCGCGTAGAAGACGAGGTTGGACCGCTGCTCCGCGCTGAGGCGGGCCAGCTCCTTGCGCAACTGCTCCGCCTTGTCACCGGGGTTGCCCGGCACGGCCTCGGGGATCTTGGCGCCGACACCGCCGCCGGAGAGCAGGCCCTCCCAGCGCTCACGCAGGTCCTTGGCGGTGCGCTCGCAGACATGCTTGGCCCAGAACCAGCCGACGACCGGCATCACGACGCACGCGCGCGCGTACCAGGCCCAGAAGCCGTCGAACGGCATCCTCAGCAGAAAGATCACGGCGAAGGCGCCCGCGGCGACCAGCAGCGTCGTGGCCAGGGCGCCAGCGCGCTTGTCCTCCCGCTTGGCGATCTGGGAGCGGAGCTGGAAGACCAGCAGCCACAGCAGCAGGCCCGGCAGGAAGAGCAGTCCGCAGACGACCATGATCGCCGAGAGCCAGTTGTCGCGCTCCCTGCGGATGTTGATCGACGCCAGGGCGTGCTCCACGACGACCTGCGGCTCCATCCCGAAGGACTGGATGAGCGCACCCCGGCCCGCGCCGACCATACGGTCCCGCACGGCGAGGGAGAACGCCTCGCCCAGGTTGGGCCGGAAGATCGTCGCCCACTTGCGGCCGGGCTTCACCGTGGACTTGTGCCAGTCGTTGTTGGCCTTGAGGATCTCGTCGACCTCGTTGTCCCGGTAGACCGCCGACGCCAGGGCATACGTCGCCGCGGTCTGGCCCGCCGTGCCCGTCAGTGGCACCTGCGCACCGGGAGTGAAATCGAATTCGTCCGCCACCGCCGCCCCCATCGCCGCACACCCGCTCCTGCGGCTCTTCCCGACTTCCGTGCTCCGCACACCTGTTGATCAGGTCATAACCCGATCCGGCCCTGATCAAGCCACACTTGTGGATCAGGTGATCAGCGTATCCGCAGCCACCGACATCCGGCGCCGTGAGCGACGGACATTCACCGAACCCACCGGGCCCCGACCGCGGGAGTCGGTCCGCGGACCGCGGCCCACGGACACCATCGGCCGCGTCGCGTCACCGTGAACGGGTCGGCGAACGGCCGAAACCGTTCGCAGACCCGTCACACCGAGTTGTCGACGGTGTCGGCGTTGTCGGCCGACCCTTCAGTTCTCCTTCGACTGTTCGCGGAGCTTGTCGGCCACCTGTGTCGGCATCGGCTCGTGCCGGGTGTAGCGGCGGCCGAAGCGCGCGGTGCCGTGGGAGAGGGAGCGCAGATCGACGGAGTAACGGTCGATCTCGATCTCGGGGACCTCGGCCCGTACGAGGGTGCGTCCGCCGGCCGCCTGCTCGGTGCCGACGACCCGGCCGCGCCGCCCGGACAGATCGCTCATCACGGGGCCCACGTATTCGTCGCCGACCAGGACCGACACCTCGGCCACCGGCTCCAGGAGGTGGATACGCGCGTCGGAGGCCGCCTCCCGCAGCGCCAGCGCGCCCGCCGTCTGGAACGCGGCGTCGGAGGAGTCCACGGAGTGCGCCTTGCCGTCCTTGAGCGTGATCCGGACATCGATCAGCGGATAGCCGGCCGCGACTCCCTTGGCCGCCTGGGCGCGGACGCCCTTCTCGACGGACGGGATGAACTGCCGGGGCACGGCTCCGCCGACGACCTTGTCCACGAACTCGATGCCCGAGCCACCCGGCAGCGGCTCCACCTCGATCTCGCAGATCGCGTACTGCCCGTGCCCACCGGACTGCTTCACATGCCGGCCCCGCCCGGCCGACGGCCCCGCGAACGTCTCCCGTAGGGAGACCTTGTGCGGTACGACGTCGACCTGGACGCCGTACCGGTTGCGCAGCCGTTCGAGGGCCACGTCGGCGTGGGCCTCGCCGAGGCACCACAGGACGACCTGGTGGGTGTCCTGGTTCTGCTCCAGCCGCATGGTCGGGTCCTCGGCGACCAGCCGGGCGAGACCCTGGGACAGCTTGTCCTCGTCGGCCTTGCTGTGCGCCTGGATGGCGAGCGGCAGCAGCGGATCGGGCATGTCCCACGGTTCCATCAGCAGCGGGTCGTCCTTGGACGAGAGGGTGTCCCCGGTCTCCGCGCGGTTCAGTTTGGCCACGCACGCGAGGTCGCCCGCGATGCAGTGCGTGAGCGTCCGCTGCTGTTTGCCGAAGGGCGCGGACAGGGCCCCGACGCGCTCCTCGACGTCGTGGTCCTCGTGCCCGCGATCGGTGAGGCCGTGCCCGGAGACATGCACCGTCGCGTCGGGGCGCAGGGTGCCGGAGAAGACCCTGACCAGCGAGATCCGGCCCACATAGGGGTCGCTGGCGGTCTTGACGACCTCGGCGACCAGCGGTCCGTCCGGGTCGCAGCCCGACTCGATCTCGCGGGGCCTGCCCTCCGGTGTGGTGACGGACGGCGCCTCACGCTCCAGGGGGGTGGGGAAGCCACGGGTGATCAGTTCGAGGAGTTCCACCGTGCCGAGGCCCTGACGGGCGCCGTCGGCCGCCGGGGCTGCGGCCAGCACCGGGTGGAAGACACCGCGCGCGACGGCCCGCTCCAGGTCGTCGATGAGCGTCTTGACGTCGACGGTCTCGCCGCCGAGATAGCGGTCCATGAGGGTCTCGTCCTCGCTCTCGGCGATGATCCCCTCGATGAGCCGGTTACGGGCCTCCTCGATCGCCGGCAGCTGCTCCGGGCCCGGCTCGGACTCCCCGCGCTCACCGGACGAGTAGTCGAACAGCTTCCGCGACAGCAGCCCGGTCAGTCCCGTCACGGGCGCGTGCCCGTCGGGTCCCGCAGGGCCGCGCAACGGCAGGTACAGCGGCAGTACGGCGTCGGGGTCGTCCCCGCCGAACGTCTGCGCGCAGGTGCGGGTCATCTCCTCGAAGTCGGCCCGTGCGGCCTCCAGATGCGTGATGACGATCGCGCGCGGCATACCGACCGCCGCGCACTCCTCCCACACCATGCGGGTCGAGCCGTCGACGCCGTCCGACGCCGAGACGACGAAGAGGGCCGCGTCCGCGGCTCGCAGACCGGCCCTGAGTTCCCCGACGAAGTCGGCGTATCCGGGAGTGTCCAGAAGATTGATCTTGTATCCGTCCCATTCGACGGGTACCAGGGAGAGCTGCACCGAGCGTTGCTGCCGGTGTTCGATCTCGTCGTAGTCCGAGACGGTGCCGCCGTCCTCCACACGGCCCGCCCGGTTCACCGCTCCCGCCGTCAGCGCGAGAGCCTCCACCAGAGTCGTCTTGCCCGATCCGGAGTGGCCGACCAGCACCACATTCCGTACGGACGCGGGGTGGTCGGCCGCCGTAGCCCTGCCGGCGGCTCCGGGGTGTGCGTTCGCCTTGTCGCCCATGGTCCTGCCTCCCGTGCACGGTGAGGTCACTGTGGGCGCGGACACGCGGAACCCGCGTGCTGTGGCGGCTCCGGCGACGCCCGCGGTCCTTCGAGCTTTCCACTCCCGTCACGGTGCGTCCATACGAAGCACGCGATCCCGCCGCTCTCCGGGGGTGGACACGGCGTCCTGGTGCCCGACGGTCGTACACACGCGCGCGTGGCTACGATGGGCCAGCCGGTGGTCAGCAGGGCCACCCGGCCACACCGACCGTCGGGAAGGCCATGCTGAACAAGTACGCGCGTGCATTCTTCACGCGTGTCCTCACACCGTTCGCCGCGTTTCTGATCCGCAGGGGCGTCAGCCCGGACACGGTCACGCTCCTCGGCACCGCCGGAGTCGTCGTCGGCGCGCTGGTCTTCTTCCCCCGGGGCGAGTTCTTCTGGGGCACGGTCGTCATCACGCTGTTCGTGTTCTCGGACCTCGTCGACGGCAACATGGCCCGCCAGATGGGCCGCTCCAGCCGCTGGGGCGCCTTCCTGGACTCCACGCTCGACCGGGTCGCCGACGGCGCGATCTTCGGCGGCTTCGCCCTCTGGTACGCGGGCAACGGCGACGACAACGTGCTGTGCGCGGTCTCGATCTTCTGTCTGGCGAGCGGCCAGGTGGTGTCGTACACCAAGGCGCGAGGCGAGTCGATCGGTCTGCCGGTCGCCGTCAACGGGCTGGTGGAGCGCGCCGAGCGCCTGGTGATCTCCCTGGTCGCGGCCGGGTTCGCGGGCATGCACAAGTTCGGGGTGCCCGGCATCGACGTACTCCTGCCGATCGCCCTGTGGGTCGTCGCCGCCGGCAGCCTGGTCACGCTGATCCAGCGGGTCGTCACCGTCCGCCGGGAGTCCGCCGAGGCGGAGGCGGCGGCCGCCGAAGCCGCCGAGGGCACGGCCCAGGGGAGCAAGGACTCCACACAACGCCGTGAGGCGACCTCGTGAGCCCGCTCCAGGAGCGGCTGACCGACGGCCTCTACGGACTCGGCTGGGGCGTGGTCAAGAAGCTCCCGGAGCCCGTCGCCGTGCGTCTGGGCCGGACCATCGCCGACGCCACCTGGAAGCGTCGAGGCCCCCTCGTACGCCGCCTGGAGGCCAACTACGCGCGCGTGGTGCCGGACGCGAGCCCCGAACGCCTCGCCCAGCTCTCCCGCGCGGGCATGCGTTCGTATCTGCGCTACTGGATGGAATCGTTCCGCCTGCCCGCCTGGAGCGAGGACCGCGTCAAGCACGGCTTCGATCCCGAGGACGTGCACTACCTCACCGGCGGACTCGCCGCAGGCCAGGGCGTCATCCTCGCGCTGCCGCACCTCGCCAACTGGGACCTCGCCGGCGCCTGGGTCACGACCAAGCTGGCGACCCCGTTCACGACCGTCGCCGAACGCCTCAAGCCCGAGTCGCTCTACGACCGCTTCGTCGCCTACCGCGAGGGCCTCGGCATGGAGGTCCTGCCCCACAACGGCGGCACCGCCTTCGGCACCCTCGCCCGCCGACTGCGCGACGGCGGCCTGGTCTGCCTGGTCGCCGATCGCGATCTGTCCGCCTCCGGCGTCGAGGTCGACTTCTTCGGCGAGAAGACCCGGATGCCCGCAGGCCCCGCCCTCCTCGCCCAGCAGACCGGCGCGCTGCTGCTGCCGGTGACCCTCTGGTACGACGACTCGCCCGTCATGCAAGGACGCGTTCATCCCCCGATCGAGGTACCCGAGGCAGGTACGAAGGCCGAGAAGACGTCTGTCATGACACAGGCGCTGGCCGATGCCTTCGCCACCGGGATCGCCGACCATCCGGAGGATTGGCACATGCTGCAGAGGCTGTGGCTCGCGGACCTCGACCCCACGAAGGACCCGGCCGCGACGGCCGGGGGCGAAGCGGCCACGTCGGGAAACACGTCAGCGAACGAGTCGACGAACGCGTCCGCGAGTGAATGCACGCCCGAATCTGTGAACGAAATCGCGAACGAATCCGCGAACGCGTCGGCGAAGGACCGCCCGTGAAGATCGGCATCGTCTGCCCGTACTCCTGGGACGTGCCCGGGGGAGTCCAGTTCCACATCCGCGATCTCGCCGACCACCTCATCCGCCTCGGCCACGAGGTGTCCGTCCTCGCCCCCGCCGACGACGACACCCCGCTCCCGCCGTACGTGGTCTCCGCCGGCCGCGCCGTCCCGGTGCCCTACAACGGCTCGGTGGCCCGCCTCAACTTCGGCTTCCTGTCCGCCGCGCGCGTACGCCGCTGGCTCCACGAAGGCACGTTCGACGTGATCCACATCCATGAGCCGGCCTCCCCGTCACTCGGCCTGCTCGCCTGCTGGGCGGCGTCGGGGCCCATCGTCGCGACGTTCCACACCTCGAACCCGCGCTCCCGCGCGATGATCGCCGCGTACCCGATCCTCCAGCCCGCCCTGGAGAAGATCAGCGCCCGCATCGCGGTGAGCGAGTACGCGCGCCGCACCCTCGTCGAACACCTGGGCGGCGACGCGGTCGTCATCCCGAACGGCGTCGACGTCGACTTCTTCGCCCGCGCCAAGCCCAACCCCGACTGGCAGGGGGACACCCTGGGCTTCATCGGCCGTATCGACGAGCCCCGCAAGGGACTGCCGGTGCTGATGAAGGCCCTGCCGAAGATCCTCGCCGAGCGGCCGCAGACCAGACTGCTGGTGGCGGGCCGGGGCGACGAGGAGCAGGCGGTGGAGAGCCTGCCGGAGGAGCTCCGCTCCCGCGTGCAGTTCCTCGGCATGGTCAGCGACGAGGAAAAGGCCCGCTTCCTGCGCAGCGTCGACGTCTACGTCGCCCCCAACACCGGCGGCGAGAGCTTCGGCATCATCCTCGTCGAGGCCATGTCCGCCGGCGCCCCCGTCCTCGCCTCCGACCTCGACGCCTTCGCCCAGGTCCTCGACCAGGGCGGCGCGGGCGAGTTGTTCGCCAACGAGGACGCCGACGCGCTCGCGGCAGCCGCCGTACGCCTCCTCGCCGACCCCACCCGCCGAGCCGAACTCCGCGAACGGGGCAGCGCCCACGTACGCCGCTTCGACTGGTCCACGGTCGGCGCCGACATCCTGGGCGTCTACGAGACGGTGACGGAGGGCGCCGCCTCAGTGGCAACGGACGAACGGGCCGGGCTACGGGCGAGGTTGGGGTTGTGAGGGGTTGAGGGGCTAAGGGTCCGAGGGGCAGGGGACTGAGGGCATGTGGGCGGGGAGACGTTGATGGTTCCGGGGGCCGAGGGTGCGGGCCGGGGGAGGCCCAGGGCTCTGGGGCCGAGGGCGCGGGCTGGGAAAGGCTGATGGCTCCCGAGGTTTGTGGGCGCGGGCGGGAGAGGCTCAAGCCCCCGGGGGTCGGATGGCGTGGGTCGGGTAGAGCTGATGGCTCCCGGGGTCCGTGGCGTGGGCCAGGTGGAGCCGACGGCTCCCGGGGGTTGAGGGCGCGGGCCGGGGAGGCCCGGGGCTCCGTCGAGCTGAGCGGTTCCGGCGCGTCGGGCGTGATGGCGGGCACCGGTAGCCTTGCCGCCCGTGACTTCGACACTCATCTGGATCGCGGTCGTCCTCTTCGCGATCGGCCTCTACCTGAGCTGGACCGCGGGGCGCCTCGACCGACTGCACGCGCGCATCGACGCCGCCCGCGCCGCGCTGGACGCCCAACTGCTGCGCCGCGCCTCGGTCGCCCAGGAACTGGCCACCTCCGGCGTGCTGGACCCGGCCGCGTCGATCGTGCTCTACGAGGCGGCGCACGCGGCCCGGCAGGCCGAGGAGGAGCAGCGCGAGGTCGCAGAGAGCGAGCTGAGCCAGGCGCTGCGGGCCGTGTTCGCGGAGGCGCAGCAGGTGGAGGCCGTGCGGGAGGCGCCGGGAGGCGAGGACGCGGCCAACGAGCTGGCGGAGGCGGTGCGCCGGGTGCCGATGGCACGCCGCTTCCACAACGACGCGGTACGGGCGGCCCGTGCCCTGCGTCGCCACCGCAAGGTCCGCTGGTTCCGCCTCGCCGGCCACGCCCCCTTCCCGATGGCCTTCGAGATGGACGACGAACCGCCGGTCGCGCTGGCCGACCGAGCGGGGGGTGTGACGCCGGGCGCCCAGTAGCTCGGGTGGATGGGGTTGTCGGGCGTGCGCGGGTGGGTGGGGGCTGGTCGCGCAGTTCCCCGCGCCCCTAAAGCACGGGCCTACGGCCGTGCAGGACGGCCCTGCGGGCCGATGAAAAAGCCGGGCGCAGCCCGCTTTTTCAGGGGCGCGGGGCTGTTTCGATTTGCGGCTCCGCCGCGTGGGCGCGACCAGCCCCCACCCACCCGCAGCCGAAAAGCCGCCCCCGAAACCCCCGCCGGGGGTCGAAGGGGCGCGCAGCCCCTGGGGATGGGACGGGTAGGGGCGGCGGGGGCGAAGAAAAACGATCCACCGCCTCCCCATTGGCCCTTGCAGTGGCCCCCACCCCTCACGTTTCCTCGATGTTCGCAGCAACCCCCTTCCCCCGAGCGAGGTCAACCCCGTGTCCAGCACGCTCTCGAACTCCACCACCCCGACCCCCGAGACCGGCACCGCCCGCGTGAAGCGCGGCATGGCCGAGCAGCTCAAGGGCGGCGTGATCATGGACGTCGTCACCCCGGAGCAGGCGAAGATCGCCGAGGACGCGGGTGCGGTCGCGGTCATGGCCCTGGAGCGGGTCCCGGCCGACATCCGCAAGGACGGCGGCGTGGCCCGCATGTCCGACCCGGACATGATCGAGGGCATCATCAACGCCGTCTCCATCCCGGTCATGGCCAAGTCCCGCATCGGCCACTTCGTCGAGGCCCAGGTCCTGCAGTCCCTCGGCGTCGACTACATCGACGAGTCCGAGGTCCTCACCCCGGCCGACGAGGTCAACCACTCCGACAAGTGGGCCTTCACCACCCCCTTCGTCTGCGGCGCCACCAACCTCGGCGAGGCCCTGCGCCGCATAGCGGAGGGCGCCGCCATGATCCGCTCCAAGGGCGAGGCCGGCACCGGCAACGTCGTCGAGGCCGTCCGCCACCTCCGCCAGATCAAGAACGAGATCGCCAAGCTCCGCGGCTTCGACAACAACGAGCTGTACGCCGCCGCCAAGGAGCTGCGCGCCCCGTACGAGCTGGTCAAGGAGGTCTCCGAGCTGGGCAAGCTGCCCGTGGTCCTCTTCTCCGCCGGCGGTGTCGCGACCCCGGCCGACGCCGCGCTGATGCGCCAGCTCGGCGCCGAGGGCGTCTTCGTCGGCTCCGGCATCTTCAAGTCCGGCGACCCGGCCAAGCGCGCCGCCGCCATCGTGAAGGCCACCACCTTCTACGACGACCCGAAGATCATCGCGGACGCCTCCCGCAACCTGGGCGAGGCCATGGTCGGCATCAACTGCGACACCCTCCCCGAGACCGAGCGCTACGCGAACCGGGGCTGGTAAGCACCCATGAGCCCCCTGAGCGACCCTCCCGTCATCGGCGTCCTGGCCCTCCAGGGCGACGTACGGGAGCACCTCGTCGCCCTGGCCGCGGCCGACGCCGTGGCCAGGCCGGTCAGGCGACCCGAGGAAATCGCCGAGGTGGACGGCCTGGTCATCCCCGGCGGCGAGTCCACCACCATCTCCAAGCTGGCCGTCCTCTTCGGCGTCATGGACCCGCTACGCGCGCGCGTGCGTGACGGCATGCCCGTGTACGGCACCTGCGCCGGCCTGATCATGCTCGCCGACAAGATCCTCGACCCGCGTTCGGGCCAGGAGACCATCGGTGGCATCGACATGATCGTGCGCCGCAACGCCTTCGGCCGCCAGAACGAGTCCTTCGAGGCATCGGTGGACGTCAAGGGCGTGGCGGGCGATCCTGTGGAGGGCGTCTTCATCCGCGCCCCCTGGGTCGAGTCCGTGGGCGCCGAGACGGAGGTGCTCGCCGAGTACGACGGCCACATCGTCGCCGTACGCCAGGGCAACGCCCTGGCCACGTCGTTCCACCCGGAGCTGACCGGCGACCACCGGCTGCACGCGCTGTTCGTCGAGATGGCGCACGCGAGCCGGGCCGCGGAGTCCTTGTAGGATCTCTGCGTTCGTTGCAGAGATGGGTTACGCGAAGGAGACAGGCAGATGTCCGGCCACTCTAAATGGGCCACGACGAAGCACAAGAAGGCCGTGATCGACGCCAAGCGCGGCAAGCTCTTCGCGAAGCTGATCAAGAACATCGAGGTCGCCGCGCGCACGGGCGGCGTCGACATCGACGGCAACCCGACGCTGTACGACGCCGTCCAGAAGGCGAAGAAGCAGTCGGTCCCGAACAAGAACATCGACTCCGCGATCAAGCGTGGCGGCGGTCTCGAAGCCGGTGGCGCCGACTACGAGACGATCATGTACGAGGGCTACGGCCCCAACGGTGTCGCGGTGCTCATCGAGTGCCTCACCGACAACCGCAACCGCGCCGCCTCCGACGTCCGCGTCGCCATGACCCGCAACGGCGGCTCCATGGCCGACCCGGGCTCGGTGTCGTACCTCTTCAACCGCAAGGGCGTCGTCATCGTCCCCAAGGGCGAGCTGTCCGAGGACGACGTCCTTGAGGTGGTCCTCGACGCGGGCGCCGAGGAGGTCAACGACCTCGGCGAGTCCTTCGAGGTGCTCAGCGAGGCCACCGACCTGGTCGCGGTCCGCACCTCCCTCCAGGAGGCCGGCATCGACTACGACTCCGCCGAGGCCAACTTCGTCCCGACCATGCAGATCGAGCTGGACGAGGAGGGCGCCAAGAAGATCTTCAAGCTGATCGACGCCCTTGAGGACAGCGACGACGTCCAGAACGTCTTCGCCAACTTCGATGTGAGCGACGACGTCATGGCCAAGGTCGACGCGTAGCGCTGCCGCGAGCACGGCGGGTCCGGCGGGCCGGTGGGACACGCGTCCTACCGGCCCGCCGCTGTTGTCAGTGGCAGCGGATAGCCTGGCGGCAGCCAGTGATCACCGTCCACGGACCGCAACCATCAATTGAGGAACCCCGACGGTGCTCAGCCAGGTCCGCGAGAGCGGCGGCGGTTTAGCCGCAAAAAGGGGAGGGGGCGCGGTGCGCGTACTGGGGGTGGACCCAGGACTGACCCGTTGCGGTGTCGGTGTGGTCGAAGGCGTCGCCGGCCGGCCGCTCACCATGCTCGGCGTCGGCGTCGTCCGTACGCCCGCGGACGCCGAGTTGGGGCACCGTCTCGTCGCGATCGAGCAGGGCATCGAGCAGTGGCTCGACGAGCACCGGCCCGAATGCGTCGCCGTGGAGCGGGTGTTCAGCCAGCACAACGTACGGACGGTCATGGGCACCGCCCAGGCCAGCGCCGTCGCCATGCTCTGCGCGGCCCGCCGAGGCATCCCCGTCGCCCTGCACACCCCCAGCGAGGTCAAGGCCGCCGTCACCGGCAGCGGCCGCGCGGACAAACCCCAGGTCGGAGCCATGGTCACCCGCCTCCTCCGGCTGGACGCCCCGCCGAAGCCGGCGGACGCCGCCGACGCCCTCGCCCTCGCCATCTGCCACATCTGGCGCGCACCGGCGCAGAACCGCCTCCAGCAGGCCGTCGCCCTGCAGGCGAACAGAGCACCTGCCACACGCAGGGGCCCGGTCGCGGGCGGAACGGCCGCCCCCGGCACCGCATCGATCCCCCCGAAAGGCCGCCCCGCATGATCGCCTTCGTCAGCGGCACCGTCGCCGCACTCGCTCCCGACACGGCGGTCGTCGAGGTCGGCGGTGTCGGCATGGCCGTGCAGTGCACGCCGAACACCCTCTCCACCCTCCGCCTCGGCCAGCCCGCCAAGCTCGCCACCTCCCTCGTCGTACGGGAGGACTCGCTCACCCTGTACGGCTTCGTGGACGACGACGAGCGCCAGGTCTTCGAGCTGCTGCAGACCGCGAGCGGGGTCGGCCCGCGCCTGGCCCAGGCGATGCTGGCCGTGCACACCCCGGACGCGTTGCGCAGAGCCGTCTCCACCGGCGACGAGAAGGCCCTGATCGCCGTCCCCGGCATCGGCAAGAAGGGCGCCCAGAAGCTGCTGTTGGAGCTGAAGGACCGCCTCGGCGAGCCGATCGGCGCCCCCGCGATCGGCGCCCCGATCACCCAGGGCTGGCGCGACCAACTGCACGCCGCCCTGATCGGCCTGGGCTACGCCACGCGCGAGGCCGACGAGGCCGTGGCCGCAGTGACGCCCCAGGCGGAGGCCGCCGAAGGCACCCCCCAGGTGGGCCAGTTGCTGAAGGCCGCCCTCCAGACCCTCAACAGAGCGCGCTGACCGCCCTGTTGAGGCCCGGCGGGCCCTCGCTTCCGCCCCGTACGACTCGTACGACTCATCTGCTCCATCCGACCGCGACCCCCGAGGCAACGCAATGCTGTGTCTATCCGGGGGACGCTGCACCCGACAGCGGCTTCGCCGCGGGCCGGACCCCCGGCCGAATTGGACGCACCCGGCAGGCCCAGGCAAGGAGATTTCAGTGAACTGGGACGACACGACCGACGCGACCGCCCCCGAGCGGCTGGTGGGCTCTGTCGCCGACCGTGAGGACCAGGCCGTCGAGGCGGCCCTGCGGCCCAAGGACCTGGACGAGTTCATCGGCCAGGAGAAGGTCCGCG
Organism: Streptomyces sp. NPDC002643; assembly: GCF_053592555.1. Lineage (NCBI taxonomy): Bacteria > Bacillati > Actinomycetota > Actinomycetes > Kitasatosporales > Streptomycetaceae > Streptomyces > Streptomyces sp. NPDC002643. The sequence continues at coordinate 437,497 of NZ_JBSFVY010000001.1, forward strand.
AACAACTCGACCTCGTGCTGCGTGCCGCACGCGCGCGTGGGGCGACGGCCGACCACGTCCTGCTCTCCGGCGCCCCGGGCCTCGGCAAGACCACCCTGTCGATGATCATCGCCGCCGAGATGGGCGCCCCGATCCGCATCACCTCGGGCCCGGCCATCCAGCACGCCGGTGACCTGGCCTCGATCCTCTCCTCCCTCCAGGAGGGCGAAGTCCTCTTCCTCGACGAGATCCACCGCATGTCCCGGCCCGCCGAGGAGATGCTGTACATGGCGATGGAGGACTTCCGGGTCGACGTCATCGTCGGCAAGGGCCCGGGCGCCACCGCGATCCCGCTCGAACTGCCCCCGTTCACCCTGGTCGGCGCCACCACGCGCGCGGGACTCCTGCCACCCCCGCTGCGCGACCGCTTCGGCTTCACCGCGCACATGGAGTTCTACGAGCCCGCCGAACTGCAGCGCGTCATCCACCGCTCGGCGAATCTGCTCGACGTCGAGATCGAGGCCGATGGCGCCGCCGAGATCGCCGGCCGCTCCCGGGGCACTCCGCGCATCGCCAACCGTCTGCTGCGCCGCGTACGGGACTACGCCCAGGTCAAGGCCGACGGGATCATCACGCGCGACATCGCTTCGGCGGCCCTCGCCGTCTACGAGGTCGACGCCCGCGGCCTCGACCGTCTCGACCGCGGTGTCCTCGAAGCCCTGCTCAAGCTCTTCGGCGGCGGCCCCGTCGGCCTCTCCACGCTCGCCGTCGCGGTGGGGGAGGAGCGCGAGACCGTAGAAGAGGTCGCCGAACCGTTCCTGGTCCGCGAGGGACTGCTCGCCCGCACCCCCCGCGGCAGGGTGGCGACCCCGGCCGCGTGGACCCACCTCGGCCTCACCCCGCCACGCGGCACGACCGGCGGAAACGGACAACAGGACCTGTTCGGGGCGTGACCTTCTCGTGACGGTGCGGTACTCGCCCGGCATGGAACCACGGTGACATGCTGTGCGTTGTTCCATCACGGTGGACTCGCTTAGACTCCGCCGATGCCGCCCTAGTCGGCACCAGACATCCCCCCATCCATCAGGCCGCTCGCCATCGCGGTCGTGTGAAGGAAGTTCCGACCCGTGAGTCTCGTGACCCTCCTCCCGTTCATCGTGCTCATCGGGGCCATGATCCTGATGACCCGATCGGCCAAGAAGAAGCAGCAGCAGGCCGTCGACATGCGGAACCAGATGCAGCCCGGTTCCGGAGTCCGCACCATCGGGGGCATGTACGCGACGGTCAAGGAAGTCAGCGAGGACACGGTCCTCCTCGACGCCGGGCCGGGCGTCGAGCTGCTCTTCGCCAAGAACGCCATCGGTGCCGTCCTCTCCGACGACGAGTACAACCGCATCGTCCACGGCATCGAGCACGACCTGAAGTCCGACGTCGTCCCGGACGACGCCTCCTCCCTCACCGAGACCGACGAGCCCTCCGACGACGCTTTGGCCGCTTCCGACGACAAGCCCATCGACCTCGGCAAGAAGGACGCGTCCGACGACGCGACTGACGAGGCCGCCGAGGCGAAGACCGACGAAGCAGAGCCGAAGAAGACAGACGGCGAGTCCGAAGCGAAGTAGTCACGTCCCCGGGAGCACGGGCGAGAACCGCCCGCGCCCCGGGCACGTGCCTTTTCGCACGGATTCCCGACACCAGTCATGGCCGCCCCGCGCCGACCTCGCGTACGGCGGCCCGAGAGGGAGTACGAGAAGGTGGCAGCACCGAAGAAGGGTCGGAGCGCGAACGCCCAGAGCAAGCCCGGGCGCGCGCTGGCCTTCATCATGATCGCCCTGGTGGCGCTCACCGGGGGAATGTTCGCCTCCGGACACACCACTCCGCGTCTCGGCATCGACCTCGCCGGTGGTACGAGCATCACGCTGACGGCGATCAACGAGCCCGGCCAGCCCAACGCGATCAACAAGACCAATATGGACACCGCGGTCGAGATCATGAACCGCCGTGTCAACGGTCTGGGCGTGTCCGAGGCGGAGGTCCAGACCCAGGGTGACGAGAACATCATCGTCAACATCCCCAAGGGCACGGATTCCGAAGAGGCCCGGGAACAGGTCGGCACCACCGCGAAGCTGTACTTCCGCCCCGTTCTGACCGTCGAGACGAGCGGCGCCACGACGCCCACGCCGAGCACCAGCCCGAGCGACGCCGACGGCAGCGCCTCGCCGAGCCCGACGAGCTCCGACGACGGCAAGGACAAGGCGACCGGCACCGACGACGAGGCGACGTCCTCCGAGTCCCCCAGCCCGACGGCGACCTCGCAGGGCCGCGCGGTGACCGACGCGCTCAAGGCCGACCCGACGCCCTCCAGCAGCGGCTCGGCATCCCCCAAGGCCACCGACAGCGCCTCCCCGTCCGCGAGCGCCACCCCCGACGCCGGCACCCAGGCCCTCCAGGAGGCGTACGCCAAGCTCGACTGCACCGACCCGGAGCAGCGGGCCGAGGCCGGCAAGGGCAAGCCCGCCGACTCGGTCGTCGCCTGCGGCCAGGAGAGCGACAAGTCGTGGAGCAAGTTCATCCTCGGCCCGGTGGGTGTCGACGGCACTGAGGTCGACAAGGCGCAGGCCATCTTCGACACCACCCAGGGCAACGGGTGGATGGTCACCATGGACTTCGACTCCGCCGGTGGCAAGAAGTTCGCGTCCGTCACCGGCCAGATCGCCGGACAGACGTCGCCGATGAACCAGTTCGCGATCGTCCTGGACGACGAGGTCGTCTCCCACCCCCAGGTCAGCAGCGCGATCACCGGCGGCAAGGCCGAGATCTCCGGCAGCTTCACCCAGCAAGAGGCCCAGAACCTCGCCAACATGCTGTCGTACGGTGCTCTCCCGCTGACCTTCAAGGAATCCAGCGTCACCACCGTGAGCCCCGCGCTCGGCGGTGAGCAGTTGCACGCCGGTCTGATCGCCGGTGCGATCGGTCTCGCCCTGGTCGTGATCTACCTGCTCGTGTACTACCGAGGTCTGTCGCTGATCGCGATCGCCTCGCTGCTGATGTCCGCGGCGCTGACCTATGTGATCATGGCGCTGCTCGGTCCGACCATCGGCTTCGCGCTGAACCTGCCGGCCGTCTGTGGTGCGATCGTCGCCATCGGTATCACGGCGGACTCGTTCATCGTGTACTTCGAACGAGTCCGGGACGAGATCCGCGAGGGCCGCACCCTGCGTCCCGCTGTCGAGCGGGCCTGGCCGCGTGCCCGCCGCACCATCCTGGTCTCCGACTTCGTGTCGTTCCTCGCCGCCGCCGTGCTCTTCATCGTGACCGTCGGCAAGGTGCAGGGCTTCGCGTTCACGCTGGGTCTGACCACCCTGCTCGACGTGGTCGTGGTCTTCCTCTTCACCAAGCCGCTGCTGACGATCCTCGCCCGCAGGAAGTTCTTCGCGGGCGGCCACAAGTGGTCCGGCCTCGACCCGCAGCGCCTGGGTGCCCGGCCGCCGCTGCGCCGCACCCGCCGTCCCGCCGCCCCCGCCGACCCGAAGGAGGCCTGAGATGTCGAAGCTCGGCGACCTCGGAGCCCGACTCCACCGCGGCGAGGTCGGTTACGACTTCGTCGGTAACCGCAAGATCTGGTACGGCATCTCGATCCTGATCACCATCACGGCCATCGTCGGCCTGGCGGTGCGCGGCCTCAACATGGGCATCGAGTTCCAGGGCGGCGCCGTCTTCACCACACCGAAGACGAGCGTCTCGGTGTCCCAGGCGGAGGAGTACGCCACGGAGGCCTCCGGCCACCAGGCGATCGTGCAGAAGCTCGGCAACGACACCCTGCGCATCCAGATCTCCGGCGTCGACACCGGCAAGGCCGACGAGATCAAGCAGACGCTCGCCGAGGACCTCAAGATCGACGCGGAGAAGATCAACGCCGATCTGGTCGGGCCCAGTTGGGGTGACCAGATCGCCAACAAGGCCTGGCAGGGCCTCGGGATCTTCCTGGTCCTCGTGGTGATCTATCTGGCGATCGCGTTCGAGTGGCGCATGGCCGTCGCCGCGTTCGTCGCCCTGATCCACGACATCACCATCACCGTCGGCATCTACGCCCTCGTGGGCTTCGAGGTGACACCGGGCACGGTGATCGGTCTGCTGACGATCCTCGGTTACTCGCTCTACGACACAGTCGTCGTCTTCGACAGCCTCAAGGAGCAGACGAAGGACATCACCAAGCAGACCCGCTGGACCTACAGCGACGTCGCCAACCGCTCGATCAACAGCACCCTGGTGCGGTCCATCAACACCACGGTGGTCGCGCTGCTGCCCGTCGCCGGTCTGCTCTTCATCGGTGGTGGTGTCCTCGGCGCGGGCATGCTCAACGACATCTCGCTGTCGCTGTTCGTCGGTCTCGCGGCCGGTGCGTACTCCTCGATCTTCATCGCCACGCCGCTCGTCGCCGACCTCAAGGAGCGCGATCCGCAGCTGAAGGCCCTGAAGAAGCGCGTCCTCGCCAAGCGTGCCCAGGCCGAGCACGACGCGGAGCTGGCCGCCGACGGACCCCGCGACGACGAGCACGAGGACGCCACCCCCGCGGTGGTCGGTCCGCGCGCCCAGTCCGGGACCCGCAGCCGCGGCCGGGGCGGTAAGCGGCGATGACCGAGCTCGCAGAAATCTCCACACTGCTGCTCAGCCGTATCCGTGATGTCGCGGACTACCCCGAGCCGGGAGTGATGTTCAAGGACATCACCCCACTGCTGGCGGACCCGGCGGCGTTCACCGCGCTGACGGACGCGCTGGCGGAGCTGACCGTGCGGCACGGCGCCACGAAGATCGTCGGCCTGGAGGCCCGGGGCTTCATCCTCGGCGCTCCGGCCGCCATCCGGGCCGGGGTCGGCTTCATCCCCGTACGCAAGGCGGGCAAGCTCCCCGGAGCCACCCTCAGCCAGGCGTACGACCTGGAGTACGGCTCGGCCGAGATCGAGGTGCACGCCGAGGACATCACCGCCGGTGACCGCGTCATGGTCATCGACGACGTCCTGGCCACCGGCGGCACGGCGGAGGCGGCCGTGCAGCTGATCCGCCGCGCGGGCGGGGACGTCGCCGGTATCTCGGTCCTCATGGAGTTGTCGTTCCTGCCGGGACGGCAGCGGCTGGAGGCGACGCTGGACGGGGCGCCGCTGGAGGCACTGATCACCGTCTGAGCAGGCCGGTATGACCACACGGCGGGCGCTCCGGGATTCCCCGGGGCGCCCGTCACCCGTTGTGGGCCGACTGAGTGACCGCAAGGACATCCGCGCCGTTCACAGCTTGATCATTCTCAAGCGCCCCGCAAGGGGACTGAACGGGTAGGAAATGTCGATCACCACCAGGTTCGCAAGCGTGGCTCTCGCCGTCGTCTCGGTCGCGACTCTGACCGGAGCCGCAGCTCCGACGAGCGCCTTCCCCGCATCCACCGCGGCAGCGGCGGCCAAGGCCAAGAAATGCGGCTGGCACAACGCCGTCGGCGTTCCCGGCAAGTGGACGAAGTCCACATACAGCTGCCCCACCTGGGGTTATGTGGGCGCCCAGGTCAAGTACGACTGGATCGCCGAGAAGGGCACGCCCTGTGTGAAGGTCAAGTACAACGACAAGCGGCAGAGGGTGAAGTGGACCAAGCCGCTCTGCGGCAAGTCCGGGGCCTTCCGGGATGTGCCCTGGGGCAACGCCGCGGGTTACAAGGAGATCCAGATCAAGGGCTTCGCCATGCTCAAGTGGAAGTAACCCCGACCCGCCCCTGAACCGCACCCACCAACCCCCCATCCCACCCCGAGGCGGACCCCCAGGAATCCAGGGTTCGCCTCTGGTGTTTCTCGGGTGTACCGCCCTCACAGTGGCCTGAAGGCGATCCTGGCGCGATGGATCGCTACCATGGGGTCTCCGGAGCCTGACCGGGGGACCCGGATCGCGTACGAGGAGCCCTCTTGGCAGACGAGGCCCAGCACCTGACCGCCGCCAAGCCCGATTCCGCCTCGGGCCCAGCGGCCAAGCCCGCGCCGAACGCGACGAAGCCGGCGCAGGCGACCAACCCCGCGGCGTCCACGACCTCCGCGAAGGGCCCGGTCCGGCACGCCCACCCCGGGCCCGCCGACAAGGCCGCCGAGCAGCCGCGCCCCACCCCGGCCGCCCCTCCCGAGCGCCCCGCGCCGGCCCCCGCTCCCGCCCCCGCGCCGCCGACCCGCCCCTCGGCCACCGGCCAGCCCGCCCGCTCCGGCTCCTCCAACCGCGTACGCGCCCGCCTCGCCCGCCTCGGCGTCCAGCGCTCCAACCCGTACAACCCGGTCCTGGAGCCGTTGCTGCGTATCGTCCGCAGCAACGACGCGAAGATCGAGACGTCGACGCTGCGCCAGATCGAGAAGGCGTACCAGGTCGCCGAGCGCTGGCACCGCGGCCAGAAGCGCAAGAGCGGCGACCCGTACATCACCCATCCCCTTGCCGTGACCACGATCCTCGCCGAGCTGGGCATGGACCCGGCCACCCTGATGGCGGGCCTGCTGCACGACACGGTCGAGGACACCGAGTACGGCCTCGACCAGCTCCGCCGCGACTTCGGCGACTCCGTTGCCCTCCTCGTCGACGGCGTTACCAAGCTGGACAAGGTCAAGTTCGGCGAGGCCGCCCAGGCCGAGACCGTGCGCAAGATGGTCGTCGCCATGGCCAAGGACCCCCGCGTCCTGGTCATCAAGCTCGCCGACCGCCTCCACAACATGCGCACCATGCGCTACCTCAAGCGCGAGAAGCAGGAGAAGAAGGCGCGCGAGACCCTGGAGATCTACGCGCCGCTCGCCCATCGCCTGGGCATGAACACCATCAAGTGGGAGCTGGAGGACCTCGCCTTCGCGATCCTCTACCCCAAGATGTACGACGAGATCGTCCGGCTGGTGGCCGAGAGGGCACCGAAGCGTGACGAGTACCTGGCCATAGTGACCGACGAGGTCCAGCAGGACCTGCGGGCCGCCCGCATCAAGGCCACCGTCACCGGCCGCCCGAAGCACTACTACAGCGTCTACCAGAAGATGATCGTGCGCGGTCGTGACTTCGCGGAGATCTACGACCTCGTCGGCATCCGCGTCCTCGTGGACACCGTCCGCGACTGCTACGCCGCCCTCGGCACCGTGCACGCGCGATGGAACCCGGTCCCCGGCCGGTTCAAGGACTACATCGCGATGCCCAAGTTCAACATGTACCAGTCGCTGCACACAACGGTCATCGGGCCCAACGGCAAGCCCGTCGAACTCCAGATCCGAACGTTCGACATGCACCGCCGCGCCGAGTACGGCATCGCCGCGCACTGGAAGTACAAGCAGGAGGCCGTCGCCGGTGCCTCCAAGGTGCGTACGGACGCCCCGAAGAGCACCGGCAAGGACGATCACCTCAACGACATGGCGTGGCTGCGCCAACTGCTGGACTGGCAGAAGGAGACCGAGGACCCGGGCGAGTTCCTGGAGTCCCTGCGCTTCGACCTGTCCCGCAACGAGGTCTTCGTCTTCACTCCGAAGGGCGACGTCATAGCGCTGCCGGCCAGCGCCACCCCCGTCGACTTCGCGTACGCCGTTCACACCGAGGTCGGCCACCGCACGATCGGCGCCCGCGTCAACGGCCGCCTCGTCCCCCTCGAATCCACCCTGGACAACGGCGACCTGGTGGAGGTCTTCACCTCCAAGGCGCCCGGCGCCGGCCCGTCCCGCGACTGGCTCGGCTTCGTCAAGTCACCGCGTGCCCGCAACAAGATCCGCGCCTGGTTCTCCAAGGAGCGCCGTGACGAGGCCATAGAGCAGGGCAAGGACGCCATCGTCCGCGCCATGCGCAAGCAGAACCTGCCGATCCAGCGCATCCTCACCGGCGACTCCCTGGTCACCCTCGCGCACGAGATGCGCTACCCCGACATCTCCGCCCTCTACGCGGCCATAGGCGAGGGCCATGTCTCCGCGCAGAGCGTGGTGCAGAAGCTCGTCCAGGCCCTCGGCGGCGAGGAGGCGGCCACCGAGGAGATCGACGAGGCCGTACCGCCCACCCGCGGCCGTAGCCGCAAGCGGCGCGGCAGCAACGACCCCGGTGTGGTCGTCAAGGGCGTCGAGGACGTCTGGGTCAAGCTCGCCCGCTGCTGTACGCCCGTCCCCGGCGACCCCATCATCGGCTTCGTCACCCGGGGCAGTGGCGTATCGGTTCACCGCAGCGACTGCGTCAACGTCGAGTCGCTCTCCCGTGAACCCGAGCGCATCCTCGACGTCGAGTGGGCCCCCACCCAGTCCTCGGTCTTCCTCGTCGCCATACAGGTCGAGGCCCTGGACCGTTCACGGCTGCTGTCGGACGTCACCCGGGTCCTCTCCGACCAGCACGTCAACATCCTCTCGGCCGCCGTCCAGACCTCCCGCGACCGCGTCGCCACCTCCCGCTTCACCTTCGAAATGGGCGACCCCAAGCACCTGGGCCACGTCCTGAAGGCCGTACGTGGCGTGGAGGGCGTCTACGACGTCTACCGCGTGACGTCGGCCCGCAGGCCGGGCTAGGGCGGGCCGAGAGACCGGCCGGCAGACGGGGCGGGCCAGGGCCGACAGGCCGATGACAGACAAAGAAGAGGGCCACCCGATTTCTCGGGTGGCCCTCTTCCGCCGTTCATCGGCCCGTCGGCCACAGGCTGACCCAGCTGCTCAGCCGCTGAACTCCTGCAGACCCCGCAGAGCCTGGTCCAACAGCGCCTGGCGGCCTTCCAGCTCCTTCTCCAGCTTGTCGGCCTTGGCGTTGTTGCCCTGGGCGCGAGCCTGCTCGATCTGGTTCTTCAGCTTGTCCACCGCCGCCTGGAGCTGGCCCGTCAGGCCCTCGGCGCGGGCGCGCGCCTCCGGGTTGGTACGGCGCCACTCCGCTTCCTCGGCCTCCTGGATGGCCCGCTCGACGGCGTGCATCCGGCCCTCGATCTTCGGACGGGCGTCACGCGGGACATGACCGATGGCCTCCCACCGCTCGTTGACCGAACGGAAGGCCGCACGGGCCGCCTTCAGATCCGTCACCGGAAGGATCTTCTCCGCCTCCTCGGCCAGCTCCTCCTTGAGCTTGAGGTTCTCGGCCTGCTCCGCGTCACGCTCGGCGAACACGGAGCTACGGGCGGCGAAGAAGACGTCCTGGGCGCCACGGAAGCGGTTCCACAGGTCGTCCTCGTGCTCACGCTGCGCACGACCCGCGGCCTTCCAGTCGGCCATCAGCTCGCGGTAGCGCGCGGCCGTCGGGCCCCAGTCCGTCGAACCCGACAGCGCCTCGGCCTCCGCGACCAGCTTCTCCTTGGTCTTGCGGGCCTCCTCACGCTGCGCGTCCAACTGCGCGAAGTGGGCCTTCCGGCGCTTGGAGAACGCCGAGCGGGCATGCGAGAAGCGGTGCCACAACTCGTCGTCCGACTTGCGGTCCAGCCGGGGCAGACCCTTCCAGGTGTCCACCAGGGCCCGCAGCCGCTCACCGGCCGCCCGCCACTGCTCGGACTGGGCCAGCTCCTCCGCCTCGACGACCAGCGCCTCCTTGGCGTGCCGGGCCTCGTCCGTCTGCTTCGCCCGCTGCTGCTTGCGCTCCTCACGGCGCGACTCGACGGTCTCGACGAGCTTGTCCAGCCGCACCTTCAGCGCATCCAGGTCACCGACCGCGTGGTGCGCGTCGACCTGCTCACGGATGTGGTCGATCGCGGTCTGCGCGTCCTTCGCGGACAGGTCGGTGGTCTTCACTCGCTTCTCGAGGAGGCCGATCTCGACAACCAGGCCCTCGTACTTGCGCTCGAAATAGGCCAGCGCCTCCTCGGGGGAGCCGGCCTGCCAGGAACCGACGACCTGCTCACCGTCGGCCGTACGCACGTACACGGTCCCCGTCTCGTCGACGCGGCCCCACGGGTCGCTGCTCACAGCGCCTCCTCCACATGATGCCTGCGGGGGGCCTGAAGCTCCCCCGGGCATCGTCCACAGTTTCGTCACGGCCAACATAGGCGACCGGCGGGTTGCCTGTCCGCATCCCGCGCGACCGAAATTTCACCGCAGACTGTCAGGACTTCTTGACAGTCGCCTTGTTGATCACCACGGTCGCGTTGGGCGTCCCATCACCCATGCCCGTGTTCTCACCCGCGTCGGCGATCTTCTTCAGGACCTTCATACCGGCCTCGGAGACCGTCCCGAACGGCGTGTAGTTGGCCGGAAGCGGACTGTCCTGGAAGACCAGGAAGAACTGGCTGCCGCCGCTGTTCTTGCCCTCACCGGTCTGCCCGTTGTACTGGTTCGCCATGGCGACCGTGCCCGCCGGGTACACATCGCCCTTCAGCCGCGAGTCCTTCAGGTTCTCGTCCGGGATCGTGTACCCGGGACCGCCCATCCCCGTGCCCTGCGGGTCACCGCACTGCAGCACGTAGATGCCCTGCGTGGTGAGCCGGTGGCACTTCGTGTGATCCAGGTAGCCCTGGTTGACGAGGAAGTCGAAGGAGTTCACGGTGTGCGGGGCCTTCGCCGCGTCCATCGTTATGTCGATGTCACCGCAGGTCGTCTGGAGATCCATCGTGTACTTCGCGGTCTTGTCGATGGTGATCTCGGGCTCCTTCTTGAAGGTGAGCTCCTTGACCTTGCCCGCGGCGGCCTTCTCGCACGGGTCCGGCGCCTTGCTCGGCGACGCGCTCGGCGTCACCTCCGCGCTCGCGTTGTCCTTCTTGCCGTCGTCCTTGAGGACCCCGGTCGTGTACAGCGCGAGACTGCCCACCACGGTGACGCCCAGAACCGAGGCGACCACGGCGTTGCGGACATGGGCCTTGCGCCGCGCCTCGGTACGCCGCTGCTGCTGCCGCAAGAACTTCTCCCGGGCGAGCTGACGCCGCCGCTGCTCCTGGCTGACCACCGGGTTCTCTCCTCATACGTCTCGTACGTCGACAGGTGCGTCGCACGTCTCGTGAGTCGACTGTTTGTGTGTGACCCGTACCGTATATGGGTTCGCTGAGGAAACGGCAGCGCCGGTAGGCTCTGATCCACAGCAAGCCGTCCCGTACGACGGAGGAGTCATCCCCGTACGACGGAAGCAAGCCACTCCGTGCGACGGACGCAAGCCGCCCTCGTACGACGAATCGAAGGACGATCGTGCTCATTGCCGGGTTCCCCGCCGGGGCCTGGGGGACCAACTGTTACCTGGTCGCCCCCGCCGCCGGTGAGGAGTGCGTGATCATCGACCCGGGCCACGAGGCCACCCAGGGAGTCGAGGAGACGCTGAGGAAGCATCGGCTCAAGCCCGTCGCCGTCGTCCTCACCCATGGCCACCTCGACCATGTGGCCTCGGTCGTCCCCGTGTGCGGCGCGCACGACGTACCTGCGTGGGTCCACCCCCAGGACCGGTACATGATGAGCGACCCCGAGAAGGCGCTCGGCCGTTCCATCGGTATGCCGCTGCTGGGCGAGCTGACCATCGGGGAGCCCGACGACGTCAGGGAGCTGACCGACGGCGCCCGGCTGGAGCTGGCCGGTCTGGAGCTGTCCGTCGCGCACGCGCCCGGCCATACCAAGGGGTCGGTGACCTTCCGGATGCCCGAGACCACGGAGATCCCCTCCGTGTTCTTCTCCGGGGATCTGCTCTTCGCCGGCTCCATCGGACGCACCGACCTGCCCGGCGGTGACATGGCCGAGATGCTCGACTCGCTGGCCCGCGTGTGCCTGCCGCTCGACGACTCGACCGTGGTCCTGTCCGGCCACGGCCCCCAGACGACCATCGGCCAGGAGCGCGCCACCAACCCGTATCTGCGGCAGGTGGCGGCCGGCGGCCAGGGAGCCCCCGAGGCTTCCCGACGAGGATTGTGACGAGAGACCTTCCGTGAGCACTTTTCAGGCCCCCAAGGGCACGTACGACCTGCTGCCGCCCCGCTCGGCGAGGTTCCTCGCGGTGCGTGAGGCGATCGCCGAGCCGCTGAGGAACTCCGGCTACGGCTACATCGAGACACCCGGCTTCGAGAACGTCGAGCTCTTCGCCCGCGGTGTCGGTGAGTCCACCGACATCGTGACCAAGGAGATGTACGCCTTCGAGACCAAGGGCGGTGACAGGCTCGCCCTGCGCCCCGAGGGCACCGCGTCCGTGCTGCGCGCCACGCTGGAGGCTAGCCTGCACCGGCAGGGCAACCTCCCCGTCAAGCTCTGGTACTCGGGCTCGTACTACCGCTACGAGGCGCCGCAGGCCGGCCGTTACCGGCACTTCTCCCAGGTCGGCGCCGAGGCCATCGGCGCCGAGGACCCGGCGCTGGACGCCGAGTTGATCATCCTGGCCGACCAGGCGTACCGCGCGCTCGGCCTCAGGAACTTCCGCATCCTGCTCAACAGCCTCGGCGACAAGGAGTGCCGTCCCGTCTACCGGGCCGCCCTGCAGGAGTTCCTGCGCGGTCTCGACCTGGACGAGGACACCCTCCGCCGCGCCGAGATCAACCCGCTGCGCGTGCTCGACGACAAACGGGAGTCGGTCCAGAAGCAGTTGACGGGCGTTCCGCTCCTGCGCGACTACCTCTGCGACGCCTGCAAGACGTACCACGAGGAGGTGCGCGAGCTGATCACGGCGGCCGGAGTCGCCTTCGAGGACGACCTCAAGCTGGTGCGCGGCCTGGACTACTACACGCGTACGACCTTCGAGTTCGTCCACGACGGTCTGGGTTCCCAGTCCGCGGTGGGCGGCGGCGGACGCTACGACGGCCTCTCCGAGATGATCGGCGGCCCCGCGCTGCCGTCGGTCGGCTGGGCCCTCGGCGTCGACCGTACGGTCCTGGCGCTGGAGGCGGAGGGCGTGGAGCTCGAAATCCCCGCGTCCACCAGTGTGTTCGCCGTGCCCCTCGGCGAAGAGGCCCGTCGGGTGCTCTTCGCCAAGGTCACCGAACTGCGCAAGGTGGGCATCGCGGCGGACTTCGCGTACGGCGGCAAGGGGCTCAAGGGCGCCATGAAGAACGCCAACCGCAGCGGGGCGCGCTACGCCATCGTGGCGGGCGAGCGGGACCTGGCCGAGGGCGTCGTTCAGTTGAAGGACATGGAGTCCGGCGACCAGGTCGCCATCGGCGTCAACGAGATCGTCGCGGAGCTGGAGTCCCGGCTGGGCTGAGCCGGCCTTTCTCGCCCCCGCCGCCCTTACCCGTTCCCATCCCTGGGGGCTGCCGCCCCCAGACCCCCGCTTCGGCCGAACGGCCTCGTCCTCAAACGCCGGACGGGCTGAAGATGCGGGCCGCAGGCCCGCAAGGGGCGCGGGGCTGCATCGATATGCGGCTCCGCCGCGTGGGCGCGACAAGCCACGACGGTCGGGCAGATCCCCACACACCGCAACCGCCCCTCCCCAAGCAGGGGTCTGGGGGCGGCAGCCCCCAGGAATGGCGGGGTCGAAGGGGCGCAGCCCCTGGGGAGGGGAACGGGTAAGGGCGGCGGGGGCGACACTTATGTCCAACCAACGGCGCACGCGCGAGGGTGTACGGCACAATGACCGTGCCCCAGAGGCCTCTTCGAAGTGACGGATGCGGCGTGATGAGCAAGACGACAGTCAGGGATGTTCCGGCTCAGCGGGAGCGAGAGATGGGCAGCGCCCCGCGCGCGCTGGGCGGCAGTCGCGCCTTCGCGATACTGCTGCTGATCACCGGGGCCGCCGGACTGCTCGCCGCATGGGTCATCACGATCGACAAGTTCAAGCTGCTGGAGGACCCGAACTTCACCCCCGGGTGCAGCCTCAACCCGGTCGTGTCCTGCGGCAACATCATGAAGAGCGACCAGGCGGCGGTGTTCGGGTTCCCCAACCCGATGCTCGGCCTCGTCGCCTACGGCATCGTCATCTGCGTCGGCATGAGCCTGCTCGCACGGGTGACCTTCCCGCGCTGGTACTGGCTCACCTTCAACGCGGGCTGTCTGTTCGGCGTGAGCTTCTGCGCCTGGCTGATGTTCCAGTCGCTGTACCGGATCAACGCCCTGTGCCTGTGGTGCAGCCTCGCCTGGGTCGCGACGATCATCATGTTCTGGTACGTGACCTCGTTCAACATCCGCAACGGCTTCCTGCCCGCGCCGAACTTGCTGAAGAACTTCTTCGGCGAGTTCACCTGGGTCATGCCCGTACTGCACATCGGGATCATCGGCATGCTGATCCTGACCCGCTGGTGGGACTTCTGGACCGGCTGACCGCCCGGCGGGGATTGTCAGTGCCGTCCTTTAGGGTTTCAGCGTGGAGCCCGATCTGTTCACCGCCGCCGCCGAGGAACGCCAGGAGAAGGACCCGGCCGGCAGTCCCCTCGCCGTTCGTATGCGTCCGCGCACACTCGACGAGGTCGTCGGCCAGCAGCATCTGCTGAAGCCGGGTTCACCCCTGCGCAGGCTGGTCGGCGAGTCCGGCGGCGGCCCGGCCGGCCCCTCCTCCGTGATCCTCTGGGGCCCGCCTGGCACGGGCAAGACGACGTTGGCGTACGTCGTGTCGAAGGCGACGAACAAGCGTTTTGTCGAACTCTCCGCGATCACCGCCGGCGTCAAGGAGGTCCGCGCGGTCATCGACGGCGCCCGCCGCGCCACCGGCGGCTTCGGCAAGGAGACCGTCCTCTTCCTCGACGAGATCCACCGCTTCAGCAAGGCCCAGCAGGACTCCCTGCTCCCCGCCGTCGAGAACCGCTGGGTCACGCTCATCGCGGCAACCACCGAGAACCCGTACTTCTCGGTGATCTCCCCTCTCCTGTCCCGCTCCCTCCTCCTCACCCTCGAACCGCTCACGGACGACGACCTGCGCGGCCTCCTCCGCCGCGCCCTCACCGACGAGCGCGGCCTCAAGAGCGCCGTCACCCTCCCCGAGGACACCGAGGCACATCTGCTGAGGATCGCCGGCGGCGACGCCCGCCGGGCCCTCACCGCGCTGGAGGCCGCCGCCGGAGCCGCCCTCGACAAGGGGGAACAGGAGATCGGCCTCCAGACGCTGGAGGAGACCGTCGACCGGGCCGCCGTGAAGTACGACCGCGACGGCGACCAGCACTACGACGTGGCCAGCGCCCTCATCAAGTCCATCCGCGGCTCCGACGTGGACGCGGCCCTGCACTATCTGGCCCGGATGATCGAGGCCGGCGAGGACCCCCGCTTCATCGCCCGCCGACTGATGATCTCCGCCAGCGAGGACATCGGCCTCGCCGACCCGAACGCGCTGCCGACAGCCGTGGCCGCCGCCCAGGCCGTCGCCATGATCGGCTTCCCGGAGGCCGCCCTCACCCTCAGCCACGCCACCATCGCCCTCGCGCTCGCCCCCAAGTCGAACTCCGCGACGACCGCGATCGGCGCCGCCATGGAAGACGTACGAAAGGGGCTCGCGGGTCCGGTGCCCATGCATCTGCGGGACGGGCACTACAAGGGCGCCGCCAAACTGGGGCACGCCCAGGGGTACGTCTACCCGCACGACCTGGCCGAGGGCATCGCCGAGCAGCAGTACGCACCGGACGCCTTGAAGGACCGGGAGTACTACAGCCCGACCAGACACGGCGCCGAGGCGCGGTACGCGGACGCCGTGGAGTGGACCAGGAAGCACCTCGGTCGAAAGCGGTCCTGAAGCCCCTGTAGACTTCCCCACAGTGCTGCGTCCCGTGTCCGGCTCCGGTCGGCGCCTCAGGCGGGACGACCAGCCGGATCTGTGATCCAGGAGCGTCGCGCACCGTCGTAGGTGTCGCGGGCAGCCCACCACCACCCGAAGCCTCGGGAAGCGGTCGGTGGGCCGTTCGTGTGCTGCACGTATGTGCCCAGACCAGGGGAGCGGCTACCCGACAAGTCCCTCGTGGACCTGACGGGATTCCCCGGCTGCGGATGCGACCTCCCGTAACCCTGAGGCAGCCGAATCAAGGAAAAGAAGGAAAAAGTGGCGAACCAGTCCCGCCCCAAGGTCAAGAAGTCGCGTGCCCTCGGCATCGCGCTGACCCCGAAGGCCGTCAAGTACTTCGAGGCCCGCCCCTACCCGCCGGGCGAGCACGGCCGTGGCCGCAAGCAGAACTCGGACTACAAGGTCCGTCTGCTGGAGAAGCAGCGTCTGCGCGCCCAGTACGACATCTCCGAGCGTCAGCTCGTCCGCGCCTACGAGCGCGCCTCCAAGGTTCAGGGCAAGACCGGTGAGGCCCTGATCGTCGAGCTGGAGCGCCGTCTCGACGCCCTGGTCCTGCGTTCGGGCATCGCCCGCACGATCTACCAGGCCCGTCAGATGGTCGTCCACGGCCACATCGAGGTCAACGGCCACAAGGTCGACAAGCCGTCCTTCCGCGTCAAGCCGGACGACGTCGTCATGGTCCGTGAGCGCAGCCGTCAGAAGCCGCTGTTCGAGATCGCCCGCGAGGGTGGCTTCGCGGCGGACGGCGAGACCCCGCGCTACCTCCAGGTGAACCTCAAGGCCCTGGCGTTCCGCCTGGACCGCGAGCCCAACCGCAAGGAAGTCCCGGTCATCTGCGACGAGCAGCTCGTCGTCGAGTACTACGCCCGTTGATCCTCGTTCGACGGACGTAGTAAGCACCGAGCGTCGGCCCGTCGCCCCCAGCCTTCCGAGGCGAGCGGGGCGGCGGGCTCTCGCCTTTCCGGCGCCGATGTCCCGATGGGTCCGGGCCCGGTCGTCCGGGCCGCCCGATGCGCCGCTTCTTCCCGCGCGGCTTACGCATTAATGCGGTACGGAGTGGTAGCCCCGGCGCGATAGGCTCGGCAACAGACTTTTCGATGTTCAGGCATGTTCCAGGGAGCGGGTGGCACACGGTGTCCGGTGGAGAGGTGGCCGGGATTCTGGTGGCCGTCTTCTGGGCGATCCTGGTCTCCTTCCTCGCCGTCGCGCTGGCGAGGCTGGCCCAGACGCTCAAGGCGACCACCAAACTCGTCGCGGATGTGACCGACCAGGCCGTGCCCCTCCTCGCCGAGGCCTCCACCGCCGTCCGCTCCGCGCAGACCCAGCTCGACCGGGTCGACGCCATCGCGTCCGACGTCCAGGAGGTCACGTCGAACGCCTCGGCGCTCTCCACGACCGTCGCCTCCACCTTCGGCGGCCCCCTCGTCAAGGTCGCCGCGTTCGGCTACGGCGTCCGCCGGGCCATCGGCGGCCGCAAGGACGCCGCGCCCGCCAAGGAGCCCCGGCGTACGGTGATCGTGGGCCGCACGGTTTCGGCAGCGCGACGGGACAAGCGGAAGAAGGGCTGAGCGAGCGATGTTCCGCCGTACGTTCTGGTTCACCACAGGGGTCGCCGCCGGAGTGTGGGCGACCACCAAGGTCAACCGCAAGCTGAAGCAGCTCACCCCCGAGCACCTCGCGGGCCAGGCGGCGAACAAGGCGATCGAGGCGGGCCACAGGCTCAAGGACCGCGCCGTCGGCTTCGCCCTCGACGTCCGCGACAACATGGCCCAGCGGGAAGCCGAGTTGGGCGAGGTACTCGGCATCGAGGCCGACCCCGACCGGCTCCCGGAGCTTCCGGGCCCCCGGCGCGTGGCCGCCATCGAGAACAGCGACACCCCGAAGTACAGCAGGAATCCGAGGTACGTCGAGAGTTCGTCGTACCCGTACAACCGGAATGAGGACCACTGATGGAGTCGGCTGAAATCCGCCGCCGCTGGTTGAGCTTCTTCGAGGAGCGCGGTCACACCGTCGTCCCTTCGGCGTCGCTCATCGCGGACGACCCGACTCTGCTCCTGGTCAACGCGGGCATGGTCCCGTTCAAGCCGTACTTCCTCGGTGAGGTCAAGCCCTCCTTCGCCCGCGCCACCAGCGTGCAGAAGTGCGTCCGCACGCCGGACATCGAGGAGGTCGGCAAGACCACCCGGCACGGCACGTTCTTCCAGATGTGCGGCAACTTCTCCTTCGGCGACTACTTCAAGGAAGGCGCCATCAAGCACGCCTGGGAGCTGCTCACCAGCCCCCAGGACAAGGGCGGTTACGGCCTTGAGCCGGAGAAGCTCTGGATCACCGTCTACAAGGACGACGACGAGGCCGAGCGCATCTGGCACGAGCAGATCGGCGTGCCCAAGGAGCGCATCCAGCGCCTCGGCATGAAGGACAACTACTGGTCCATGGGCGTCCCCGGCCCGTGCGGCCCCTGCTCCGAGATCAACTACGACCGCGGCCCCGAGTTCGGCGTCGAGGGCGGCCCGGCCGTCAACGACGAGCGGTACGTGGAGATCTGGAACCTGGTCTTCATGCAGTACGAGCGCGGCGAGGGCACCTCCAAGGAGGACTTCGAGATCCTCGGCGAGCTGCCCAGCAAGAACATCGACACGGGCCTCGGCCTGGAGCGCCTCGCCATGATTCTGCAGGGCGTGCAGAACATGTACGAGATCGACACCTCCATGGCCGTCATCAACAAGGCCACCGAACTGACCGGTGTCCGCTACGGCGACGCCAAGGACTCCGACGTCTCCCTGCGCGTGGTCACCGACCACATCCGCACCGCCGTGATGCTCATCGGCGACGGCGTCACCCCTGGCAACGAGGGCCGCGGCTATGTCCTGCGCCGCATCATGCGCCGCGCCATCCGCAATATGCGCCTGCTCGGCGCCACCGGCCCGGTCGTCCAGGACCTCATCGACGTCGTCATCGGCATGATGGGCCGGCAGTACCCCGAGCTGATCACCGACCGCGAGCGCATCGAGAAGGTCGCCCTCGCCGAGGAGAACGCCTTCCTCAAGACGCTGAAGGCCGGCACCAACATCCTTGACACCGCCGTCACGGAGACCAAGGCCTCCGGAGGCAAGGTCCTCGCCGGCGACAAGGCGTTCCTGCTCCACGACACCTGGGGATTCCCGATCGACCTCACCCTGGAGATGGCCGCCGAGCAGGGCCTCTCCGTGGACGAGGACGGCTTCCGCCGGCTGATGAAGGACCAGCGGGACCGCGCCAAGGCCGACGCCCGCGCCAAGAAGACCGGCCACGCCGACCTCGGCGCCTACCGCGAGATCGCCGACACCTCCGGCGAGACCGACTTCATCGGCTATGACAGCACCGATGGCGAGTCCACGGTCGTCGGCATCCTCGTCGACGGGCTCTCCTCGCCCGCCGCCACCGAGGGCGACGAGGTCGAGATCGTCCTCGACCGCACCCCGTTCTACGCCGAGGGCGGCGGCCAGATCGGCGACACCGGCCGGATCAAGGTCGACTCCGGTGCCGTCATCGAGATCCGCGACTGCCAGAAGCCGGTCCCGGGCGTCTACGTCCACAAGGGCGTCGTCCAGGTCGGCGAGGTCACCGTCGGCGCCAAGGCCCACGCCTCGATCGACAACCTCCGCCGCAAGGCCATCGCCCGCGCCCACTCGGCCACCCACCTCACCCACCAGGCCCTGCGCGACGCCCTCGGCCCGACGGCCGCCCAGGCCGGTTCCGAGAACCAGCCCGGCCGCTTCCGCTTCGACTTCGGCTCCCCGTCCGCCGTGCCCACGGCCGTGATGACCGACGTCGAGCAGAAGATCAACGAAGTGCTGGCCCGTGACCTCGACGTCCGCGCCGACATCATGGGCATCGACGAGGCCAAGAAGCAGGGCGCCATCGCAGAGTTCGGCGAGAAGTACGGCGAGCGCGTCCGCGTCGTCACCATCGGCGACTTCTCCAAGGAGCTGTGCGGCGGCACGCACGTCCACAACACCGCCCAGCTCGGCCTGGTCAAGCTGCTCGGCGAGTCGTCGATCGGCTCCGGTGTGCGCCGTATCGAAGCCCTGGTCGGTGTCGACGCCTACAACTTCCTCGCCCGTGAGCACACGGTCGTCGCCCAGCTCCAGGAGCTGATCAAGGGCCGTCCGGAGGAGCTTCCGGAGAAGATCTCCGCCATGCTCGGCAAGTTGAAGGACGCCGAGAAGGAGATCGAGAAGTTCCGCGCGGAGAAGGTGCTGCAGGCCGCCGCCGGTCTCGCCGAGTCCGCCCAGGACGTGCGCGGTATCGCCCTCGTGACCGGTCAGGTCCCGGACGGCACCACCGCCGACGACCTCCGCAAGCTGGTCCTCGACGTACGCGGACGTATCCAGGGCGGTCGGGCCGCCGTGGTCGCGCTGTTCACCACGGTGAACGGCAAGCCGCTGACGGTCATCGCCACCAACGAGGCCGCCCGTGAGCGCGGACTCAAGGCCGGCGACCTGGTCCGTACGGCCGCCAAGACCCTCGGCGGCGGTGGCGGCGGAAAGCCCGACGTCGCCCAGGGCGGCGGCCAGAACCCGGCCGCCATCGGCGAGGCCGTGGCCGCGGTCGAGCGCCTGGTCACCGAGACGGCCAAGTGAGCGCGGTCGGAGCGATGGACCGGGTGAGCCGGTGAACGCGACCGATCACACGAGCGAAGACGACGGCCCGGTGATGCGCCGGGGCCGTCGGCTCGCGATCGACGTCGGGGACGCCCGGATCGGGGTCGCCTCCTGCGACCCCGACGGCATCCTCGCCACCCCCGTCGAAACGGTTCCCGGACGTGATGTCCCGGCGGCCCAACGCCGGTTGGGGCAACTCGTCGAGGAGTACGAGCCGATCGAGGTCGTCGTCGGCCTGCCTCGCTCCCTCAAGGGGGGCGAGGGCCCGGCGGCCGTCAAGGTACGGGGCTTCGCCCAGCAACTGGCCCGCATGATCGCCCCCGTTCCGGTGAGACTCCTCGACGAGAGGATGACCACAGTGACGGCAGGACAGGGGCTGCGCGCTTCTGGAGTGAAGTCGAAAAAGGGCAGGTCGGTGATCGACCAGGCCGCCGCGGTGATCATCCTCCAACAGGCGCTGGAATCGGAGCGGGCGTCAGGTAAAGCTCCGGGAGAAGGCGTCGAAGTGGTCATCTGATCGCGATACGGTAACGTTCCGCGCGATGCGGTGGCCTTCGAACAGCCACCGCACAAAAAGAGGCGGGGACGAAAGCCGAGCCACATTCCCCGCGTGACCGCCGCCTCGCGGCGCAGGGCCTGTCGTTCGGATCATGCCGACTCCGGGCGACGGCGCTTTGATACTGCCGGTGAGCGGGGTGTGGTGCGTGCAGCTGCAAGGCGGAGGAGGGAGCCAACGCGGAGCGTTGGCGACTGACGACAACGCGGCTGGGGGCCCCACGCCCTTAAGGCAGTGGGGGAGTGCGTGCCACACCCCGCGACCCCGGCATGATCCGAACGACAGGCCCTAGGGGGATCGATGACTGAATATGGCCGGGGCCCAGGCTCCGAACCATGGCATCCGGAAGACCCGTTGTACGGGGATGGCGGATGGGGAGGACAGCAGGCCCAGGCGGGCGGGCAGTCCCCCTACGGCGGCCAGCCTCAGCAGCACTACCCGGAGCAGCAGCACCAGCAGTCGTACGATCACCAGGCACACGGCGGCTGGGGCGGCGGTCACCAGGACGTCTACGCGCATCAGCAGTACCAGCAGGAGTACGGCGACCCCGGGCAGCAGTACCCCGGCCCACAGCAGTACGGCGGTCACGACCAGCAGTACGACCAGATCAACGGCGGCTGGGCCGCAGGAACGCACCAGCACACTGCCCAGGGCCCCTATGCCGCCGACCCCTACGGGGGGCAGCAGCAGGCGATGGCCTATGGCGGTGGGCAGCAGGACTTCTACGGCACGCCCGACCCCTATCAGCGGCCGGAGCCGCCCCCGAGCCGGGGCATGGAGCCCGATCCCGTGCCCCTGGCGGAGCCCGAGCCGGTGCGGCGGGCCGCCGAGCAGGACGCCGGAGCGGAGCAGGACGACCATCCGTTCTTCTCCGGTGGAACCGACGAGGTCGATGACGACGAGGCCGCGGAGCGCGGCGGACGCGGCGACCGAAAAAGCCGGGGAGGCAAGGCCGGTAAACCGGCCAAGGGCGGTAAGAAGGGCCGCAATGGTGTCGCCTGCCTGGTGGTCGTCCTGGTCTTCGGCGGCGGTATCGGCGGCGTCAGCTATTTCGGCTACCAGTTTTATCAGAGCCGTTTCGGCGAGGCTCCCGACTATTCGGGGAGCGGCACGAACGAGACCGTGACGGTCACCATTTCCAAGGGTGATTTCGGGTCGACGATCGGTCAGAAACTGAAAGCGGCCGGGGTCGTCAAGAGCGTTGACGCGTTCACCGCCGCCCAGGCGCAGAACCCGGAGGCGAAATCACTTCAGGCGGGTGTCTATCTGCTCAAGAAGGAGATGTCCGCCGAAAGCGCTCTCGCGCTGATGCTCGACCCGAAGAGCCAGAACAACTTCACCGTCATCGAGGGCGAGCGGAACAACGCGGTCTACGCCAAGATCGACAAGGAACTCGGGGTCGAGAAGGGCACGACCGAGGAGGTCGCCGAGAAGGAGTGGGACAGCCTCGGCCTTCCCGACTGGGCGAACGAGAGCGACGACATCAAGGACCCGCTGGAAGGATTCCTCTATCCGTCCACTTATCCGGTCGCCAAGGGAATGAAGCCCAAGGACGTCCTGAAGGAAATGGTGGACCTCGCCAAGGCGAAATACGAGGAACTCGACCTGGAGGACAGGGCCGAGAAACTGAAGCTCGACAATCCGCTTCAGGTACTCACCGTGGCATCCCTCGTCCAGGCGGAGGGCAAGTCCAAGGACGACTTCGAAAAGGTCGCGAGGGTCGTCTACAACCGGCTCGACCCGAACAACACCGAGACATACGGTCTCCTCGACTTCGACTCGACGGTGAATTACCTGCGCGGCGAGTCCAAGCTGGCGACGGGGTCGGTCGACTCGCTGCGGCAGATCGACGACCCGTACAACACGTACAAGATCAAGGGTCTGCCGCCCGGGCCGATCGACAATCCCGGTGAGGTCGCGATAGAGGCGGCCCTCAACCCGGCCAAGGGAGACTGGTACTACTTTGTGTCGGTCAGTGAGGACGAGACGCTCTTCGCCGTGACCAATGAAGAGCACAACAGGAACCGCGAGAAGTACCAGAAAGCGCAGAACCAGTAGATGAGCCGCACCACCAGCAAGCACCGGGCCGCCGTGCTCGGTTCCCCGATCGGCCACTCGCTCTCACCCGTGCTGCATCGGGCCGCGTACGACGAACTGGGGCTCGTCGACTGGTCGTACGACCGCTTCGAGGTCGACGAGGAGGCGCTGCCCGGGTTTGTCGAGAAGCTCGGGCCGGAGTGGGCCGGACTGTCGCTGACCATGCCGTTGAAACGTGCCGTCATCCCGCTGCTGGACGAGATCAGCGAGACGGCGACCTCCGTCGAGGCGGTCAACACGCTGTTGTTCACCGAGGACGGGCGGCGGGTCGGGGACAACACCGACATCCCCGGGATGGTCGCCGCGCTGCGCGAGCGGGGGATCGAGGAGGTCGAGTCCGCCGCGATCCTCGGGGCCGGCGCCACGGCCTCGTCCGCTCTGGCCGCGCTGTCCCGGATCTGTACCGGGGAGGTCGTGGCGTATGTACGGGGCGAGGCCCGGGCCGCCGAGATGCGCCAGTGGGGGCAGCGGCTCGGCATCGAGGTGCGCACCGAGGACTGGGGGAACGCCGAGCGGGCGCTGAACGCCCCGCTGGTGATCGCGACGACACCCGCCGGGGCCACGGACGCGCTGTCCGGTGCCGTTCCGGAGAAGCCCGCGACACTCTTCGACGTGCTGTACGAGCCCTGGCCCACCGAACTCGCGGCCCGGTGGTCCGCGTACGGCGGGGCCGTGGTGAGCGGGCTGGATCTGCTGGTGCACCAGGCGGCTGCGCAGGTCGAGCAGATGACCGGGTGCGCGACCGCGCCGGTGGGGGCCATGCGGCAGGCGGGGGAGCGGGCGTTGGCGGAGCGGGGCTGAGGCGGCCGGGCACGACCGGGGGCCCGCCCCGTGATGCGGCGGGGCGGCAGGGTTTCGCTGTGGTGATTGCGTGAAAGCGCTGTACCGCCTGGTAACCGGGGGCGATCATCCAGGGGCGGCCCGGCGACGCAGGCGGGCCGTCGAACGGAGTTCCTATGTCACGTCACTCCCGGCGCCGGTTTCTCACCTATCTGGTGGCCGCGCCCTCGCTCGCCATCGCGACCAAAGTGGGGCTGGACGCGTATGCGCCCGGCAGCGCCGAGGGGGCGATACCCACGCTTCCCGCGCCGGCCGATCTCGTCGATCTCGGTGATCTGCTGATCCTCGCCGGGAAGCCCACCGCCGACATGCTGGTGCTGAGCGTCGACGACGAGGGGATCGTCCACTTCCGGCTGCCCAGGGAAGAGGTCGGGCAGGGGCTCACCACGGCGGTGGCGATGCTGGTCGCCGAGGAGCTGGACACCCCGCTCGACCGGGTCCGCGTCCAACTGGAGGACGCCCGGCCCGAGTTGCTCTTCAATCAGCTCACCGGCTCCTCCAACTCCGTCCGTTCGCTGTACGACCCGGTACGGCACACGGCCGCCGCCGCGCGGGCCCGGATGGTGGGCGCCGCCGCCGAGCGATGGGGGCTGAAGGCAGGCGACTTGACGGTCCGCCAAGGCGTCGTGGTCGCACCCGACGGCCGTACCGCCTCCTATGGATCGCTGTCCTCTGCGGCCGCCGCCCTCGACCTCGGTTCGCTCGCCGTCACCCCCAAGAAGGAGTCCGAGCACACCCTCGTCGGCACCCCCACCTCACGGATCGACGCCCGAGCCCTGGTCACCGGCAAGCAGGCGTACACCCTCGACCTCGATGTGCCCGGCGCGAAGCCCTGCATGGTGCGTCGGCCGCCGACGATCAACGGCACCGTGAAGTCGGTCGACAACGAGGCCGCCGTACGGGCCATGCCCGGTGTGCTCGACGTCGTCGTCATCGACACGGGTGTCGCCGTCGTCGCGGAAACGTTCGGGCAGGCGCTCGACGGCAAGGAGGCCCTGGAGGTCACCTGGGGCCCGGGAACCGTGGACGCGCTGTCGGACGACGACATCAAGGCGAAGCTGAAGGCGGCCACGCCGTCGCTGGATGTGCTCGGGCTGCTGGTCAAGAAGGTGGAGGGCGAGTTCGACTTCGCGTTCGCCAGTCATGCGCCCCTGGAGACCAACTCGGCGGTGGCCGATGTGCGCGGTGACGACGCCGAGGTGTGGTCGGGCCTGAAGTCGCCGATCGTCGCGCAGGCGGCCATCGCCAAGGCCGTCGGACTGCCCGTGTCCAAGGTGAAGGTGCACGTCGTGCAGTCGGGCGGGTCCTTCGGGCGGCGCCTGTTCCACGACGCCGCACTGGAGGCGGCCGTCGTGTCCAAGAAGAGCGGGCGGCCGATCCGGCTGATGTGGTCGCGGATCGACGACATGCGGCACGGGCGGATGCGGCCCGCCACCCACCACCGGATACGCGCCACCTACGCGGCCGGGCAGGTGCTCACCTTCACCCACCAGGTGGCCGCCGTGGAGACCGACTTCCGCCACGGGCTCGGCGACGCGATCACCGCCGCCGCGGCGAGCCTGCCCAGCGGCATCGGCAACGCCACCTTCGCCCAGACCCTGTTCCTGACCACGGTGAAGTCCCCGTACAACTTCGGCGTGACCGTGCAGGCGCTCACCGAGGTGACGCTGAAGATGCACACCGGGTCATGGCGCTCGGTGTACTCGGCCAACACGCGCGGGGCCGAGGAGATCGTCGTCGACGAACTGGCGGCGAAGCTCGGCAAGGACCCGGTGGCTTTCCGGCGCGAGTTCCTCAAGACGGCTCGGCAGCGGGCCGTGCTCGACAAGGTCGCCGAGGAAGGGGAGTGGGGGCGCGGCCTGCCCGACGGGTGGGCCCAGGGTGTCGCCTTCCACGACGAGTACAAGGCCCGCACGGCCTGTCTGGTCGAGATCGACGCCACCGACCCGAAGAAACCCCGGGTCACCAAGGCGGTCATCGCGGCCGACGTGGGCCGTGTCATCAACCCGCGCGGCCTGGAGGCCCAACTGCTCGGCGGGCTCACCGACGCCATCTCCACCACCCTGCGCGCCGGGCTCCACATCGACGAGGGGCTACCACTGGAGGGCAGCTACTCGCAGTTCCACTACGCCCGCCAGAAGGACTCCCCGAAGGACGTCAGGATCTACGTCATCGAGGGCGCCGACGAGCCGGGCGGCGCGGGCGAACTCGGCGTCCCGGCGGCCGTCGGCGCCATTGCCAACGCCTACGCGCGCGCCACCGGCACCCGGCCCCGCAGCTTCCCGATCAACTTCGACGTGGACTTCACCCCGTTCCCCCGCTGAGTCCCGCCCGGTACCAGGAGCACATCCATGCCGTCCCACACCTTCACCGTCAACGGCGAGACCGTCACCGTCGACGCACCCGACGACCTGCCCCTGCTGTGGGCGCTGCGCGATCTGCTCGGCGTCCGAGGCCCCAAGTACGGCTGCGGCATCGACGTCTGCAAGGCCTGCACCAGCCACCTCGACGGCGAGGCGATACGGCCCTGTGTGACTCCGGTCGCCGAGGCGGCCGGCCGGGAGGTCACCACCATCGAGGGGCTCGCCGACGGCGACACACTGCACCCGGTGCAGGAGGCGTGGCTGGAACAGGACGTCGCCCAGTGCGGCTACTGCCAGCCCGGCCAGATCATGGCCGTCGTCGCCCTTCTCAAGCGCACGAAGAACCCGACCGACGCCGACATCGACGAGATAGCGAACGTCTGCCGCTGCGGCACGTACTTCCGCATCCGCGAGGCGATCAAGAGCGCGGCGGCGAAGATGGCGTGACCGGACGCGGTGTCGCGCGCACGGGCCGTCCGTCCGCGCGGCTCCACGCCGTCCCCGCGCATCCGGCCCGTCCCGTCTGCTGGACCTGTGACCGGCTCCCGCCCCGGACGTGGGAGGATCGGAGGTGGCGTGCCGGGGCCGCGCACCCGGTCGCCGTCGCCGTACGCGAGGACGCGCGTACACCAAGGCAGCAGGCAGTACGAGGGCGCGAGCACTGAGGAGCACCGTTGAGCAGGTTGCGCTGGCTGACCGCGGGGGAGTCCCATGGTCCCGCACTGGTGGCGACGCTGGAGGGTCTTCCCGCCGGTGTGCCGATCACCACGGAGATGGTGGCGGACCACCTGGCCCGTCGGCGCCTCGGTTATGGACGCGGTGCGCGCATGAAGTTCGAGCGTGACGAGGTCACCTTCATCGGCGGTGTGCGGCACGGTCTGACCATGGGCTCGCCCGTGGCGGTGATGGTCGGCAACACCGAGTGGCCGAAGTGGGAGCAGGTCATGGCCGCCGACCCGGTCGACCCGGAGGTGCTGGCCGGTCTCGCCCGCAACGCCCCGCTGACCCGTCCGCGCCCCGGCCACGCCGACCTGGCGGGCATGCAGAAGTACGGCTTCGACGAGGCCCGTCCGGTCCTGGAGCGGGCCTCCGCCCGTGAGACCGCCGCCCGCGTGGCCCTCGGCGCGGTGGCCCGGTCGTATCTGAAGGAGACGGCCGGCATCGAGATCGTCAGCCATGTCGTGGAGCTGGCCGCCGCGAAGGCCCCGTACGGGGTGTACCCGACCCCGGCCGACGTCGAGCAGCTGGACGCCGACCCGGTGCGCTGCCTGGACGCGGACGCCTCGAAGGCGATGGTCGCGGAGATCGACCAGGCCCACAAGGACGGCGACACCCTCGGCGGTGTCGTCGAGGTGCTGGCGTACGGCGTGCCGGTCGGCCTGGGCTCGCACGTCCACTGGGACCGTCGGCTGGACGCCCGTCTCGCCGCCGCCCTGATGGGCATCCAGGCGATCAAGGGTGTCGAGGTGGGCGACGGTTTCGAGCTGGCGCGAGTGCCCGGTTCGAAGGCGCACGACGAGATCCTGGCCACCGACGAGGGCATCAGGCGGGCCTCGGGGCGCTCCGGTGGCACGGAGGGCGGTCTGACCACGGGTGAGCTGCTGCGGGTCCGCGCCGCCATGAAGCCCATCGCGACCGTGCCGCGTGCGCTGCAGACCGTGGACGTGGTCACGGGCGAGGCGACCCAGGCCCACCACCAGCGCTCCGACGTGTGCGCCGTACCGGCGGCCGGGATCGTGGCCGAGGCCATGGTGGCCCTCGTGCTGGCGGACGCGGTGGCGGAGAAGTTCGGGGGCGACAGCGTCACCGAGACCCGCCGCAACGTGCGGTCGTACCTCGACAACCTCGCGATCCGGTGACCCCGATGCCTGATCCGGTGACCCCGATGCCTGTGGTCGTACTGGTCGGCCCCATGGGCGTCGGCAAGTCCACCGTCGGCCGGATGCTCGCCGAGCGGCTCGGCGTCGAGTACCGCGACACCGACGACGACATCGTGGCCGAGCAGGGCCGCGCGATCGCGGAGATCTTCGTCGACGAGGGCGAGCCCGCGTTCCGCGCCATCGAGAAGCGGGCGGTGCGCACGGCGCTGACCGAACACGACGGCGTCCTCGCCCTCGGCGGCGGCGCGATCCTCGACGCGGACACACGCGGCCTGCTCGCCGGGCAGCGTGTCGTCTACCTCTCCATGGACGTCGAGGAAGCGGTCAAGCGCACCGGCCTGAACACCGCGCGCCCGCTGCTCGCCGTCAACCCCCGCAAGCAGTGGCGGGAGCTGATGGAGGCCCGGCGTCACCTCTACGAGGAGGTCGCCACGGCCGTCGTGCCCACGGACGGCCGCACGCCCGAGGAAGTCACCCAAAACGCCCTGGACGCCCTGGAGTTGAAGGAAGCATGAGCGAGACAGTGACCCGAATCCAGGTCGGCGGCTCGGCGGGCACCGAGCCGTACGAGGTCCTGGTCGGACGTCAACTCCTCGGGGAACTCCGCGGGTTGATCGGCGACAGGGCCAAGCGGGTCGCGGTGATCCACCCCGAGGCGCTGGACGGCACCGGCGAGGCGATCCGCGCCGACCTCGCCGAGCAGGGCTACGACGCCGTGGCGATCCAGGTGCCGAACGCGGAGGAGGCCAAGACCGCCGAGGTCGCCGCCTACTGCTGGAAGGCGCTGGGCCAGTCCGGGTTCACCCGCACCGATGTCATCGTCGGAGTGGGCGGCGGCGCCACGACGGACCTCGCCGGGTTCGTGGCGGCGACC
This sequence comes from Streptomyces sp. NPDC002643, assembly GCF_053592555.1. Lineage (NCBI taxonomy): Bacteria > Bacillati > Actinomycetota > Actinomycetes > Kitasatosporales > Streptomycetaceae > Streptomyces > Streptomyces sp. NPDC002643. The sequence goes on from NZ_JBSFVY010000001.1 coordinate 466,323, forward strand.
TGGCTGCGCGGGGTGCGCTGGATCGCCATCCCCACCACCGTGCTGGCCATGGTCGACGCGGCCGTCGGCGGCAAGACCGGCATCAACACCGCCGAGGGCAAGAACCTGGTGGGCTCCTTCCACCCGCCGGCCGGGGTGCTGTGCGACCTGGCCGCCCTCGACTCGCTCCCGGTCAACGACTACGTGTCCGGACTGGCGGAGATCATCAAGGCCGGTTTCATCGCCGACCCGGTGATCCTGGACCTGATCGAGGCCGACCCGCAGGCCGCCCGCACCCCCGCGGGCCCGCACACGGCGGAACTGATCGAACGCTCGATCAGGGTCAAGGCCGAGGTCGTCTCCGGAGACCTGAAGGAATCCGGCCGCCGCGAGATCCTCAACTACGGGCACACCCTCGCCCACGCCATCGAGAAGAACGAGCGCTACAAGTGGCGGCACGGCGCGGCGGTGTCGGTGGGCATGCACTTCGCGGCCGAACTGGGGCGTCTGGCGGGCCGGTTGGACGACGCGACGGCGGACAGACACCGTACGGTCCTGGAATCCGTCGGCCTTCCCCTGCACTACCGCCATGACCAGTGGCCCAAGCTGCTGGAGACCATGAAGGTCGACAAGAAGTCCCGGGGCGACCTGCTGCGCTTCATCGTCCTCGACGGACTGGCCAAGCCCACCGTCCTGGAGGGCCCCGACCCCGCCGTACTCCTCGCCGCCTACGGCGAAGTGGGCCAGTAACGCCCGTTCAGGCGCCGCATGCCCGATTCGCCTTGTGTTCATGGCCACTTGGGCACGGGGGACCGTTCCCGGCCGTTCACCAAACGACGGCCGGGGACGGTACCGTTCGGTAGGACCGGGGTTCGAAAGACCCCGCCTGCCAGTGTCGATGTGACTGTACGAGACGGAGTGGCACCGGATGCAGCACGCAGTGGGAGCACCGCTGCCGCCGCCCCACCGGCCGGGGCAGGGCCAGACGACCCCATGGTCACCGGCCGCGCACCAACAGGGACACCCGGTCGGCCCGCCCCCCGGAGCACCGGTCGCGCCGCCCGCCTCGGCACCCCCGCACGCACCGACGGCCCCTCCCGGCTCGGTGCCGCCGCCCGCCCCGGGCTTCACCGGAGCCCCCGGGCACCCGCAGCACACCTCTGCCGCGCCGCGGACCGGAGTGCCCCGGGACACCACCGGACACGTGCAACTGCCGCCCGGCGGCCCCGTCACCATGCCGAGCCCGCCTCCCGCCACGGGCGCCCCGGACGTCACGACCACCACCCTCGCCGTACTGCTCATCGGCCCCGCGGGGGCGGGCAAGACGAGCGTGGCCAAGTACTGGGCGGATCACCGCCGGGTGTCCACGGCCCACATCAGCCTGGACGACGTACGGGAATGGGTGCGCTCCGGTTTCGCCGACCCGCAGTCCGGGTGGAACGACAACTCGGAGGCGCAGTATCGTCTCGCCCGCCGGACCTGCGGCTTCGCCGCACGCAACTTCCTGGCGAACGGGATCTCCTGCATCCTCGACGACGCGGTCTTCCCCGACCGTCCCGTCGTCGGCCTCGGCGGCTGGAAGCGCCACGTCGGCCCGGGCCTCCTGCCGGTGGTCATCCTCCCCGGCCTGGACATCGTCCTGGAGCGCAACGCCGAGCGCAGCGGCAACCGCCGCCTCACCGACGAGGAAGTCGCCCGCATCCACGGCCGCATGGCGGGCTGGTACGGCTCCGGCCTCCCCATCATCGACAACTCCCAGCTGGACGTCCCGGGCACGGCGAGGGTCCTGGACGAGGTCCTGGCGAGGTCCATCGCGAGCCCGCCGAAGTGGTGACCCCGTGAAGTAGTGCCCTCATGAAGTGGTGCCCTCGTGGGGGAGGACCAGCGGCAATGCACAGGAGCTGATCGACCGAAATGGCTAACCGATAAACGCCGGGGCGCTGGGCCCACCCAAAAGGGGCGCGGGGCTGTGACACTTGCGGCTCCGCCGCGTGGGCGCGACAAGCCCCCACCGGCCCGCAGGCGGCACCCAGCCCGCACTGGCACCCCCGGACCCCGCGCGGCGCCCCCACTTGGCCTCACTGAACCGGCGACCAACCAGCAAAGCTCATAGGCTCGCCACATGTCAGAGGTGCACGCAGCCCGCCGAAACCGCCTGAGAGACCGCTGCCACGCCGCCGGCAGCGCCACCGCACTCGTCACCCGCCCGGCCAACGTCCGCTACCTCACGGGCACGGCCCTCCAGGGCGCCGTCCTGCTGCTGGGCAGGAGCGACGACCAGCTCGTCTGCGTGGGCCCACCGAACAGTGGGCCCGCCGGCTCACGCCCCGACGCATCGCTGCGCGTCCACGTGCTCCCGGGCCCCGGCGGCGACCCGGCCGTCGCCGCCGCCGACCTCGCCACGGCCGCGCACGCCGACTCCCTCGCCGTCGAGGAACACCACCTCACCGTCGCCCGGCACCGGGCGATCCGCTCGGTCGCGCCCCGGCTGCGCCTGACCGACCTCGGCGGCGCGGTCGAGCAGCAGCGGATCGTCAAGGACGAGGAGGAGATCTCCTATCTGCGGATCGGCGCGGAGATCGCCGACCAGGCACTCGGTGAACTCCTCGAATCGATCCTCGTCGGGCGCACCGAACGGCACCTCGCCCTCGAACTCGAACGCCGCCTCGTCGACCACGGCGCCGACGGCCCGGCCTTCACCACCTCCGTCGCCACCGGCCCCAACTCCGGCCGCCGAGGCCACCTGCCCACCGACCGCCGCGTCGAGGAGGGCGACTTCCTCTCCGTCTGCCTCGGGGCCATGTACCGCGGCTACCGCTGCGAGATCGGCCGTACGTTCGTGATCGGGACCTCGCCCGCCGACTGGCAGATCGAGTTGTACGACCTGGTCTTCGCAGCCCAGCGCGCCGGACGCGAGGCCCTGGCACCCGGCACCGCGTACCGCGCCGTCGACCGCGCCGCCCGCCAGGTGCTGGACTCCGCGGGGCACGGCGAGGGCCTTCCGGCGCTGATGGGGCACGGGGTCGGACTCGAAATCGACGAGGACCCGCAGTTGGCCCCTTCGGCCATGGGTAAACTGGACGCTTGCGTGCCGGTCACCGTCGAACCGGGGGTCCACCTCCCGGGCCGGGGCGGTGTCCGGATCGATGACACGCTCGTCGTACGCCCCGAGGCGGACGGCGGACCCGAGCTACTCACCATCACGACCAAGGAGCTGCTCGCGCTCTAGCCCTTGAGCTGTGCGCCTGCCCCGGGGTCGTCCACGTACGTCCAGGAGATTGAAGCAACCGTGGCTTCCACGAACGACCTCAAGAACGGCATGGTGCTCAAGCTCGACGGCGGCCAGCTCTGGTCCGTCGTCGAGTTCCAGCACGTCAAGCCCGGCAAGGGCCCGGCCTTCGTGCGCACCAAGCTCAAGAACGTGCTCTCCGGCAAGGTCGTCGACAAGACGTTCAACGCCGGCGTCAAGGTCGAGACGGCCACTGTCGACAAGCGCGACATGCAGTTCTCCTACATGGACGGCGAGTACTTCGTCTTCATGGACATGGAGACCTACGACCAGCTCATGGTCGACCGCAAGGCCGTGGGCGACGCCGCCAACTTCCTGATCGAGGGCTTCACCGCCACCGTCGCGCAGCACGAGGGCGAGGTGCTCTTCGTCGAGCTGCCGGCCGCCGTCGAACTCGTCATCCAGGAGACCGAGCCGGGCGTCCAGGGCGACCGCTCCACCGGTGGTACCAAGCCCGCGACCCTGGAGACCGGCCACCAGATCCAGGTCCCGCTCTTCATCACCACCGGCGAGAAGATCAAGGTCGACACCCGCACCAGCGACTACCTCGGCCGGGTGAACAGCTAACCGTGGCTGCCCGTAACACGGCCCGCAAGCGCGCCTTCCAGATCCTCTTCGAGGGCGACCAGCGCGGGGCCGACGTTCTGACCGTCCTCGCGGACTGGATTCGGCTCTCCCGGAGCGACACGCGGCAGCCGCCGGTCAGCGAGTACACGATGCAGCTGGTCGAGGGCTACTCGGGGCACGCCAAGCGGATCGACGAGCTGATCGCGCAGTACTCCGTGGGCTGGACGCTGGACCGGATGCCGGTCGTGGACCGCAACATCCTGCGGCTCGGCGCCTATGAGCTGATCTGGGTCGACGAGACCCCGGACGCCGTCGTGCTGGACGAGATGGTGCAGCTGGCGAAGGAGTTCTCCACGGATGACTCACCGTCGTTCGTGAACGGTCTGCTCGGCCGGTTGAAGGACCTGAAGCCTTCGCTTCGCCGGGAGACCGAATAAGCGGAGCAAGAGACAGAAAACCGCCGGGGTGGTCCGAACCGTAAGGTTCAGGCCACCCCGGCGGCACGTTTCTGCTCAAGCCTGGCTTGGCTGCTCAGGCCAAGGCCGTGAAGCTCAGCTGTCCTCGTGGGTCACCGCGCGGCGCGCGTCCGCGTCGAGGACACCCCAGCTGATCAGCTGCTCGGTGAGGACCGAGGGGGACTGGTCGTAGATGACGGCGAGGGTGCGCAGGTCGTCCTGGCGGATCGACAGCACCTTGCCGTTGTAGTCACCGCGCTGGGACTGGATCGTCGCCGCGTAACGCTGGAGCGGGCCGGCCTTCTCGACGGGGACGTTGGCCAGGCGCTCCAGGTCGAGGACGAGCTTCGGTGGCGGCTCGGCGGCGCCACCGGGGGTCGTACCGGGGAGCAGCTCCTGCACCGGAACCCCGTAGAAGTCCGCCAGCTCCGCGAGGCGCTGCACGGTGACGGCGCGGTCTCCGCGCTCGTACGAACCGACCACGACCGCCTTCCAGCGTCCCTGGGACTTCTCCTCGACACCGTGGAGGGAAAGGCCCTGCTGGGTGCGGATGGCCCGGAGCTTGGCCCCGAGCTGTTTGGCGTATTCGCTGGACATATGGCTCCCCGGACACTGGGTCATCGTGCGGCTGGGCCGCGCGGCTGGTGACTCACTGTGAGGTTACGCAGCGTGACTCTGCCCCGTCAAGCCGAATGGTCCGGACCGACTCTTCCGTGGTAACCGCTCTCCCTTGGGCCAAGGGGGTGATCAGGGGCGTTGCGGGAGCCTGCTAATGTTGACGGCGCAAATCCGACGTCCTTTAAGGTCCGTCCCGTGAGGCGGAGAAGGAGGTCCGTTTCGTATGGACACCCAGCAGAATCCGCAACCGGATCAGCCGTCGTCCGACGCCAGGCCCGTGCTCGAAGGGCCCGACATCGCGCGCGTACTGACCCGAATCGCCCACGAGATCGTCGAACGCGCCAAGGGCGCCGACGACGTGGTGCTCCTCGGCATCCCGACCCGAGGCGTCTTCCTCGCCCAGCGGCTCGCCGCGAAGCTGGCCGAGATCACCGACCGCAAGATCCCGGTCGGCTCCCTCGACATCACCATGTACCGCGACGACCTGCGTATGCACCCGCCGCGTGCGCTGGCCCGCACGGACATCCCCGGTGACGGCATCGACGGCCGGCTCGTCGTCCTCGTCGACGACGTGCTCTTCTCCGGCCGCACCATCCGCGCCGCCCTCGACGCCCTGAACGACATCGGGCGCCCCCGCGCGGTGCAACTCGCGGTCCTCGTCGACCGGGGTCACCGCGAACTGCCGATCCGCGCCGACTACGTCGGCAAGAACCTCCCCACGTCGCTGCGGGAGACGGTCAAGGTCCAGCTCGCCGAGGAGGACGGTCGGGACACCGTGCTGCTCGGTGCGAAGCGGACCACCCGGGGCGCGCAGCACTAGCGACCGCGACGGCGTACGGCGCTGCCCATGCGCCCCGCGCCCGCGTGATCGCCCCTCCGCGCGCCTGCCCGCCGGTCAGTCGCACCCGTGTGCCCGACCGGTCGGGGCTCGCCTCCCACCGAACCGCTTGAACCGCCTTACGGAGCCTGAAAGATGCAGCGCCATCTCATCTCGGCCGCCGACCTCACCCGTGACGACGCCGTCCTGATCCTCGACACCGCCGAGGAGATGGCCCGGGTCGCCGACCGGCCGATCAAGAAACTGCCCACCCTGCGCGGTCGTACCGTCGTCAACCTCTTCTTCGAGGACTCCACCCGCACCCGGATCTCCTTCGAGGCCGCCGAGAAGCGACTGTCGGCGGACGTCATCAACTTCACGGCCAAGGGCTCGTCGGTGTCGAAGGGCGAGTCCCTGAAGGACACCGCGCAGACCCTCGAAGCCATCGGTGTCGACGCCGTGGTCATCCGGCACGGCGCCTCCGGTGCCCCGTACCGGCTCGCCAACTCCGGCTGGATCGACGCCGCCGTCATCAACGCCGGCGACGGCACCCACCAGCACCCCACCCAGGCGCTGCTGGACGCCTTCACCATGCGGCGCCGGCTCGTCGGCCGGGACGCCGGGATCGGTCAGGACCTCGGCGGCCGGCGCATCACGATCGTCGGCGACATCCTGCACAGCAGGGTCGCCCGCTCCAACGTCGACCTGCTGCACACCCTCGGCGCCGAGGTCACCCTCGTCGCCCCGCCCACCCTGCTGCCGGTCGGCATCGAGACCTGGCCCTGCGAGGTGTCGTACGACCTCGACTCCACGCTGCCCAAGTCCGACGCGGTGATGATGCTGCGGGTGCAGCGCGAGCGGATGAACGCCGCGTTCTTCCCGACCGAGCGCGAGTACTCACGGCGCTACGGCCTCGACGGCGACCGTATGGCGCGGATGCCGGAGCACGCCATCGTGATGCACCCCGGGCCGATGGTCCGGGGCATGGAGATCACCGCCGAGGTGGCCGATTCCGATCGCTGCACGGTCGTCGAGCAGGTCGCGAACGGTGTGTCGACCCGTATGGCTGTGCTGTATCTGCTGCTTGGCGGCAACGAGCCCGCCGTGACCCACACCCGTACCACCGAGGAGAAGTAAGAACGATGAGCAAGATCCTTATCCGTGGTGCGAAGGTGCTCGGTGGCGAGCCGCAGGACGTGCTGATCGGCGGTTCCGTCATCGAGGCCGTGGGCGCCGGGCTCTCCGACGAGGGCGCGGAAGTCGTCGAGGCGGATGGCAAGGTGCTGCTGCCCGGCCTCGTCGACCTGCACACCCATCTGCGGGAGCCCGGTCGTGAGGACTCCGAGACCGTGCTGACCGGTACGCGCGCGGCGGCCTCCGGCGGCTATACGGCCGTGTTCGCCATGGCCAACACCTTCCCCGTCGCCGACACCGCCGGCGTGGTCGAGCAGGTGTACCGGCTCGGCCAGGAGCACGGCTACTGCGATGTCCAGCCCATCGGCGCCGTCACCGTCGGCCTGGAGGGCAGGAAGCTCGCCGAGCTGGGCGCCATGCACGAGTCGGCGGCCGGGGTCACCGTCTTCTCCGACGACGGCAAGTGCGTCCACGACGCCGTGATCATGCGCCGGGCCCTGGAATATGTGAAGGCGTTCGGCGGTGTCGTCGCCCAGCACGCGCAGGAGCCGAGGCTGACCGAGGGCGCCGAGATGAACGAGGGCGTCGTCTCCGCCGAGCTGGGGCTCGGCGGCTGGCCCGCGGTGGCCGAAGAATCGATCATCGCCCGGGATGTCCTGCTCGCCGACCACGTGGGCTCCCGCGTCCACATCTGCCATCTGTCGACCGCCGGGTCCGTCGAGATCGTCCGCTGGGCCAAGTCGCGCGGCATCGACGTCACCGCCGAGGTCACCCCCCACCACCTCCTCCTCACGGACGAGCTGGTCCGCACGTACAACCCCGTCTACAAGGTGAACCCGCCGCTGCGCACCGAGCGCGACGTGCTGGCGCTGCGTGAGGCGCTCGCCGACGGCACGATCGACATCGTCGCCACCGACCACGCCCCGCACCCGCACGAGGACAAGGACTGCGAGTGGGGCGCGGCGGCCATGGGGATGGTGGGCCTGGAGACCGCGTTGTCGGTGGTCCAGGAGACCATGGTCGACACCGGGCTGCTCGACTGGGCGGGCGTCGCGGAGCGCATGTCCTTCAAGCCCGCGAAGATCGGCCGGGCCGCCGGTCATGGACGCCCCGTCTCGGCAGGTGAGCCCGCCAACCTCACGCTCGTCGACACGGCATACCGTGGGGCGGTGGACCCCGCGGGCTTCGCCTCGCGCAGCCGCAACACCCCGTACGAGGGCCGTGAGCTGCCGGGCCGTGTCACGCACACGTGGCTGCGGGGCAGGGCCACGCTCGTCGACGGGAAACTCACGTGACACCTGTACTGCTGCTGGCCGCCGAGAAGGAATCGGCCGAGGTCACCAACTGGGCCGGCCGTATCGGCTGGCTCGTCGGACTCGCCCTGTTCGTCGTGCTCGTCTACTGGCTGATGCGCGAGGGCTGGAAGTGGCGCGGCACGCTCCAGAGCGATCTGCCCGCCCTCCTCGACGCGCCGGACGAGCCCGGTCCCGTGAGACTGAGCATGAGCGGCCGCTACCACGGCTCCACCACGGCCGGGCAGTGGCTCGACCGGATCGTGGCGCACGGCCTGGGCACCCGCAGCCGCGTCGAGCTGACGCTCACGGACGCGGGCCTGGACGTCGTACGACCCGGGGCGACGGACTTCTTCGTCCCCGCCGAGGCGCTGCGCGAGGCCCGGCTCGACAAGGGCATCGCCGGCAAGGTCCTCACCGAGGGCGGGCTGCTGGTCGTCACCTGGGAGCACGGCGGCAGGCTGCTGGACTCCGGGTTCCGCTCCGACCGCGCGGCCGAGCACAACGAGTGGGTCGACGTCATTAACTCCATGATCAACAAGAAGACCGAAACGGAAGGCGCACGATGACGACCTCCACCAGGGGAGCCGGCAAGGTTCCCGCAGTACTCGTCCTGGAGGACGGCCGGATGTTCCGCGGCCGTGCCTACGGGGCCGTGGGGGTGACCTTCGGTGAGGCCGTGTTCTCCACCGGCATGACCGGCTACCAGGAGACCCTCACCGACCCGTCGTACCACCGCCAGGTCGTCGTGATGACCGCCCCGCACGTCGGCAACACCGGCGTCAACGACGAGGACCCGGAGAGCAAGCGCATCTGGGTCTCCGGCTATGTCGTACGCGACCCCGCGCGCGTGCCGTCCAACTGGCGCTCCCTGCGCTCGCTGGACGACGAACTGCGCGCCCAGGGCGTCGTCGGGATCTCCGGCATCGACACGCGCGCGTTGACCCGCCATCTGCGTGAGCGCGGCGCCATGCGCGTCGGCATCTTCTCCGGCAACGCCCTGCCCGACGAGGGCACCATGCTCACCGAGGTCCGCCAGGCCCCCGAGATGAAGGGTGCGAACCTCTCCGCCGAGGTCGCCACCGCGGAGCCGTACGTGGTCCCCGCGATCGGCGAGAAGCGGTTCACCGTCGCCGCCGTCGACCTCGGAATCAAGGGCATGACCCCGCACCGCATGGCCGAACGCGGCATCGAGGTGCATGTGCTGCCCGCCACGGCGACCGCCGAGGACGTCTACGCGGTCAACCCGGACGGGGTGTTCTTCTCCAACGGCCCCGGCGACCCGGCCACCGCCGACCACGCGGTCTCCGTGATGCGGGCGGTCCTGGAGCGCGGCACCCCGCTCTTCGGGATCTGCTTCGGCAACCAGATCCTCGGCCGCGCCCTCGGCTTCGGCACCTACAAGCTGAAGTACGGCCACCGGGGCATCAACCAGCCGGTGCAGGACCGTACGACCGGAAAGGTCGAGGTCACCGCGCACAACCACGGATTCGCCGTCGACGCCCCGCTCGACAAGGTCTCCGAGACCCCCTACGGCCGCGCCGAGGTCTCCCACGTCTGCCTCAACGACAACGTGGTGGAGGGGCTGCAGCTCCTCGACCGGCCGGCCTTCAGCGTCCAGTACCACCCCGAAGCGGCAGCGGGACCGCACGACGCCGCCTACCTGTTCGACCGCTTTGTGAAGCTCATGGAGGGCCAGCGTGCCTAAGCGCACCGATATCCAGTCCGTCCTGGTCATCGGCTCCGGCCCGATCGTCATCGGCCAGGCCGCCGAGTTCGACTACTCCGGCACCCAGGCCTGCCGCGTCCTGCGCTCCGAGGGCCTGCGCGTCGTCCTGGTCAACTCCAACCCGGCGACGATCATGACCGACCCGGAGATCGCCGACGCCACCTACGTCGAGCCGATCACCCCGGAGTTCGTCGAGAAGATCATCGCCAAGGAGCGCCCGGACGCCCTGCTCCCGACCCTCGGCGGCCAGACCGCGCTCAACACCGCGATCTCGCTGCACGAGAACGGGGTCCTGGAGAAGTACGGCGTCGAGCTGATCGGCGCCAACGTGGAGGCGATCCACAAGGGCGAGGACCGCGACCAGTTCAAGCTGGTCGTCGACGCGGTCAACGCCAAGATCGGCCACGGTGAGTCCGCGCGGTCCGTCATCTGTCACTCGATGGAGGACGTGCTCGCCGGTGTCGAGACGCTCGGCGGCTACCCGGTCGTCGTCCGACCCTCCTTCACCATGGGTGGCGCCGGTTCCGGTTTCGCGCACGACGAGGAGGAACTGCGCCGTATCGCCGGCCAGGGCCTCACGCTCTCCCCGACCACCGAGGTGCTCCTGGAGGAGTCCATCCTCGGCTGGAAGGAGTACGAGCTGGAGCTGATGCGCGACAAGCACGACAACGTGGTGGTCGTCTGCTCCATCGAGAACTTCGACCCGATGGGCGTCCACACCGGTGACTCGATCACCGTCGCGCCCGCGATGACGCTCACCGACCGCGAGTACCAGATCCTGCGGGACATCGGCATCGCCGTCATCCGCGAGGTCGGCGTCGACACCGGCGGCTGCAACATCCAGTTCGCCGTGAACCCGGTCGACGGCCGCGTCATCGTCATCGAGATGAACCCGCGCGTGTCGCGTTCCTCGGCCCTCGCCTCCAAGGCCACCGGCTTCCCGATCGCGAAGATCGCTGCCAAGCTGGCCGTCGGCTACACGCTCGACGAGATCCCGAACGACATCACCGAGCAGACCCCGGCGTCCTTCGAGCCGACGCTCGACTACGTGGTCGTCAAGGCGCCGCGCTTCGCGTTCGAGAAGTTCCCGTCCGCCGACTCCTCGCTGACCACGACCATGAAGTCGGTCGGCGAGGCCATGGCGATCGGCCGCAACTTCACCGAGGCCCTGCAGAAGGCGCTGCGCTCGCTGGAGACGAAGGGCAGCCAGTTCACCTTCGTAGGCGAGCCCGGCGACAAGGCGGAGCTGCTGCGCGAGGCGGTGCGGCCCACCGACGGCCGGATCAACACGGTCATGCAGGCCATCCGCGCGGGCGCCACGCAGGAAGAGGTCTTCGAGGCCACGAAGATCGACCCCTGGTTCGTCGACCAGCTCTTCCTGATCAAGGAGATCGCCGACGAGCTGGCCGCCGTCGAGCGCCTGGACGTCGAGCTGCTGGCCGAGGCCAAGCGGCATGGCTTCTCCGACCAGCAGATCGGTGAGATCCGGGGGCTGCGCGAGGACGTCGTGCGCGAGGTCCGGCACGCGCTGGGCGTACGCCCGGTGTACAAGACGGTCGACACGTGCGCCGCCGAGTTCGCGGCGAAGACGCCGTACTTCTACTCCTCCTACGACGAGGAGACCGAGGTCGCGTCCCGGACCAGGCCCGCCGTGATCATCCTCGGCTCCGGCCCGAACCGCATCGGCCAGGGCATCGAGTTCGACTACTCCTGCGTGCACGCCTCCTTCGCGCTGAGCGACGCCGGGTTCGAGACCGTGATGGTCAACTGCAACCCGGAGACCGTCTCCACGGACTACGACACCTCCGACCGGCTGTACTTCGAGCCGCTGACCCTCGAAGACGTGCTGGAGATCGTCCACGCCGAGTCGCTGGCGGGCCCGATCGCGGGCGTCGTCGTCCAGCTCGGCGGCCAGACCCCGCTGGGCCTGTCGCAGGCGCTCAAGGACAACGGCGTACCGATCGTCGGCACCTCCCCGGAGGCCATCCACGCGGCCGAGGACCGGGGCGCCTTCGGCCGCGTCCTCGCCGAGGCCGGACTCCCGGCTCCCAAGCACGGCACGGCCACCACCTTCGCCGAGGCCAAGGCCATCGCCGACGAGATCGGCTACCCGGTCCTCGTCCGGCCCTCGTACGTCCTCGGCGGACGCGGCATGGAGATCGTCTACGACGAGACCCGGCTGTCCTCCTACATCGCCGAGTCCACCGAGATCAGCCCCTCCCGGCCGGTCCTCGTCGACCGCTTCCTCGACGACGCCATCGAGATCGACGTCGACGCCCTGTACGACGGCGAGGAGCTGTACCTCGGCGGCGTGATGGAGCACATCGAGGAGGCCGGTATCCACTCGGGCGACTCGGCGTGCGCCCTGCCCCCGATCACCCTCGGCGGCTTCGACATCAAGCGCCTGCGCGCCTCCACCGAGGCCATCGCCAAGGGCGTCGGCGTCCGGGGCCTGATCAACATCCAGTTCGCGATGGCGGGCGACATCCTCTACGTGCTGGAGGCCAACCCGCGCGCCTCCCGCACGGTCCCCTTCACCTCCAAGGCGACCGCCGTACCGCTCGCCAAGGCCGCTGCCCGGATCTCGCTGGGCGCGACCATCGCCGAACTGCGGGCGGAAGGGCTGCTTCCGGCGACCGGCGACGGCGGGGAACTCCCGCTCGACGCGCCGATCTCCGTCAAGGAGGCCGTGATGCCGTGGTCGCGCTTCCGCGACATCCAGGGACGCGGCGTCGACACCGTCCTCGGCCCGGAGATGCGCTCCACCGGCGAGGTCATGGGCATCGACTCGGTCTTCGGCACGGCGTACGCCAAGTCGCAGGCCGGGGCGTACGGGCCGCTGCCCACCAAGGGCCGCGCGTTCATCTCGGTCGCCAACCGCGACAAGCGCTCGATGATCTTCCCGGCGCGCGAACTGGTCGCCCACGGCTTCGAGTTGCTCGCCACCTCCGGCACGGCCGAGGTCCTCAGGCGCAACGGCATCAACGCCACCGTCGTCCGCAAGCAGTCCGAGGGCACCGGCCCGAACGGCGAGCGGACCATCGTCCAGCTCATCCACGACGGCGAGGTCGACCTCATCGTCAACACCCCGTACGGCACCGGTGGCCGCCTCGACGGCTACGACATCCGTACGGCCGCCGTGGCGCGCTCGGTGCCCTGCCTGACCACGGTCCAGGCGCTCGCCGCGGCCGTCCAGGGCATCGACGCCCTCAACCACGGTGACGTCGGCGTCCGCTCACTCCAGGAACACGCCGAACACCTGACCGCGGCCCGCGACTAGCAGCCCGAGGGGGACACCGGAAACGGTGTCCCCCTCTTCGTGAGGCTCTTCAGGCCTCAAGAGGACAGTGACTGATGTACAAGCTTTTCTTCCGTCTGGTTTTCAAACGCATGGACCCTGAGGAGGCCCACCACCTGGCCTTCCGCTGGATTCGTCTCGCCGCCCGCGTCCCCGTCCTGCGCACCTTCACGGCCGCCGCGCTCGCGCCCCGCTACGAGGAACTGCGCACGGAGGCCTTCGGGCTGCGGATGCACGGCCCCTTCGGCCTCGCCGCCGGTTTCGACAAGAACGCGATCGCCGTCGACGGCATGTCGATGCTCGGTTTCGACCACGTCGAGATCGGCACGGTCACGGGTGAGGCGCAGCCCGGCAATCCCAAGAAGCGGCTGTTCCGGCTGGTCGCCGACCGCGCCCTGATCAACCGCATGGGCTTCAACAACGAGGGCTCGCTCGCCGTCGCTGCCCGTCTGGCCTCCCGTACGGCCGTCTTCAAGACCGTCGTGGGCGTCAACATCGGCAAGACCAAGGTCGTCCCCGAGGAGGAAGCCGCCGCCGACTATGTGAAGTCCACCGAGCGGCTTGCGCCCTACGCCGACTACCTGGTCGTCAACGTCTCCTCGCCCAACACCCCCGGCCTGCGCAACCTCCAGGCGACGGAAGCCCTGCGGCCCCTGCTGACCGCCGTCCGCGAGGCCGCCGACCGTACGGTGCGCACCCGCCGGGTGCCGCTGCTCGTGAAGATCGCGCCGGACCTCGCCGACGAGGACATCGACGCCGTCGCCGACCTCGCCGTGGAACTGGGCCTGGACGGGATCATCGCCACGAACACCACCATCGCGCGCGAGGGCCTCGGTTTGAAATCCGAACCCTCCCTGGTCAAAGAGACGGGCGGCCTCTCCGGCGCCCCCCTGAAGGCCCGCTCCCTCGCGGTCCTGCGCCGTCTCTACGCGCGCGTGGGCGACCGGATCACCCTGGTCGGCGTCGGCGGCGTCGAGAACGCCGAGGACGTCTGGCAGCGCATCCTCGCCGGCGCCACCCTGGTCCAGGGCTACAGCGCCTTCATCTACGAGGGCCCCTTCTGGGCGCGCGCCATCCACAAGGGCCTCGCCGCCCGGTTGCGCACCAGCCCCTACGCCACGCTCGCCGACGCGATCGGCGCCGACGTCAGGAAGAAGACGGCATGACCGAGACCTTCGGCGCCCGGCTGCGCCGAGCCATGGACGAGCGCGGCCCCCTGTGCGTCGGCATCGACCCGCACGCCTCCCTGCTGACGTCCTGGGGCCTGGACGACGACGTGGCCGGTCTGGAGCGCTTCAGCCGCACGGTCGTCGAGGCGCTGGCGGACAGCGTGGCCGTCTTCAAGCCGCAGAGCGCGTTCTTCGAGCGCTTCGGCTCGCGCGGCATCGCCGTCCTGGAGAAGTCGGTCCAGGAGGCGCGGTCCGCCGGTGCCCTCGTCGTCATGGATGCCAAGCGCGGCGACATCGGCTCCACCATGGCCGCGTACGCCGAGACCTTCCTGCGCAAGGACGCCCCCCTGTTCTCGGACGCCCTGACGGTCTCGCCGTACCTGGGCTACGGCTCCCTGAAGCCCGCCGTGGACCTCGCGCGCGAGAGCGGCGCCGGGCTGTTCGTGCTGGCGCTGACCTCCAACCCGGAGGGCGGCGAGGTCCAGCACGCTCTGCGGGAGGACGGGCGGAACGTGGGGGCGACGATGCTCGCGCACCTCGCGGCCGAGAACGCCCGGGAGACGCCCATGGGGTCCTTCGGTGCCGTCGTCGGCGCCACGCTGGGTGACCTGTCGTCGTACGACCTGAACATCAACGGACCTCTTCTCGCGCCCGGGATCGGTGCCCAGGGGGCCACGCCGGCCGATCTCCCCGGGGTCTTCGGGGCCGCTGTGCGCAATGTGGTTCCGAACGTCAGCCGAGGTGTTCTCCGTCACGGTCCCGACGTCGTCGCGCTGCGTGACGCGGCGAATCGCTTCGCGGAGGAGATCAGAGCCGCGTCGACGGCGGTCTGAAACCTCCGATGAGTGGGCCGGGGGTCGGTTACCGGACGCCTTGAGTCTGAATACATCCTCAAATCCGGGGCGATATGCCGGTTATGTCCGACTCCAGGGAGGCTGACCAGGACTTTTCCGCTGTTCTCGCTGACTCTGGCGGAGTTGGCCGCTAGTCTCCGAGCAGTGGGGGCACCTCCCGCTCCCGCAGGTAGTGGGGGAGAAACGGGCAAGCGTGTTGCTCGTGGCTCCCCAGGTGTGGGGCGACTAGGTTCCTCACCGGTCCGTATCCGACAGTTCGACATCCGAGGTGACGTAGGCGTGGCTCTTCCGCCCCTTACCCCTGAACAGCGCGCAGCCGCGCTCGAAAAGGCCGCCGCGGCTCGCCGGGAGCGGGCCGAGGTCAAGAATCGACTCAAGCACTCCGGCGCCTCCCTGCACGAGGTCATCAAGCAGGGCCAGGAGAACGACGTCATCGGCAAGATGAAGGTCTCCGCCCTCCTTGAGTCCCTGCCGGGCGTGGGCAAGGTCCGCGCCAAGCAGATCATGGAACGACTCGGCATCTCCGAGAGCCGCCGGGTTCGCGGCCTCGGCTCCAACCAGATCGCTTCCCTGGAGCGTGAATTCGGCAGCACCGGTTCCTGATCCCGCCCCCTGGCGGGAAGGGAGTCCCGGACACTCCGGGATTGCTGGAATAATCGCTGCATGGCTGCAACATTCCGGGGGACGACCCCCGAGCCCCCGGACGTACGTCCGCGGCTGACCGTGCTCTCCGGCCCCTCAGGGGTCGGTAAGAGCACGGTCGTCGCCCATATGCGCAAGGCGCACCCCGAGGTCTGGCTCTCGGTGTCGGCGACGACCCGCAAGCCGCGCCCCGGCGAGCAGCACGGAGTCCACTACTTCTTCGTCTCCGACGACGAGATGGACAAGCTGATCGCCAACAGCGAGCTGCTGGAATGGGCCGAGTTCGCCGGCAACCGCTACGGCACCCCGCGGGCCGCCGTGATCGAGCGCCTGGAGCGGGGTGAGCCCGTTCTGCTGGAGATCGACCTCCAGGGCGCCCGACAGGTCCGCGAGACCATGCCCGACGCCCAACTGGTGTTCCTGGCCCCGCCCTCCTGGGAGGAGCTGGTGCGCCGACTCACCGGGCGGGGCACCGAGCCGCCCGAGGTGATCGAACGCCGTCTGGACGCGGCGAAGGTCGAACTGGCGGCCGAGCCGGAGTTCGACGAGACCTTGGTCAACACCTCCGTCGAGGATGTGGCGCGCGAGCTGCTAGCCTTGATGGACGTTGTGTGATCACGGTCGTGTGATCGTGACTGTGTGATCATGAAAGATCCTTTCCCACCCATCGGAAGGTAGAGCGTGTCCTCTTCCATCTCCGCGCCCGAGGGCATCATCAACCCGCCGATCGACGAGTTGCTTGAGGCCACCGACTCGAAGTACAGCCTCGTGATCTACGCGGCCAAGCGTGCCCGCCAGATCAACGCGTACTACTCGCAGCTCGGCGAGGGCCTCCTTGAGTACGTCGGTCCCCTCGTCGACACCCACGTCCACGAGAAGCCGCTCTCGATCGCCCTGCGCGAGATCAACGCGGGTCTGCTGACGTCCGAGGCCATCGAGGGCCCCGCATAAGTCGTATGGGCAGATCGCGGTAGGTTTATCCACAGGCCCGGCAACGCGTTGCCGGGCCTGTGGTGTGTCATGGAGTCGTACGTTGTCGAGTGCGGGGAGAGACCGTGACCAAGCCGAAGGTCGTTCTGGGAGTCAGTGGCGGCATCGCCGCGTACAAGGCGTGTGAGCTGCTGCGCCGGCTGACCGAGTCCGGGCATGACGTCCGTGTCGTCCCCACCGACTCCGCGCTGCACTTCGTCGGCGCCGCCACCTGGTCCGCTCTCTCCGGCCACCCCGTCTCGACCGAGGTGTGGGACGGCGTCCACGAGGTGCCCCACGTCCGGATCGGCCAGGAGGCCGATCTCGTGGTCGTGGCCCCCGCGACGGCCGACATCCTCGCCAAGGCCGCCCACGGCCTCGCCGACGACCTCCTCACCAACACCCTCCTCACCGCCCGCTGCCCGGTCGTCTTCGCACCCGCGATGCACACCGAGATGTGGGAACACCCGGCCACCCAGGAGAACGTGGCGACGCTCCGCCGCCGCGGCGCCCTCGTCATCGAGCCCGCCGTGGGCCGACTCACCGGCGTCGACACGGGCAAGGGCCGACTGCCCGACCCCGGGGAGATCTTCGAGATCTGCCGCCGGGTGCTGGCCCGGGGCGTCACCCGGCCGGACCTCACCGGCCGCCATGTCGTCGTCAGCGCCGGCGGCACCCGCGAGCCCCTCGACCCGGTCCGCTTCCTCGGCAACCGCTCCTCCGGCAAACAGGGATACGCCCTGGCGCGTACGGCCGCCGCCCGGGGCGCCCGGGTCACCCTGATCGAGGCGAACACCGGGCTGCCCGACCCCGCGGGCGTGGACGTCGTACGGGTCGGCACGGCCGTCCAGATGCGCGAGGCGGTGCTCAAGGCCGCACCGGACGCCGATGTCGTGGTGATGGCCGCCGCGGTCGCCGACTTCCGACCGGAGACCTACGCCACCGGCAAGATCAAGAAGAAGGACGGACAGGACCCCGAGCCGATCGTCCTGGTACGGAATCCGGACATCCTCGCGGAGATATCGGCCGACCGCCCCCGGCCAGGACAGCTCGTCGTCGGCTTCGCCGCCGAGACCGACGACGTCCTCGCCAACGGCCGCGCCAAACTCGAACGCAAGGGATGCGACTTTCTCGTGGTGAACGAGGTGGGAGAGCGCAAAACCTTCGGCTCCGAGGAGAACGAGGCGGTGGTGCTGGGAGCCGACGGAAGTGAGACTCCGGTGCCGTACGGACCCAAGGAAGCCCTGGCCGAAACCGTATGGGACCTGGTCGCGAACCGGCTTGACTGACTGTTCGATTCCCGCCACGCCCCCCTGGAACCTGACACATTGAGGCGTGGCGACCCTGGCGGACACCGGTGGCCTATGGGCAGAATGCACGTGCCGCAGGTCACAGAGCTCCCGAGAGGCGAGACAGATGGGCCCGTGGCCGAGCCCGACCGATAAACTGTTCTCGGACGGCGCCGGGCGCAGCCCCCTGCCCGTCCGCCAATGATCAGCCAGCAGCCGCTGCAACCCCAGGGAGCGTTGTGTCCCGTCGCCTGTTCACCTCGGAGTCCGTGACCGAGGGTCACCCCGACAAGATCGCTGACCAGATCAGCGATGCCATTCTCGATGCGCTGCTGCGCGAGGACCCCCGGTCCCGCGTCGCGGTGGAGACGCTCATCACGACCGGCCTGGTGCATGTGGCCGGCGAGGTCACGACCAAGGCCTACGCACCGATCGCCCAGCTGGTCCGCGACACGATCCTGGCGATCGGCTACGACTCCTCGAAGAAGGGCTTCGACGGAGCTTCCTGTGGTGTGTCGGTGTCCATCGGCTCCCAGTCCCCCGACATCGCGCAGGGCGTCGACACGGCGTACGAGAACCGGGTCGAGGGCGATGAGGACGAGCTCGACAAGCAGGGCGCCGGTGACCAGGGCCTGATGTTCGGCTACGCGACGGACGAGACGCCGACGCTGATGCCGCTCCCGATCTTCCTGGCCCACCGTCTGTCGAAGCGCCTCTCCGAGGTCCGCAAGAACGGCACCATCCCCTACCTGCGCCCCGACGGCAAGACGCAGGTCACCATCGAGTACGACGGCGACAAGGCGGTCCGCCTCGACACGGTCGTCGTCTCCTCGCAGCACGCCAGCGACATCGACCTGGAGTCCCTCCTCGCCCCCGACATCCGCGAGTTCGTGGTGGAGCCGGAGCTGAAGGCGCTGCTCGACGAGGGCATCAAGCTGGACACCGAGGGCTACCGCCTCCTGGTCAACCCGACCGGCCGCTTCGAGATCGGCGGCCCGATGGGCGACGCCGGCCTCACCGGCCGCAAGATCATCATCGACACCTACGGCGGTATGGCCCGCCACGGTGGCGGTGCCTTCTCCGGCAAGGACCCGTCCAAGGTGGACCGCTCGGCGGCCTACGCGATGCGCTGGGTCGCGAAGAACGTCGTGGCGGCGGGCCTCGCCTCCCGCTGCGAGGTCCAGGTGGCCTACGCCATCGGCAAGGCCGAGCCCGTCGGTCTGTTCGTCGAGACCTTCGGCACCGCCAAGGTCGACACCGACAAGATCGAGAAGGCGATCGAGGAGGTCTTCGACCTCCGTCCGGCCGCCATCATCCGCGACCTCGACCTGCTGCGCCCGATCTACGGCCAGACCGCCGCGTACGGCCACTTCGGCCGCGAGCTGCCCGACTTCACCTGGGAGCGCACCGACCGCGTGGACGCCCTGCGCGAGGCTGTGGGGCTGTAGGCGGTACGACTCGACGGTTCGTCACGAGGTCCGGCATCCCTTCGGGGGTGCCGGACCTCGGCGCGTTCCGGGCCCGACGGCCGCGGGGACGGGCGGTCCTCGGCGGGTCGATCGGGGCGGCTCGGTTGTCAGTGGGGTTTGGAAGAATGCTGGTGTGAGCAGCGAGGACGGGAAGGGCGGGGGCGGCGCGGGGCCGGAGCAGCTCGCGTTCATTCGTGAGGCCGTGCGCAAGGCCAAGGCGCCCAGGGCCAAGCCGCGCACGTGGCGGGGGGCCGCGTTGGCCAAGGAGCTGCCGGTCGCACGGGTGCTCGTCGACAAGGGGGTGCTGCATCTCGATCGGTACTTCGACTACGCCGTGCCGGAGGAGTTGGACGCCGCAGCCCAGCCGGGGGTGCGGGTGCGGGTGCGGTTCGGGGCCGGGGGGCGCAATGTTCGGGAGGGGCGGCGGGAGGGCGGCTCGCTGATCGACGGGTTTCTCGTCGAGAGGGTCGCGGAGTCGGATTACGCGGGGCCGCTGGCCGCGCTCGCGCAGGTCGTGTCGCCCGAGCCCGTGCTCGGCCCGGAGCTGCTGGGGCTCGCCCGGGCTGTGGCGGACCGCTATGCCGGGAGCCTTGCCGACGTGCTGCAACTGGCGGTTCCACCTCGGCACGCCAAGGCGGAGGCAGTGGAGATGGGAGGACCTCCGCCCGTTCCGGCACCGCCGGAGGTGGGGTCCTGGCAGCGGTACGGGCGCGGGCCCGAGTTCCTGCGGGCGCTGTCCGGCGGGGGTGCGCCCAGGGCCGTGTGGACGGCGTTGCCCGGGCCGGAGTGGGCCGAGGAGATCGGGCGGGCCGTTCAGGCGACCTTGGCCTCGGGGCGGGGGGCGCTCGTCGTCGTCCCGGCCGGGCGGCCCGCCGCCCGGGTCGACGAGGCGCTGCGCGGCCTGCTGGGGGAGGGACAGCATGCGCTGCTGACCGCCGACGCCGGGCAGCAGCGGCGGTATCGGGAGTGGCTGGCCGTGCGGCGCGGGGCCGTACGGGCCGTCGTGGGGACACGGGCAGCCATGTTCGCGCCGGTGCGGAACCTCGGGCTGGTGGTGGTCTGGGACGACGGGGACGCGAGCCACAGTGATGACAACGCGCCGTTTCCGCATGTGCGGGAGGTGCTGGAACTACGGGCCGCTCGGGACAAGTGCGCCTTTCTGCTGGGGAGTTGGAGCTGCACGGTCGAGGCCGCCCAGCTCGTCGAGAGCGGGTGGGCCGCGCCGATCGTCGCCGAGCGGGAGCAGGTGCGGGCCGCGGCGCCGTTGGTGCGGACCGTGGGGGACGGGGAGCTGGCGCGGGACGAGGCCGCGAGAGCGGCTCGGTTGCCGAGCCTCGCATGGCAGGTGGCCCGGGAGGGGTTGCGGAGCGGGCCCGTGCTGGTGCAGGTGCCTCGGCGCGGGTATGTGCCGCGGCTGGCCTGTGCCCGCTGCCGGGAGCCCGCGCGGTGTCGGCACTGCGCGGGGCCGCTGGAGGCGCGCGACGGTGCCGGGGCGCTGGTGTGCGGGTGGTGCGGGCGTGAGGAGGGCGGCTGGTTCTGCACCGAGTGCGGGGGCCGGCGGCTGAGGGCTCAGGTCGTGGGGGCGCGGCGCACCGCCGAGGAACTGGGGCGGGCCTTTCCCGCGGTGCCGGTGCGGACCTCCGGGCGCGAGCATGTGCTGGACACCGTGCCGGGGGCGCCCGCGCTGGTCGTGAGCACACCGGGGGCCGAGCCGGTCGCCGAGGGCGGGTACGCCGCCGCGCTGCTGCTCGACGGCTGGGCCATGCTCGGACGACCCGATCTACGGGCCGGTGAGGAAGCGCTGCGGCGATGGATCGGTGTCGCCGCGCTCGTACGGGACCAGGGGGCGGGCGGCACGGTCGTCGTGGTTGCCGAACCCACGCTGCGGCCCGTGCAGGCGCTCGTACGGTGGGACCCGGTCGGGCATGCGGTGCGGGAACTCTCGGAGCGGGCCGAGCTGGGGTTTCCGCCGGTGTCCCGGATGGCTGCGGTCTCTGGGCCGGTCGGGGTCGTCGTCGACTTCCTCGACGGGGTCGAACTTCCGGTGGATGCCGAGGTGTTGGGGCCGGTGCCGTTGCCGGTGACCGAGGTCGGGCGGCAGCGGAGGGTGGGGGGACCGCCGCCGGGGGAGCGGTGGGAGCGGGCGCTGGTTCGGGTGCCGCCCGGGAGTGGGGCGGCTCTGGCGGTGGCGCTCAAGAGCGCTCAGGCGATGCGGATGGCGCGTGGGGGGAGCGACGGGGTGCGGATTCGGGTCGATCCGCTGGATATCGGGTGAGGTGGATGGTGGTGGGCGGTGTGGGATGGGGGGTGCACTTGGTTGGTGGTGGGTGCCGTCAGTGGGTGAGAGGGGCTTCGTCGGTGGGTGCCGTCAAAGGGGGAGTGGGCTTCGTCGGTGGGTGGCGGGTTCTGGTGGTTGGGGAGACATCCGCCGGGAGCGAGTTGCGCCAGGTGCGGGGTGGCCTGAATTCGGTGGGGGGGGGAGGTCGGTTGGGGGCTCGCGACGGCAACTCCCGGAGGCGGTACGGGACTGACACTCGGCGGTGGTGCGGGACTGCCTCCCGGTGGGGTGCCGGGAGGCAGTGGGTGTGGTCAGCCGTTGCGGGGGCCGGGGAAGGGGGTGGGTCTCGCCTCGTCTCGTAGCGTGGGGCTGCCCGCTGTCGGCTGGGTCGGCATTTGCGCGGGCATCTGGCTCGGCATGGAGCGGGCGGCCGGCACCGTGGGGATTCCGGGGGCGACGTTGACCGTGCGGGTGCCCTGGGGTTCCCCCGTGCGTTCCGCCTCCGCCGCGGCCTGGGCGGCGGCCCGTCGGGCGCCGTAGCGGCGGTGCACCGCCTGCTTGGTCACCCCCAGGGCCGAACCCACCGCGTCCCAGGAGAAGCCGAGGGAACGGTCGAAGTCCACGGCCGCCGTGACCAGGGTCTCGACACTGTCGCGCAGCTCCTGGGCGAGGCGGACGGTCGGGGCGGGGGCGCGTCCGTAGACGACGAAGCCCGTGGCGGGGCCGGAGCGGCGCGGGCGGTAGACGTTGCCCAATTGGGCGGTGAGGGTGCGCAGTGCGTCCACCTGCCGGCGGACCCGCTCGATGTCCCGCACCAGCAAGTGCAGGCTGGCCCGAGCCTGGGCGTCGTGGGTTGCGTGGTCGGCCATGAACAAGCCTCTCGAACCGGCGTTGAAAAGGATGTGCCGCGAATGCGGCCCGTGATGCGTAGTGGTCGTGCGTGGTGGTCGTGCGTGGTGCGTGGTGGTCAACTCTTTCTTGACCAACGCGAATTCGCTCCGCTGGTCACGGTGTGGGGGCGTATGGGCATATGCGTGGGGCGCGTGGGGGGTGATGCGCTCCCGCCTGCGGCTGGGCTTGGGCGGGTTTCTTGCCCACCCGCCCGCCCGTGCGACTCGGCTGGGGAGTGCGGGTTTCCTGTGGGGGTTGGGCGCCATACGCGGCTGTCGGGTTGTGGGTGGGTGCCTAATGGGGTGGGGGTGCCTCCGGGGCGGCGGGTGCCGGTTGTTTGTGGCTGAGCGCGCAGTTCCCCGCGCCCCTTCAGGGCGCAGTTCCCCGCGCCCCTTCAGGGGGCAGCTCCCCGCGTCCCTTCGGGGGGCAGCTCCCCGCGCCCCTTCGGGGTGTGGTTCCCTGCGCCCCTTCAGGGCGCTGCTCCTCACGTTTCTTCGGGGTGCGGGGGTCCGTGGCCCCTCGGGGTGCAGCGTGGTGGGGTGGGCGGGGGTCATAAACTGGTGTGTTGTTCCGTCGTTGGGTGCGGGGCTTACGGAAATCCGTTCGAGAGGCCGACAGTTATTCATGAGGCTTGTTTTCGCTGGTACTCCT
Organism: Streptomyces sp. NPDC002643; assembly: GCF_053592555.1. Lineage (NCBI taxonomy): Bacteria > Bacillati > Actinomycetota > Actinomycetes > Kitasatosporales > Streptomycetaceae > Streptomyces > Streptomyces sp. NPDC002643. The sequence goes on from NZ_JBSFVY010000001.1 coordinate 489,713, forward strand.
GAGGTCGCTGTTCCTGCTCTGGATGCCCTGATGGCGTCGGGGCGGCATGAGGTGGTGGCCGTGGTGACGCGGCCGGACGCGCCGGCGGGGCGGGGGCGGCGGCTGGTCGCGAGTCCTGTGGCGCAGCGGGCCGAGGAGGCCGGTATCGAGGTGCTCAAGCCGAGTCGGCCGAGGGACGAGGAGTTTCTCGCGCGGCTTCGGGAGATCGGGCCCGACTGCTGTCCGGTGGTGGCGTACGGGGCCCTGCTGCCGCGCGTCGCGCTCGATGTGCCCGTTCATGGGTGGGTGAATCTGCACTTCTCGCTGCTGCCCGCCTGGCGCGGAGCCGCTCCCGTGCAGCACTCGATCATGGCGGGGGACGAGATCACCGGGGCCTCCACCTTCCTGATCGAGGAGGGTCTCGACTCCGGGCCCGTCTACGGGACGGTCACCGAGGAGATCCGGCACACCGATACGAGCGGCGATCTGCTGACCCGGCTCGCCTTCGCGGGGGCCGGACTGCTCGCCGCCACCATGGACGGGATCGAGGACGGGACGCTCAAGGCCGTGCCGCAGCCCGCCGACGGCATCACCCTGGCACCGAAGATCACCGTCGAGGACGCGCAGATCGACTGGGCCGCGCCCGCGCTCCGCGTCGACCGGGTCGTGCGCGGGTGCACCCCCGCGCCGGGGGCCTGGACCACGTTCCGGGGCGAGCGGCTGAAGCTCATCCAGGTCGCGCCGGTGCCCGAGCGGACCGAGCTCGCGCCCGGCGCGTTGGAGGTCGGCAAGAACAACGTGTACGTCGGGACCGGCTCGTACGCCGTCGAACTGCTCTGGGTGCAGGCGCAGGGCAAGAAGCCGATGCGGGCCGCCGACTGGGCGCGCGGGGTGCGGATCGCCTCCGGGGAGGCGGTGGGGGGCTAGGCGCAGGCCGTAGCCGTGGGCAAAGAGCGGCGGCGTACGCTGGTGATGGCATCTCATCCCATATCCGGAGCACCTTTTTCGTGAGTGAGCAGTCCCGGCGTCCCCGTCAGCAGGGGAAGCCCTATCGTCGCCCCCAGAAGGACCCCGTCCGTATGCTCGCCTTCGAGGCGCTGCGGGCCGTGGACGAGCGGGACGCGTACGCGAATCTCGTGCTGCCTCCCCTGCTGCGCCGGGCGCGGGAGAAGGCGGGACCCGACACGTTCGACGGGCGGGACGCGGCGCTGGCCACCGAGTTGGTGTACGGGACGCTGCGGCGGCAGGGGACGTACGACGCGGTGATCGCGGAGTGTGTGGACCGGCCGTTGCGTGAGGTCGATCCGCCGGTGCTGGATGTGCTGAGCCTCGGCGCCCATCAGTTGCTGGGCACGCGGATTCCCACGCATGCCGCCGTGTCGGCCACCGTCGATCTCGCCCGGGTCGTGCTCGGCGACGGACGGGCCAAGTTCGTGAACGCGGTCCTCCGCAAGATCGCCCAGGATGACTTGAGCGGGTGGGTGCAGCGGGTCGCGCCGCCCTACGACGATGACCCTGAAGACCATCTCGCCGTCGTGCACGCGCATCCGCGCTGGATCGTCTCCGCGCTCTGGGACTCGCTCGGCGGTGGCCGGGCCGGGATCGAGGCACTGCTCGAAGCCGACAACGAGCGGCCCGAGGTCACGCTGGTCGCCCGGCCCGGGCGGGCCACCACCGAGGAACTGCTCCGGGAGGAGTCCGCGGTGGCGGGGCGCTGGTCGCCGTACGCCGTGCGGCTCGCCGAGGGCGGGGAGCCGGGCGCCGTCGACGCCGTACGGGAAGGCCGTGCGGGTGTGCAGGACGAGGGGAGCCAACTCGTGGCGCTCGCCCTCGCGAACGCTCCGCTCGACGGGCCCGACAAGGCCTGGCTCGACGGATGCGCCGGGCCCGGGGGCAAGGCCGCGCTGCTCGCCGCGCTCGCCGCCGAGCGCGGGGCCGTTCTGCTCGCCTCGGAGAAGCAGCCGCATCGGGCCGGGCTGGTCGCCAAGGCACTCGACGGCAACCCCGGGCCGTATCAGGTGATCACCGCCGACGGCACCCGTCCGCCGTGGCGGCCGGGGGTCTTCGACCGGGTGCTGGTGGATGTGCCCTGTACGGGGCTGGGGGCGCTGCGACGGCGGCCGGAGGCCCGGTGGCGGCGACGGCCCGAGGACCTTGAGGGCTTCGCTCCGCTTCAACGGACGCTGCTGCGGACCGCGTTGGAGTCCGTACGGGTCGGGGGCGTCGTCGGGTACGCGACCTGTTCGCCGCATCTCGCCGAGACCCGGGCGGTCGTTCAGGACATGCTCAAGCAGTACGGCGACGCGGTGGATCTCATCGACGCCCGGCCGCTGTTGCCCGGCGTGCCGGAGTTGGGCGAGGGGCCCGATGTGCAGTTGTGGCCGCATCTGCATGGGACGGATGCGATGTACTTGGCGTTGATCCGGCGGGTGGACTGAGAGAGGCTTCGCCCGGCGCCGAGCGCCGCTGTCGCGGGGGAGTCGCACGTCTGCCGCGCCGTCGTGGTTGTTCGCGCTCCCGTGGCGGAGCCGCACAATGTCACAGACCGCGCCCCTTCAGGGCGCTCAGGACGCCTCGCCGAGGTGAGGCTCATGGCTTGCCCCACTGTCTGACGAGGGTTCAGACCGATGGGCCCGTCCTGGGGTTGTCCCCCTCGCGGGCCAACCTGTGCGGCCACCACACCTTCGGGCCGACGTCCAGGAACAGGGACGTGACCAGGACGGACCGTACGACGAAGGTGTCGATCAGGACGCCCAGGGCGACCGCGAAGCCGATCTCGGCGAAGGCGACCATGGGCAGGGTGCCGAGGGCCGCGAAGGTGCCGGCCAGGACCAGGCCCGCCGAGGTGATCACGGCGCCGGTCGCCGCGAGGCCCGTCACCACGCCCTTGCGGGTGCCCTGGTGGGTGGCCTCCTCGCGGATACGGGTGGTCAGGAAGATGTTGTAGTCGATGCCCAGGGCCACCAGGAAGACGAAGACGAACAGGGGGAAGTCGGTCGACTCGCCCGCGTAGTCGAACGCGTATCTGAAAGCGAGCGCGCTGATGCCGAGTGCGGCGGCGAAGGAAAGGATCACCGTGCCGATCAGCAGCAGCGGGGCGATCAGGGCGCGGAGCAGGACACAGAGGATCAGCAGGACCACGACCAGCACCAACGGGATGATCAGGATGTTGTCGTGCGTCGTCGCCTCGTCCATGTCCAGCAGGCCCGCCGTGCCGCCGCCGACCTGGGCGTCCGCGTCCGGTACCGCGTGGACGGCGTCCCGGACCCGCTCGACGGTGTCCTTCGCGGCCTGGCTGTCGGCCGGGTCGGACATGGTCGCCTCGAAGAGGACCTTGCCGTCGTCGAAGGGTTTCGTTCCCGGTGGCAGACCGAGGGAGTCCGGGACGACTCCGGGGGTGTCGGCGACCGCCCGGCCCACCTCACGGGCCTGCGCCTGATTGCTGATGATCACGAGCGGGTTGCCGCTGCCCGCCGGGAAGTAGCGCTCGGAAACCTCCTGGCCGACGATCGAGTCCGGTTTGCCGGTGAAGGCGTCCGCGTTGCTGATGCCCTCGGCGCGCAGCTGGATCAGGCCCAGGGAGCAGAGGACCAGGGCAGCGGCCGTGGCGGCCCAGATCGTGCGCGGGCGGCGGGCGATGCCCCGGCCCATCCGGGCCCAGATGCCGCGATCGGTCGGGTCGGTGGTGCCGTAGTGCGGGATGACCGGCCAGAAGATCCAGCGGCCGAAGATCACCAGCAGGGCCGGGAAGAGCGTCATCATCGCCAGAAGGGCGACCGCGACGCCGATGGCGGCCACCGGGCCCAGTCCGCTCGTCGAGTTCATCTCGGCCGCCAGCAGCACCAGCATGCTGAGCACGACGGTCGCGCCGGAGGCCAGGACCGCCGGGCCCGCGCGGTGCAGGGCGAGGGCCATCGCCTCGTGGCGGTCCTCGTGGCGGCGCAGCTCCTCGCGGTAGCGGGCGACCAGGAGGAGGGCGTAGTCGGTGCCCGCGCCGAAGACGAGGACGGTGAGGATGCCCGCGCTCTGACCGTTCACCGTCAGGCCCGCATGCTCGGCCAGCAGATAGATCAGGGCCTGGGCCGTGAACAGGGCGCAGATCACCGACAGCAGGGGCACCAGGAGGAGGGTCGGGCTGCGGTAGGTGAGCAGGAGCATGACGATGACGACGGCCATCGCCGAGAGCAGCAGCGTGGAGTCGATGCCCTCGAAAACCTCCGAGAAGTCGGCGCTCGTACCGCCGGGACCCGTGATGTGCACGGCGAGACCGGCGCCGCCCTCGCCCACGATGTCCCGGATCGAGTCGACGGCGGGCGCGATCCGTTCCCAGCCCTTCTCGTCCATCGTGATCGGCACCTGGACCTGGGCTGCCCTGGGATCGGCCTCGCGGTCGTAGACCGGGCCGCGCGTCTGGTCGCCGATGATGCCGTGGTCGCGCAGCTGCTTGAGCTCGCGTACGTCCTCGACGATCTCGGCGCGGTCCTCGGCGGTGAGGCCGGCCTCGCGGGCGTAGACGACCACCGCCGGGATCTGCTCGGGCCGGAAGCCCTCCGAGAGTTCCAGGACCTGGGTCGACTCCGCCGAACCGGGGAGCCAGGACGCCGCGTCGTTGTCCTGGGCGTCGGTGAGCTTCGTGGCGAAGGGCGCGGTCAGGAACAGCACCACCAGCCAGAGGACGAGTACGACCCACTTGGCACGGCGTCCGCAGACGAAGTGCCCGATGCCTCTGCCGCCGCCCGTCGTCGTCTCCTGTTCGGTGTCCGTCATCGGCACCCCTGAGGCTGTACGTGGAGCCGGTCGCGCAGCGGTACGTCAAGCCGGTCGCTCGGCTGTACGTGCGGCCGGTCCGCCGGTTCCGCGGCGGTGGATCGTCTTTGGTACGGACCGGGGCGAACAAGGGTGCGTGGGCATGGGAGGCTTGACGCATGGCCGCGAAGATCAACCCAAGCATCCTGTCCGCCGACTTCGCCCGTCTCGCCGACGAGGCGAAGGCGGTAGAAGGGGCCGACTGGCTCCATGTAGACGTGATGGACAACCATTTCGTCCCGAACCTCACGCTCGGTGTGCCGGTCGTGGAGTCCCTGGCCCGTGCGACGGACACGCCGCTGGACTGCCATCTGATGATCGAGGCCCCCGATCGGTGGGCGCCCCAGTACGTCGAAGCGGGTGCCGGTTCCGTCACCTTCCATGCCGAGGCGGCCGCCGCACCGGTGCGGCTCGCCCGTGAGATCCGGGCCAAGGGAGCCCGCGCCTCCATGGCGCTCAAGCCGGCGACGCCGATCGAGCCGTTCGAGGACCTGCTTCCCGAACTCGACATGGTGCTGATCATGACGGTCGAGCCGGGCTTCGGAGGCCAGGCCTTTCTCGACATCATGCTCCCCAAGATCCGCCGCACCCGCGAGTTGATCAGCAAGCACGGCCTGGACCTGTGGCTCCAGGTCGACGGCGGGGTCGCCGACTCCACCATCGAGCGCTGCGCCGAGGCGGGCGCGGACGTCTTCGTCGCCGGTTCCGCGGTGTACGGGGCCGAGGACCCGGCGGCCGCGGTGCGCGCCCTGCGTGCCAAGGCCGACGCCGTCACGGCGAACGCGGCCTGGGCCTGCCGCCACTGAGCAGGCTGCCGGCTTGGGCCTGCCGTCACTGAGCAGGCCGCGGGCTTGGGCCTGCCGCCACTGAGCAGGCCAGGACCTCGGTCCGTCGGACTTGAGTCGGCGGGGCCGAGGGTACGTAGTCAGGGGGTACGACCGTGCGATCGCCGGGACGATCGGGGCAGGTCGTGCGACCACAGGGCCAAGGGAACGTGAACGGAGTTCCTTCGGGCTGATCGAAAACGCCGGATCTGCAAGGATGAACGGCGTATCCATGTGTGAAGAGCAGTGAGGAGAAGGCCGTGTCGGGTATGTCGGCGGGCCGGTCAGCCATGCGGATGGGACCCGCTGAGCTGGTTCAGGCGGCGGCCATGGCTCGTCGCTTCTACCTTGAGGGCAAGTCCAAGATCCAGATCGCCGAGGAGTTCGGCGTGAGCCGCTTCAAAGTGGCCCGGGTTCTGGAGACCGCCCTCGAAAGGGATCTCGTACGCATCGAGATCCGTGTCCCCGCCGAGCTGGACGCCGAGCGCTCCGACGCCCTGCGCGCCCGCTACGGCCTCAGGCACGCCGTGGTCGTGGAGTCGCCCGCCGACGCCGAGGAGTCGCCCGACCCCGAGAACCTGGGCGAGGTGGCCGCCGACCTGCTCGGCGAGCTGGTGAACGAGGGGGACGTCCTGGGCCTGGCCTGGGGGCGCTCCACCATCCACATGGCGGCGGCCCTGGACCGGCTGCCGCCGTGCACGGTGGTGCAGCTGACGGGCGTCTACGACGCGGGCACCGCCGAGCGCGGCTCGGTCGAGGCGGTACGGCGGGCCGCGCAGGTGTCGGGCGGCGACGCCCACCCCATCTACGCGCCGATGCTGCTGCCGGACGCGGCCACCGCGGCGGCGCTGCGCCACCAGACCGGGATCGCCCGGGCCTTCGAGTACTTCGACAAGGTCACGGTCGCCTGTGTCTCCATCGGTTCCTGGGAGCCGGGCATCTCCACGGTCCACGACATGCTCACCGAGGAGGAGCGCGGGCACTACTCCAGCCTCGGGGTCGCCGCCGAGATGTCCGCGCACCTCTTCGACGCCGAGGGCCGACGAGTGGGGCGGGACCTCGGGGAGCGGTGCATCACGGTCAAGGCCGACCAGCTCCGCCGGGTGCCCGAGGTCGTCGCCATCGCGGGCGGCCAGCGCAAGGCCGCCGCGATCGACGCCGTGCTGCGGTCGGGCCTGGTCACCAGCCTCGTCACCGACACCTCGGCGGCGGACTCCCTCCTGACCGCCGGTCAGACTCCGCGCCCCGCGCTCAACCGGGCGGACCCGGACGGGGTCTGACGGGCGGGGCGCCCCGCGCGCGGCCGGCCACTGGTCCGCAGGGCCGGCGGTCGGGACGCGCGGGCGGTGGCGCTCGTCCGCAGGGCCGGCGATCGAGATGTGCGGGCGGGGAGGGCGATCGTCCGCCGGGTCGGGGCGCGCACCGGCCGGGCCGGCGAGGTGTACTACATCGGTGATCACTGCGACTCGATCGGGACGGTACGGACATGGGGCGGTACGGACATGAGTGACGCCACGCTCGCGGAAGCGCTGGCCACCGGCGGCTGGGTGCACATCGAGCTGGATCTGGACGGGGTCGTCGACAAGCCCGCCTTCATGGATCGCTGTGCCCGCACCCTCGATCTGCCCGACTACTTCGGCCGCAACTGGGACGCCCTCGCCGACTGCCTCACCGATCTGTCATGGGCGCCGCCCGCGCGGGGACGGCTGATCGTGGTCACCGGCTGGCGGGAGTTCGCCCTGGCCGTCCCGAACGACTGGACCATCGCCCAGGAGGTGTTCACCGAGGCGGTGGACCACTGGAGGGGCACCGAGAACCAGCTGCGCGTGGTGCTGGCACTGGGCGGAGGTTCCTGAGACCGAGGGACGGCGGGCGGCGAATCAGCCGCTCCTGAGCCCGAGGGGTGGTATGCGGCCGGCCGCCGCGCTTCCGGCTCTCGGATGATCCTCCTAGGCCACCGCGCGCCCCTCTGGATGATCTGTCGAGGACGCCCACGCCCCCCGACATGGGACAATGAAGTACGTGCTCTTCCCCCTGGCGGTCCGGTCAGGGGGTCACCTCTGAACGACTGGGATGTGCGGCACGTGCGTTTCCTCAATGACATCCAGCCCGCGTACGACCTGACGTACGACGACGTCTTCATGGTCCCGAGCCGCAGTGCGGTCGGATCGCGGCAGGGCGTCGACCTGGCCTCCCCGGACGGCACGGGCACCACCATCCCGCTCGTCGTCGCCAACATGACCGCCATCGCCGGTCGCCGTATGGCCGAGACGGTCGCCCGGCGCGGAGGCCTCGTGGTCATCCCGCAGGACATCCCGATCGAGGTCGTCACCGACGTCGTCTCCTGGGTGAAGAGCCGCCATCTCGTGCTCGACACCCCGATCGTGCTGACCCCGCACCAGACGGTCGCCGACGCCCTCGCCCTGCTGCCGAAGCGGGCGCACAACGCGGGCGTCGTCGTCGACGAGGACCGCAGGCCGGTCGGTGTCGTCACCGACCGGGACCTCAGCGGCGTCGACCGCTTCACCCAGCTCGAAGTCGTCATGTCCAAGGACCTGTTGCTCCTCGACGCGGACATCGACCCCCGCGAGGCCTTCAACCGCCTCGACACGGCCAACCGCCGCTACGCGCCCGCCGTCGACAGGGAAGGCCGTCTCGCCGGCATCCTCACCCGCAAGGGCGCCCTGCGGGCCACGCTCTACACCCCGGCCGTCGACGCCGACGGCAAGCTGCGCATCGCCGCCGCCGTCGGCATCAACGGCGATGTCGCGGGCAAGGCCGAGCAGTTGCTCCAGGCGGGCGTCGACACACTCGTCATCGACACCGCGCACGGCCACCAGGAGTCGATGATCAGCGCGATCAAGCTGGTCCGCGACCTGGACCCCCGGGTGCCCATCGCGGCGGGCAACATCGTCGCCGCCGAGGGCGTACGGGACCTGATCGAGGCGGGCGCCGACATCGTCAAGGTCGGAGTCGGACCCGGCGCGATGTGCACCACCCGCATGATGACCGGCGTGGGCCGGCCGCAGTTCTCGGCGGTCCTGGAGTGCGCGGCCGAGGCGAAGAAGTACGGCAAGCACGTGTGGGCCGACGGCGGTGTGCGGCACCCGCGCGATGTGGCGATGGCGCTGGCTGCCGGCGCGTCCAACGTGATGGTCGGGTCCTGGTTCGCGGGCACGTACGAGTCGCCGGGCGACCTCCAGCACGACGCCCAGGGGCGCGCGTACAAGGAGTCCTTCGGCATGGCCTCCGCGCGCGCGGTGCGCAACCGTACGTCCGAGGAGTCGGCCTACGACCGCGCCCGCAAGGCCCTGTTCGAGGAGGGCATCTCCACCTCCCGGATGTTCCTCGACCCGGACCGCCCGGGTGTCGAGGACCTGATCGACTCGATCATCGCGGGCGTCCGCTCCTCCTGCACCTACGCCGGTGCGGGCTCCCTGGAGGAGTTCGCGGAGAAGGCGGTCGTCGGCATCCAGAGCGCGGCCGGCTACGCGGAGGGCAAGCCGCTGCACGCCAGCTGGAGCTGACGCCCGCGACGCCGGGCCTTCGGGCGCCCGCCGCTCCTACGCGGACATCGGGCAACTGGTCGGCCTGTCGGCGCCGGCCGTGAAGCGGCGCGTGGACCGGTTGCGGGCCACCGGAGCGATCAACGGGTTCACCGTGCGGGTGGACCCGGCGGCGCTCGGCTGGGAGACCGAGGGGTTCGTCGAGATCTACTGTCGGCGGAACACCTCTCCGGAGACCATTCAGCGGGGGCTGGAGCGGTATCAGGAGGTTGTCGCCGCGTCGACCGTCACTGGTTGCGGAGGTTTTCTTCGGGGACGCTCGCCTGATAGCTCGGGGCTGTGTGTTTTGGCGGTGCGGGTTCGTGGGTGGTTCTCGCGCAGTTTCCCGCGCCCCTATATGGCTGGCGGCAGTCGAAGAGGTGGCCCTAACATCGGGCTCATGACCTGGCGACATTGATTCACCAGCCGTGCCTCCCGAGGGCCGCCTCGGGCGTCGTTCGTCCGACGCCCGCATCGCTTCCTCGGGAAGGCCCCATGACTCTTTCACCTGCGCGTTTGTCCGGTGCCGGGATCGGTGACACTCGTCGTGTCCGGCGACTCACCGGCACGCTGTACGGTTACGCGTTCCTCGACGACTTCGTGCTGCTCTACCCCGTGTACGCGCTGCTGTTCAGCGACACCGGGCTGTCGATCTGGCAGGTCTCGTCGCTCTTCGCCCTGTGGTCCCTCACCGGGATCGTGCTGGAGGTGCCCTCCGGTGCCTGGGCCGATGCCGTGTCCCGGCGGTCGCTGCTGTGGCTGGGGCCGCTGCTCACCGCCCTCGGCTTCGCCCTCTGGGTGCTCGCGCCCTCGTACGGGGCCTTCGCCCTCGGCTTCGTGCTGTGGGGCATTCGCGGAGCGCTAGGCTCCGGGGCGCTTGAGGCGCTGGTGTACGACGAGTTGGAGCGGCTCGGTGCCGCTGACCGGTACGCCCGGGTGATCGGGCGGGCCCAGGCGGTCGGCATGGTCGCCGTGATGGCCGCGATGGGGCTGGCCGGGCCCGTACTCGACCTCGGCGGGTACACGGCTGTCGGGGCGGCGAGTGTGCTGGTCTGTGTGTTCACCGCCGCCGTCGCCACGCGGTTTCCCGAGCATCGGGAGAAGGCGCCCGAGGGAGGCGAGCGGGTCACCGTCCTCGCCACCCTGCGGACCGGGCTCGTCGAGGCCCGGCGTGACCGCTCCATACGCGGTGCCCTGCTGCTCGTGCCGGCCGTGGGGGCGGTGTGGGGTGCCCTCGACGAGTACGCGCCGCTGCTGGTCCGCGAGACCGGGGTCGCCGCCCCCACCATTCCCCTTCTGCTGCTGGTGATCTACGCGGGGCCCACGATCGGAAGCCTGCTGACCGGGGCCGGGGAGCGGCTCGGTACGACCGGGCTCGGGATCGTGCTCGCCGGGGCGGCGTCGGTCATGGCCGTGGGGGCGTTGACGGGGAGCCCCCTCGGGGTCGTGCTCGTCGGGGTCGCCTTCGGCGGGTTCCAGTTCGTCAATGTGCTCGCCGACGCCCGGCTGCAGGACCGTATCGAGGGCGCGCACCGGGCCACGCTGACCTCGGTCGCCGGCATGGGGACCGAGACGGCCACGGTCGCGGCCTTCGGGGCGTATGCGATGGTCGCCGGGGCTCATGCGCACGGCATCGCGTTCGCCGTGTTCGCGGTGCCGTATCTGGTGACGGCGTCGGCGCTGATGTGGAAACGGCGCCGCCCGGCAACGGCGCAATGAATCGCCGTCCACGCACCGTCGTACGCAAGGAATCGCTCCTCGGCGCGCACCGGCTTCCGCTTGTCCGCGCAGGTCAGCCGCTCGTACCGTCTAGGTGGCCCGCTTCCCGGCCACCAACCCCCTGACTTCGGTGAGGATCACGCATGCGTATCGCCCTGCTCCAGAGCTCCGGTCGGCCCGGATCGGTCGTCGAGAACCTCAAGGTGCTCGACGAGGCCGCGGGCCGGGCCGCCGGGGCCGGGGCGGGGCTGCTGGTATCGCCGGAGATGTTCCTGACCGGGTACGCGATCGGCGACGACAACGGGCGGCTCGCCGAGGCCGTCGACGGGGACTCGGCGGATGCCGTGGCCGATGTCGCGGGGCGGCACGGGCTCGTGATCGCCTACGGGTATCCGGAACGGGCCGGTGAGGCGGTCTTCAACTCCGCCCAGCTGATCTCCGCCGAGGGCTTCCGGCTCGCCAACCACCGCAAGACCCATCTCTTCGGCTGCTTCGAACGCGACCACTTCACACCGGGGGAACAGCAGGTCGTCCAGGCCGAGTTGGGCGGGCTCCGCATCGGCATCCTGATCTGAACCAGCTCTACGCCGCCTACGTCAACCGCGCCGGCAGGGAAGGGGAGTTCGACTTCGTCGGGCTGTCCACGCTCGCCGGGCCCGACGGAATCGCCCGCACCCGTGCCGGGCGGGACGAGGAACTCGTTCTCGCCGATGTCGACGCGGCCCTTCTCGCCGCGTCCCAGGAGGCGAACCCTTATCTACGAGACCGGCGGCCCGGCGTCTACGGGTCGCTCGTCCGAAGCGTCGTCAAAGACCTGAAGCGTCGTCAAAGCGCCACGCCCCCAACAGTTTTCGTGCGAGGAGTCCCCACCCCATGACGTCCACCGTGCCCAATTGCCATCGAGCACTCGGACGAGCGGCGGCAGCCGCGATGGGGCTCAAGCCGGTCGTGTACGAGCCGACCGGATCGGCGGGCGGCTGCGGACCGTGGGCTTCGACGGGCCCGACACCGAGGGGCTGACGGCCGAGCTGGGCGCCATGCGCTTCCCGCCGTCGTCGACCGCGCTCCAGCACCCCATCGACCTGGTGGGACTTCGGACCCGGCCCTTCCCCAACCCCCTCGCCGAGACGACCCCGTCGACCGTCGTCAACCGTCGTCGACCTCAAGGGCGAGTCGCACTACGCCGAGACGATCGACGACCTGCCGCAGGTCTACCGCGATGTCGCCGCCGCCTGGAACAAGTGCCTCGAAGACGGCGCCGACTTCTCCGACATGAACCGGGCCATGCGCGAGCGCGACGTCCCGCGCATCCGGGAGATCTGGGCGCGGCTCGTCGAACAACTCGACAACCAGACCTTCTACGGCTTCCTCTGCGCCTCCGAGGCGTTCAAGTCCTTCCGCCACCGCGAGATCTTCCGCCAGGTCGGGTTCGGGACGGGAGGCTGGGACACCGACTTCCCCCACTCCATCCTCGAAATCCTGCGGGTCGTCCACACCGAGGCCGACAACCACCACCGCGGCATCGGCGGCAGCCAGCAGCTCCCCTTGCGTCTCCGGGAGCGCGAGCCGGAGAAGATCACCCACTGGTCGTACGGCACCTCGCTGGCCTCCCTGCACGGGAACGGCGAGCCCCGCCCGGCCGTGACCCGGCTGCGCCGCACCGCCGGGAACCGGATCACCGTGACGGACGCCGACGGCGACATCCGTACGTACAGGGCGGCCGTCTTCACCGCCCAGTCCTGGATGCTGCTGTCGAAGATCGACTGCGACGAGTCGCTCTTCCCCATCGACCACTGGACGGCCATCGAACGGACCCACTACATGGAGTCCAGCAAACTGTTCGGCCTGGTGCGACGACAGTCTGAAATGGCTGCCGCTGTCCGCGAACGAGCGGATGGAGGTCATGCTGAAGTCGCTCGGCGAGATCTATCCCAAGGTCGACATCAGGAAGCACATCATCGGCAACCCGGTGAAGATCTCCTGGGAGAACGAGCCCTACTTCATGGGCGCCTTCAAGGCCAACCTGCCCGGTCACTACCGCTACCAGCGGCGCCTGTCCACCCACTTCACGCAGGACCGGCTACCCGAGGCCAAGCGGGGCGTCTTCCTCGCCGGCGACGACATCTCCTGGACGGCCGGCTGGGCCGAGGGCGCCGTCCAGACCGCCCTCAAGCGGTCTGGGGAGTGATGCGCCACTTCGGCGGCACCACCGACGCGACCAACCCCGGTCCGGGCGACGTGTACGACGCGATCGCGCCGGTGGATCTGCCGGAGGACTAGAGGACGGGGGAGTTTCCTCGGCCCGGGCTGCCGCGTGGCTCAGACCCCGACCGCCCGGGCCGACTCGTACACCTCCGCGGCCACGTCCTTGAGTTCCTCGGCGTCGCGCAGGCCGCCCTGGAGGTCGAGGAAGATCTCGTCGAGGCCCAGTTCGGCGTGGGCGGCCAGGTCCTCGGCGACCTGGGTGGCGTTGCCCTGGAAGGGGTGGCGGTCGGCGCCGTCGTACGCCTTGGGCTGGTACTCCGCGTTGACGCGCAGCACCGAGCGCAGCGGGCGGATACGGCGGCGCCGGGCGGCGAGCTCCCGCAACTGGCGCCACTGGACGGCCAGTTCCTCCAGGCCCAGGCCCACCGGCAGCCAGCCGTCGGCGTGGTCCACGAGTCTGTGCTGGGCTCTTGTGGTGCCCGCGGGCAGCAGGATGGGGATCGGCCGGGCGGGCTTGGGGCCGACCGCCGCCGAGGCGATCTTCGTGAGCCGGCCCTCGTACGACACCGGGTCGGGGCCCCACACGGCCCGGCAGACCCCGATGATCTCCTCCAGCATCAGGCCCCGCTCCTCGAACGGTCGGACGGCCGCCGCCGCGTGCTCGTCGGGCGACCAGCCGGTGCCGAGGCCCGCGACCACCCGGCCGCCGCTCGCCGAGTCCAACGAGGCCAGGGACTTGGCCAGTTGGAACGGGATGTGCAGGGGCGCGATCAGACTGGCGCCGAGCCGGGCCCGTTCGGTGGCCGCGGCGGCCAGGGTGAGGGTGACCAGGGGCTCGGCGACATGGCGGTACCGGTCGGGCCAGGGCAGGCCTTCGAGACCGTACAGACCCTGGGAGGGGCGGTCCGGGACGAGGGCCCGTTCGAAGACCCAGAGACTGTCGTAGCCGATGGACTCGGCCGTGCGCGCCACGTCGGGCACGTCCTTTCCGATGTCGTACTGCCGCATCTGGGGAAGGGCGAGCCCGAGCCGTAACGCCATTGCCGTGCACTCCTCTGCGAGGGATCTTTTCAAGTTGAACGTATAACGTTCACAAGGGAGTTCGAGAGAGGTGCGCACGTGACCGTGGCCACGGTCACTCCAGCGGCGTCAGCAGCATGCGGCTCGCCAGGCCCACGGCGGCGTCCAGACGGTCGGCGAACTCCTCGGCGAGATCCGGCAGTTCGCGCAGCGCCCAGAGGGCACGGGCCGCCGACCAGGCGGCTTCGCGGGCCCGCTCCAGGCTCCACGAGCCCAGCAGATGGGTGAGCGGATCGGCGATCTGGAGGAGATCGGGGCCCGGCATCAGCTCCTCGCGGATGCCCTCCTCCAGCGAGACGAGGAGGTCGCCGACAAGCTCGAACTCGTCCTCCAGATCGGCGGGTTCGCAGCCGAGCGTACGACAGGTGTCCACGACCGCCAGCGCGAGATCGTGCCCGATATGCGCATTGATGCCCGCGAGCGCGAACTGCAGCGGACGTACGCCGGGATGGTGCCGGAACTGGAGCAGGGGTCGCCAGCACGCGGGCCCGCGCCCTTGCTCGGCCACCCTCAGATAGCGCTCGGCGAACAGCACGTCCAAAGTGGTCGCGGCCTCGGCGTCCGGGAAGCGACCGGCGTCCAGACATCGGTCGACGGCCTCCGTGACGGCGAGGTAGACGCGGTTGAAGACCGCGACCCCGTCCCGCGCGGGCAGGGCCGTATCGAGGGCACGCATACGGAGGATCACGGTGTCCACCGAGTCGGGGGAAGTGTCTACCGATTCCATGGAATTGGTGAAATGTTCCAACTGCGCCATAGGGGGCAGGGTCCCAGTCCTAGGCTGACACCGGCGCCGCCGTGCCCGGCGCTTCCCCGGATCGGGGTAACGCGCGCGTGACGGGAAGCGCCGTATGAGCAGCGGCACGAGCACGGCATAGGTGGGGCACGAACACGTCACGAGTACGGCACGGGTACGGGCAGAAGCACCGGCGGACGAGAAGGCCTCGGTCCGGGAGCAGGGGGGAGCACCACGTGTCAGGCTTACGCGCCCAGAGGCTGGCCGCACGCCGAGCCGAGCGCAGGCGGGGGATGAGGCGCAAGGCCCTGCTGGTGGCCGCGGCGACCGCGGGTGTCGTCGCCACCGTCAGCGGGATGGTGGCCGCCTTCGGCAGCGAGGAGGGCGGCGGCACGGCGAAACCGCCGGTCAGCAGCTCGACCGGCCTCCCGTCGCATCCGGCCGTGCCGACACCGGAGCCCTCGCCGACAGGGGAGCCGGCCTCGCCGTCCCAAGCCCCCGATCCCTCGCGGAAGGCCGGCGCGAAGCCTTCGCCCGAGAAGCCGGAGGAGTCGGAGGAGTCGGATGAGTCGGAGCAGACCGAGGAGGGCAGCCAGTCCGGGTCCGACGACTCCGCCCGGCTCTACCGCCACCCCGAGTCCCAGGTCCTCGACTGGGTCCGCGACAACCCCGACGACCCGCGCAGCGCCGTCATCGAGTCCCGGATCGGCGACCGTCCGGCCGCCGTCTGGTTCACCGACCCGACGCCGTCGACCGTCACTTCCCAGGTCGCGAAGGTCGTCTCCGGCGGTGCCGAGCAGGGCCGGGTGCCGGTCCTCGTGGCCTACGCGATCCCGGACCGCGACTGCGGCGGGGCCTCGCAGGGCGGGGCGGCCGACCTGGACGCGTACGACGCCTGGATCGACGCCTTCGCCGCCGGGCTCGGCTCCGACGAGGTCATCGTCATCCTGGAGCCGGACGCGATCGCCCAGTCCGACTGTCTCTCCGCCGATGCCCGCGCCGACCGCCTCACCTCACTCGTCCGTGCCGGCCGCGTCATGAAGAAGGCCAACCCCGAGGCACGTGTCTACTACGACGCCGGGCACTCGGAGTGGAACACCCCACAGAAGCAGGCCACCCTGCTCCGCCTGGCCGGCGCCGCCTCGCCCGAGACCTCCGACGGCATCTTCAGCAACGTCTCCAACTTCAACCCCACGGAGGCCGAGGTCGCCTACACCCGCGAGGTCCTGGAGGCCATGAACGCCCCGGAGAGCCTCGGCGCCGTCGTCGACACCAGCCGCAACGGCAACGGCGCCCCGTCCGACGGCGCCTGGTGCGACCCCACCGGCCGGGGCATCGGCGAGGCCCCGACCCTCACGACGGGCGAGCCCCGCATCGACGGCTATCTGTGGGTGAAGCTGCCGGGCGAGTCGGACGGCTGCCGGGGGAAGGCGGGGGCCTTCTCACCGGGGTACGCGTATGAGCTGGCGAAGGGGTGAGGGGGTTCATCGGGAGAGGCTGGACTCGGTGAGACGCCGGGGGCGCGGGCTCGGTGAGGGGCCAGGGGGCGCGGGGCTCGGTGAGGGGCCAAGGAGCGCGGCCCGGTGGTCCGTGCATATGCCACTGAGCGGCTGCTTACCATGGTCGGGTCCGCGCTCGACCGTTCCCAGGAGCACCACCCGTGACCGCCGAAGCTCCCGCAGCCCCCGTCGTCCCCGCAGTCCCCACGGTTCCCACCGTCTCCGTCCCGTACGGCCGGCTCGTCCCCGTCACCGTGCACTTCGACGACCTGGACGCGCTCGGCATGCTGCACAACGCCCGCTACCCGGTGATGGTCGAGCGGGCCTGGACCGAGTACTGGCGGGAGCAGGGCTACGGCTTCGACGGCGACTGGGTGGCGGCCGGCGACTTCTGCAACGTCGTCAAGGAACTGCGGATCGGCTACGAGGCACCCGTCGTCAAGCCGGGCGCCTACGCCGTCCACGTGTGGCTGGAGCGGCTCGGCACCACCGGTCTGACGTACGGCTTCCGCTTCTGCTCGACCGACGGCACGGTGACCTACGCGCAGGGCACCCGCGTACTCGTACGGATGGACGCCACCACCCTGCGGCCGACCGCCTGGAGCGAGCGGTTCAGGGCCTTGGGTCGGGAACTGCTGCGTCCGGCCGACTGATCTTCGGCCGGTTCCGCTCACCGGCGCGCAGCACACCAGCGAAGACGACGAGCCCGCACGCCAGCAGCGTCACCAGGCCGAACGACACCACCAGGCTGGTCAGCTGCGCCAGACCGCCGATCGCGCTTGGCGCGATGAGGCCCGAGGTGTAGGTGATGGTGGCGACGCCCGCGATGGCCTGGCTGGGGTTCGGCCCACTGTGTCCGGCGGCGGCGAAGCAGAGCGGTACGACCACTGCGATACCGAGGCCCATCAGGGCGAAGCCGGCCATCGCGACCGCCGGGTGGTTCGCGACGACGATGAGGACACCGCCGAGCGCCGCGAAAGCACCGCTGGTCCGTACCGTACGGACCGCGCCGTAACGGTTGACCACCCAGTCGCCGGTGAGCCGGGCCACCGCCATGGTCAGCATGAAGCCGGTGGTGCAGGCCGCCGCGAGCCCCGCGGAGGTCGCCAGCTCGTCCCGCAGATAGACCGCCGACCAGTCCAGCGCCGCCCCCTCCGCGAACACCGCGCAGAACCCGACCGCGCCGATCAGCAGCGCCGACCTCGGCGGCAGCGCGAACCGGGGCGGCGGCTCCTCGTCCTCGGTGGGCCTCAGGTCCAGCACCCACTGACAGGCGACCAGCCCGAGCGCGGTGAGCGAGGCCGCCGCCAGCGCGTGGTGCAGCCGGGCGTCCGAACCGAGGTGCGCGGCGAGCGTGCCGGCCGCCGAGCCGACGAGGGCACCCGCGCTCCACATACCGTGCAGCCCCGACATGATCGAACGGTGGAGACGGTTCTCGACCTCGACGCCGAGCGCGTTCATCGCGACGTCCGCCATGCCCGCGGACGCGCCGTACACGAAGAGCGCGAGGCAGAGCGTCCACAGGTTCGGCGCGAGGGACGGCAGGATCAGCGCGAGCGTCCACATCGAGAGCAGTCCGCGCATCGCCGTACGGGCGCCGTAGCGATGACTGATCCAGCCCGCGAGCGGCATGGCCACGGAGGCGCCGATCGCCGGGAAGGCGAGCGCCAGCCCCAGTTGGCCCGCGCTGACCTCGGCATGGTCCTGAATCCAGGGCACCCGGGTCGCGAAGGAGCCGGTGACCGCGCCGTGCACGGCGAACACGGCGGCCACGGCGTACCGTGCCCGCCGCACCTCACTCAGCTCGTCGACGCCCACTGAACTCATTCTGACCCCTTCCCGATGTCCGGTTCCCGCCCGATGTCCGGTTCCTGCCCGGCGTACGGTTCCCGAGGTCCGGGTATCCGCCCTGGCCATCGCCGTCCCGTAAACTATCAGGGACCCTGCCTGATAGATAGATGGGCGGGTGGGTACAGACCGACTCCGAACCCCTGGAGCCACTGTCCGTCCACCGTCGCCGATCTGGGAGGATTTCGGCATGCCCGCATCACCCAGCACCGCCCGGGCCATCAACGACCGGCTCGCCCTGCGGCTGCTGCAGGAGGAAGGGCCGCTCACGGCGGGGCAGTTGAAGCAGCTCACCGGACTGTCCCGGCCCACGGTCGCCGACCTCGTGGAGCGCCTGACCGGGGCCGGGCTGATCGCGGTCGTGGGGGAGTCGGGGGAGCAGCGGCGGGGCCCGAACGCCCGTCTCTACGGCATCGTCGCCGACCGCGCCCATCTGGCCGCACTCGACGTACGCACCGAAGGGGTCACCGTCGTCGTCGCCGATCTGCTCGGTACGGAGCTGGCGCGGGCGTCCGTCCCGATCGCCGACGGCACCGGAACGGGACCCGCGGTGGAGCTGGCGGTCGGCCTGGTGGAGCGCGCCGCGAAGGAGGCGGGCGCCGACCGGCTGCACACCATCGGCATCGGCGCCCCCGGACTGATCGACCCGGTCAGCGGCGAACTCCGCGACTCCAGCGGTCTGCCCGAATGGCACCGCCGTCTGGTCGCCGCCCTGGGCGAACGCCTCCCCGCCCGGGTCCTCGTCGAGAACGAGACCAACCTCGCCGCCCTCGCCGAACAGCGCGACGGCGCCGCCCACGACCGCGACACCTTCGTCCTCCTCTGGCTCGGCCTCGGCACCGGCGCCGCCGTCGTCCTCGACGGCCATCTGCGCCGGGGCGCCTCCGGAGGCACCGGCGAGATCGGCTTCCTTCCCGTCCCCGGCACGGCCGGCCTCCCCTCGGCCGCCGGTTGCGAGGGCGGCTTCCACTCCCTCGCGGGTGGAGCGGCCGTGGTGGCGCTGGCCGAGCGGCACGGAGTGATCGGGGCCGGGGGAGAGGGGTACGCGCCGACTGCGGCGAGCTTGGTGCGGGCGGCGGTCGAGGGCGTTTCGGCGGGAAAGGGGCGCCCGGTGTGCGGGGCGCCCCACTCCGGGGACGGGCTGATCGCTTCGACGGGCGAACAGGGCGGCGGCGGTGTCGGCGAGCGCGGCTCCTTGGCGGAGCGCGGCTCTTCGGCGGAGCGCGGCTCCTTGGCGGAGCCCGGCTCCTCGGTGGGGCGCGACTCCGGCTTCCTGGACGCCCTCGCCGACCGGATCGCCGTGGGCGTGGCCTCCGTCGTCGCCATCCTCGACCCCGGGTGCGTGGTGCTCGGCGGCGAGCTGGGGCAGGCAGGCGGTGATGTCCTCGCCGCCCGCGTCGAGACACGCCTTGCCGCCCTGTCACCGCTGCCGACCGAGGTCCGGTCGAGCACGCTCGGCGGCGCGGCCGTACTGCGCGGCGCGCTGCTCATGGCGAGAAACACGGCGCAGGACGAGCTGTTCGCGCCGCCGGGGCGGTAGCGCGGCGGTCGGAGTGCGCCCCGGGAGGGGTAGCGCGCGCTGACGGTCCCAGCGCACACCCCACATCACCCCAACCCGCTCACCCCGCCTGCCCCCACCTCAACCCGCTCACCCCACCCGCGACGCCCCGAACCGCTCCGCCAAGTGCTCCTCGAACGTCACCTTCCCCACGGCCCGCCCCGGCGCCAGATGCCCGCCGGCCGTGAACCCCCGATACGCCTTGCCGAACAGCGGAACGTCCAGCACTCGGCGGCGGCGACCGGTGGCCGCCAGATACTCCCGCGCCAGCTCGGCGAAGGTCAGCACCTCGGGTCCGCCCATGTCGTCCACGCGCCCGGCGGGGGCGCCCACCGCCAGTTCGGCCAGCCGGTCGGCGACCTCGGCGGCGGCGATCGGCTGGTCCCGAACGCCGGCCGGGACCATCATGACCGGCGGCTTGGACAGGATCTGGAAGAGCATCACCAGCAGATCGTGGAACTGGGTCGCCCGCAGAATCGTCCAGCCCAGCCCCGACTTCTCGATCAGCCGTTCGGTGGCCAGCTTGGACCGGTAGTAGAAGTACGGCACGCGGTCCACACCGACGATCGAGATATAGACCAGATGCCGCACCCCGGCCCGCCGCGCCGCCGCGATCAGATTGCCGGCGGCCACCTCGTCGCCCCCACGCGGCGTGGTCGCGCAGTGCACGATCGTGTCCACCCCCGCCACGGCCGCCTCCAGCCCGCTCCCGCCCGCGATCAGATCGACGGCGTACGGCTGGGAGTGCCGGCTGAGCACCCGCACCTCGTGCCCCGCCGCCCGCAACCGCTCGGTGACGAGCCGGCCGAGAACACCGGTGCCGCCGGTCACCAGGATCGTGGTCATGCTGTCCATCTCCTTCGCGCGCCGGACGCTCCCCGCTGGAACGCCCGCACAGGTACGACGGGGCGCTCCGGCGGATATGTGACATGCGGTGTCCCACGGTTGTATGACGAACGGTGGGGGAGCGGCAGCGGGCGAAGGGTCACCCGTCGGCCGTTCGTCGCCCCACCCGTTCCAGCGTGTCCGGGTTCATCGGCGGCCGCATCTCCGTCGCCCCGGGAGGACCCGGCGGCGGGGCAAGGGCCGTCGTCACCGCCACCGGGTCGCTTCGGGCGGGTGCCGTGCTGCGGAACCGCGCTCGCAGACCCTAAAAGGACTAGACCAGGCCGGTCAATGGGTTACGCATGTATCGGGTGAGAGGGCGGAGGTGTGTCGAGAGGGGCCGCCGGAGCGGGAGTTGACTCATGGTCAGCCATGGCGACGGGAAGAACCGCTCGTGGAGGAACCGCCCGCACCGGAGGGCCCGCGCCGCTCCCTGTGAGCCACCCCACAGCATTCACCCGCATGGGTGCCTTTCGGGCGTGGCACACTGGCCCTGTACCAGAAGCAGCGCACTCCGGGGTCGGTGAAAGTCCGAACCGGCGGTTACAGTCCGCGACCCGGTCGCTTCCAGCGGCCGGTTGACCAGGTGAAATTCCTGGACCGACGGTTAAAGTCCGGATGGGAGGCAGTGCGCGGCGGGCGGGCATGCGTGCGCGCCGCCGTCAGTTCTCGGTCCACCTCGCACGAGGTGGGTCCGCTACGCGGCGACGTTCCCGGTGCCGCAGTCCGCTGAAGTCTGTCGTCTTCGACAGCCCCGGAGTCCGTGCCCATACGAGGCAGGAGGACCCGGGAAGTGTTCACCGGAATCGTCGAAGAGCTGGGTGAGGTCACCGCCGTCGAGAGTCTCGGCGACTCCTCCCGCTTCCGTCTGCGTGGCCCCGTCGTCACCGAGGGCGCGCGCCACGGCGACTCCATCGCCGTCAACGGCGTCTGTCTCACCGTCGTGGAGCACGAGGACGACTGGTTCACCGCCGACGTCATGGCGGAGACCCTCGAACGCTCCAGCCTCGGCGCCCTCACGGTCGGCTCCCGCGTCAACCTGGAGCGCCCCATGGCCGTCGGCGAGCGCCTCGGCGGACACATCGTGCAGGGCCATGTCGACGGCACCGGCGAGGTCATCGAGCGCAAGCCGTCCGAGAACTGGGAGATCGTCAAGATCTCGCTCCCGGCCGACCTCACCCGTTACGTCGTCGAGAAGGGCTCCATCACCGTCGACGGCATCAGCCTCACCGTCGTCGACGCCGGCCCCGACCACTTCACCGTCAGCCTCATCCCCACCACCCTCGACCTGACCACCCTCGGCCGCAAGCAGCCCGGCGACCCGGTCAACCTGGAGGTCGACGTCATCGCCAAGTACGTCGAGCGACTGCTGGGCAACCAGGGGGCGGGGAAGTGAACTCCCTCAACTCCGTCGCCTTCACCGCCTTCGGCCAGCAGATCCTCTGGTCGGACATGATCGGCAACATCCTCGGCCTGATCGCCCTCGCGCTCGGCGCGATCCGCTCCCTGTGGAACTGGCCCGTCCAGTTCCTCTCCGGGCTCATCCTCTTCGGCGCCTTCGTCGGCCATCTGACGGGCAGCGCCGGCAAGCAGGTCATCGTCATGGCCGTCGCCGCATACGGCTGGTGGCAGTGGAACCGCGGCAAGGGGCAGTCGGCCGACGGCGCCATCGCCCCGCGCTTCGCCACCTGGCGCGAGCGCGGCTACCTGATCGCCGGCGCCGCCCTCGGCACCCTCGCGGTCGGCGGCCTCTTCACCGCCGTCCCGTCCCTGTCCTGGGACCCCTGGCCGGACGCGTACATCTTCACCGGCACCATCGTCGCCATGTACGCCCAGGCGCGCGGCATGGTCGAGTTCTGGTTCGCCTGGCTGCTGGTCGACCTCGTGGGCGTCCCGCTCAACTTCGCAGGCGGCTACGCCTTCTCCGGTTTCGTCTACATCATCTACGGCGCGCTCGTCCTGTGGGGCATGCGCGACTGGTGGCTGCGCTCCCGCAAGCCCGCCCTGGAAGGAGCCCCGGCATGACCACGGCGCCCGCCCTCCACGCCCTCGACGCCATCGAGGACTTCACCCTCGACCCGGTCGAACAGGCCATCGCCGACATCGCCGCCGGGCGCCCCGTCGTGGTCGTCGACGACGAGAACCGCGAGAACGAGGGCGACCTCGTCATCGCCGCCGAGAAGGCCACCCCCGAGATCGTCGCGTTCATGATGAGCGAGTGCCGGGGCATGATCTGCGCCCCCATGGAGGGCGACGAACTCGACCGGCTCGAACTGCCGCAGATGGTGCAGCAGAACACCGAGTCCATGCGCACCGCGTTCACCATCACCGTCGACGCGGGCCCCGAGCACGGCGTCACCACCGGCATCTCCGCCTCCGACCGCGCCACCACCCTCCAGCTTCTGGCGAGCGGCACGGCCCGGCCCACCGACTTCGTGCGCCCCGGCCACATCTTCCCGCTGCGCGCCCGCACCGGCGGCGTCCTCGTGCGCGACGGCCACACCGAGGCCGCCGTCGACCTCGCCCGCCTCGCGGGCCTGCGCCCGGCCGGCGCCATCGTCGAGATCGCCGGCGAGGACGGCCGGATGCTGCGCCTGCCCGAACTGATCCCGTTCGCCCGCAAGCACGGCCTGACGATCATCTCCATCGAGGACCTGATCGCCTACCGCCGCAGCTCCGAGCCCACCGTCAAGCGCGAGGCCCGCACCCAACTCCCCACCGCCTTCGGTGACTTCACCGCCTACGGCTACCGCTCCACGGTCGACGGCGTCGAGCACGTCGCCCTCGTCCACGGCGAGATCGGCGACGGCGAGGACGTAGTCGTCCGCGTCCACTCCGAATGCCTCACCGGCGATGTCTTCCACTCCCTGCGCTGCGACTGCGGCCCCCAGCTGGAAGCCGCCATGGAGCGCATCGCCACCGAGGGCCGAGGTGTCGTCGTCTACCTCCGCGGCCACGAGGGACGCGGCATCGGCCTGCTGTCCAAGCTGCGCGCCTACGAACTCCAGGAGCGCGGCCGGGACACCCTCGACGCCAACCTGGAGCTGGGCCTGCCCGCCGACGCCCGCGACTACGGCGCCGGCGCCCAGATCCTCAAGGACCTCGGCGTCCACAGTGTGCGGCTGCTGACCAACAACCCCGAGAAGACCGACGCCCTCGTCCACCACGGCCTCACGGTCACCGCCCGGCTGCCGATGCCGATCGGCGCGGGCGAGCACAACCTCCGCTATCTGCGCACCAAGCGCGACCGGATGGGCCATGACCTGCCCTGGCTGGACACGACCACCACGTCCACCTGCGGCAACCAGTAACACCAGCGGCAACCCACAGCACCAACGGCAAGATCAGCACAGACGAGTCGGCGACCCCCTCGTACGACTCCCATGAACCAAGGAGCAACGTGAGCGGCAAGGGCGCACCCGAACTGACCGTGAGCAACGTCGGCGATCTGCGCGTCGCGGTCATCGCGGCCCAGTGGCACGAGAAGGTGATGGACGGCCTCGTCGAGGGCGCCCTGCGCGCGCTGCGCGATCTGGGCATCGACGAGCCGACCCTCCTCAGGGTCCCCGGCAGCTGGGAGCTCCCGGTCGTCGCCAAGGTCCTCGCGGGCCGCGGCTACGACGCCATCGTCGCCCTCGGCGTCGTCATCCGGGGCGGCACCCCCCACTTCGACTTCGTGTGCCAGGGAGTCACCCAGGGCCTCACCCAGGTCTCCGTCGACACCGGCGTCCCCGTCGGCTTCGGCGTGCTGACCTGCGACACCGAGGAACAGGCCCTGGACCGCGCGGGCATCGAGGGCTCCACCGAGGACAAGGGCCACGAGGCGGTGACGGCGGCCGTGGCGACCGCGGCCACCCTCCGCTCAGTATCCGAACCCTGGCGGTGACGAAACCGGTATGTGGGCTAGCCTGAGCACACCATGTCGAATAAGACGTTCGAGGAGCTGTTCACCGAGCTCCAGCAGAAGGCCGCCCACGGCGACCCCGCCACGTCCCGCACCGCCGAACTGGTCGAGAAGGGCGTCCATGCCATCGGCAAGAAGGTCGTCGAGGAGGCCGCCGAGGTCTGGATGGCCGCCGAGTACGAGGGCAAGGAAGCCGCCGCCGAGGAGATCTCGCAGCTGCTGTATCACGTCCAGGTGATGATGGTCGCCCGTGGCATCTCCCTGGACGACGTCTACGCCCACCTCTGAGCCGCCCGCCGCCGAGCGGTCGCCTGCCGAGCCGTCACCCGCACCCAACTCCGTACATCCGTACTCACGGTACGTCCGTACTCACGAAACGAAGGAAGCTCGCCTCATGCTGCGGATCGCCATCCCCAACAAGGGTTCCCTGTCCGGCCCTGCGGGGGAGATGCTGCATGAGGCCGGCTACCAGCAGCGCCGGGAGTCCAAGGAACTGCGGATCGTCGACCCGGCGAACGAGGTCGAGTTCTTCTACCTCCGCCCCCGCGACATCGCGATCTACGTCTCCTCCGGCCGCCTCGACATCGGTATCACCGGCCGCGACCTGCTGATCGACTCCGGCGCCTCCGCCGAGGAGATCCTGCCGCTCGGCTTCGCCGGCTCCACCTTCCGCTACGCCACCAAGCCCGGCACGGCGAACGGCGTGGAGGACCTCAACGGCATGACGGTCGCCACATCCTACGAGGGCATCGTCGCCAAGCACCTCGCCGACAACGGCATCGACGCCTCCGTCGTCCACCTCGACGGCGCCGTGGAGACCGCCATCGAACTGGGCGTCGCCGAGGTCATCGCCGACGTCGTCGAGACCGGCACCTCCCTGCGCAACGCGGGCCTGGAGGTCATCGGCGAGCCCATCATGAAGTCCGAGGCCATCGTCATCCGCCGCGTCGGCGCGGACACCTCCAGCGAGAACGAGCCCAAGGTGCAGCAGTTCCTGCGCCGCCTCCAGGGCGTCCTCGTGGCCCGCACCTACGTGATGATGGACTACGACTGCCGCGTCGAGCAGTTGGAGAAGGCCGTCGCCCTCACCCCGGGCCTGGAGTCCCCGACCGTCTCACCGCTGCACAACGAGGGCTGGGTCGCCGTACGCGCCATGGTCCCGGCCAAGGAGGCCCAGCGGATCATGGACGACCTCTACGACATCGGCGCCCGCGCCATCCTCACCACGGCCATCCACGCCTGCCGCCTCTGAGGTGGGGGAGCCGTACGCCATGCCGGACCAGCCCTCCTCCCTCCCCGCGCTGCCCGTCACTTTTCGGCCGGGCCGCACCCGGGCCGTGCTGCTCACGGCCGCCGTCGTGATCTTCGTGGTCATCACGGTGATCGCGATGCTGCTGCCGACGCTCGGCCCGGGGGAGCGGCTCAGCTTCGTGTTCACCGGCGCCCTGCTCGCCGGGGTGCTGTGCCTGCTCGCCCGGCCCAAGGTGGTCGCCGAGGACTGTGGGGTCACCGTGGTGAACATCGCGGGGCGGCGGAGGTTGGCGTGGGCCGAGATCGTCCAGGTGAACCTGCGCGTCGGGGACCCCTGGGTCTTCCTCGACCTCACCGACGGCACCAGCCTGCCCGCCCTCGGCATCCAGCCGGGCATCGCCAAGCAGCGCGCCATCGCCGACGCCCAGACCCTGCGCGCCCTGGTCGAGGCCCACTCGGCGGCCGAACCCGAACAGCATCGGGGATGACCCCGGGCAAGATCGGGGACGACTCAGGGCCGTCGCCCCTGCCGCACCGGCCCATGTCTTGATTAATCTGTTGGCGGAGGCGTTTCGTTGCGCCTCCGCCACTGTTGTGCCGCACACGGCGCTTCCGTGGCCCCCTGCTATTCGAGGAGTGACTCCCTCCAGCGATGGACGGATCGTCCTGTAGTACCTGCGCCGCCCCCTCCGGACATACCGAGGCGGCGGCATGACCATCCCCCTGCTGCTCCTCGCGGCGGCGTTCCTCCTGATCCTCGCCAACGGCTTCTTCGTGGCGGCCGAGTTCGGCCTCGTGACCGTCGAGCGCCCGGAGGCCGAGAAGGCCGCGGCCGAGGGCGACCGCCGGGCCCACAAGGTCGTGGGCGCGCTCAAGGAGCTGTCGTTCCAGCTCTCCGGCACCCAACTCGGCATCACCATCACCTCCCTGGTCGTCGGCATGCTCGCCGAACCGGCGCTCGCGGAGATACTCCACGGCCCCTTCACCGCCATCGGCATACCCGAAGGTGCCGTTTCCGGAGTGTCCGTGGTCGTCGGCATGCTGCTGGCCTCCGCCGTGCAGATGGTGATCGGCGAACTGGTCCCCAAGAACTGGGCGGTGTCCAAGCCGATGCAGGTCGCGCGCTTCGTCGCCGGCCCCCAGCATGTCTTCTCCCGACTCTTCCGCCCGGTCATCGCCGCGCTCAACGCGGTCGCCAACCGGCTGGTCCGCGCCTTCGGAGTGGAGCCCAAGGACGAGCTGGCCTCCGCCCGCACCCCGGGCGAGCTGGTCTCCCTGGCCCGCCACTCCGCCCAGGCCGGCGCCCTGGAACAGGACACCGCCGACCTCTTCGTCCGCACCCTCTCGCTCGGCGACCTGACCGCGGAGAACGTGATGACGCCCCGCGTCAAGGTCAGCGCCCTGCAGTCCTCCGCCACCGCCGAGGACGTCGTCAACCTCACCCGCGCCACCGGACTGTCCCGCTTCCCCGTCTACCGGGAGCGGATCGACGAGATCGTTGGCATGGTCCACCTCAAGGACGCCCTGGCGATCCCCGCCCAGGACCGGCTGCACACCCCCGTCGGCCGGATCTCGATGGCCCCGCTGCTCGTCCCGGAGACCCTGCCCGTGCAGCCCCTCCTCGCCCGACTGCGCAGCGAACAGCCCATCGCGGTCGTCGTCGACGAGTACGGCGGCACGGCCGGCGTCGTCACCCTGGAGGACATCGTCGAGGAACTGGTCGGCGAGGTCCGCGACGAGCACGACGGGCACGACCTGCCCGAACTGGCCGCCGCCCCGCCCGAGGACGGCCGCCCCGCCTGGGACGTCGACGGCAGCTGCCGGGTCGACGTACTCCAGCGCATAGGCCTCGACGTCCCCGAGGGCCCGTACGAGACGGTGGCGGGCCTCGTCGCCGACCTGCTCGGCCGTATCCCCGCCCCCGGCGACCGCGCCGAACTCCCCGGCTGGCGCCTCGCGGTCCGCCAGGTCGGCCACTACCGGGCCGAGCGCGTACGCCTCGTAAGGACGGCCACCGCCGTGGAATCCCTCACCGTGGCGGAGGCCGCCCGATGAGCATGCTCCAACTCCTCTTCGCCCTGCTCCTCGTGCTCGCCAACGGCTTCTTCGTGGGCGCCGAGTTCGCCCTGGTCTCGGTCCGCCGCAGCCAGATCGAACCGCTGGGCACGGCACGGTCGAGACAGGTCCTCTACGGCCTGGAGAATCTGCCGCAGATGATGGCGGCCGCCCAGTTCGGCATCACGGTCTGCTCACTGACCCTGGGCGCGGTGGCCGAACCGACGGTGGCCAAGCTCCTCGAACCCGTCTTCGAGGCCATCCACCTCCCGCACGGCATGATCCACCCCCTGGGCTATGTCATCGCCCTCGCCGTCGTGGTCTTCCTCCACCTCGTGATCGGCGAGATGCTGCCGAAGAACCTGGCGATGGCGGCCCCGGAGAAGACGGCCCTCTGGCTCAGCCCCGCCCTCGTCGCCTTCGCCCGTCTGTGCAAGCCGGTGACGATCGGTCTGGGTGCGTGCGCCCGTGTGGTCCTGAAGCTCTTCCGGGTGGAGCCGAAGGACGAGGTCGAGGCGGTTTTCACCAGCGTCCAACTGGGCCGTCTGGTGGAGGACTCCGGCCAGGCCGGTCTTCTCGACCCCGAGGAGCAGGAACGGCTGGAGGACGCCCTGGAGCTGGGCTCGCGCCCGGTCACGGACGTCCTGCTCAAGCGCGACGCCCTGGTGACGGTCGACCCGACGGTCACCCCCGCCCAGGTCGTCGCCCTGACCGCCCGTACGGGATACTCCCGCTTCCCGGTCGTCGCCGAGACCGGCGCCTTCATGGGGCGCTACCTCCACGTCAAGGACGTCCTGGACGTGGAGGACTCCGACCGGGCCGTCCCCCAGCAGGTCTGGCGCCCCATGACCACCCTCCGCGCGGAACTCCCCCTGGACGACGCGCTGAGCGTCATGCGGCGGGCGGCCACCCATCTCGCCCAGGTCGCGGACGCCTCCGGCAAGGTGCTCGGCCTGGTCGCTCTGGAGGACGTCCTGGAACTCCTGGTGGGCGAGGTCCGGGACCCGGCCCACCGGCAGCCATCCCCCCTCCGGGCGCCGGAGCCACGGGCCAGCGACACCCCCGAGGAGGCCTTGGCCAGCTGATCCCGCCCCCGCCGCCCCTACCCGTCCCGTCCACCAGGGGCTGCGCCCCTTCGACCCCGCCGTTTGTCTGCGGGTGGGTGGGGGCTGATCGCGCAGTTCCCCGCGCCCCTTGAAGACACGGCCCCTGCGGGCCGAAAAGCAAGGGGGCGCAGCCCCTGCTTTTCAGGGGCGCGGGGCTATGTCGATTTGCGGCTCCGCCGCGTGGGCGCGAGCAACCACACACCACCCGCACCCGCCATACCAACCCACATCACCCGAGCTATAAGGCGCTGGGGGTCGAAGGGGCGCAGCCCCTGGGGACGGGACGGGTAGGGGCGGCGGGGGCGAAAACCGCGCCGCCACCCAATCTCACAACCCCGAAGGCCCCGTAGGCCCCCTCCCCGACAGCACCTCCCCATACGCCTGCATCAGATCAGGCAACCGAAGCGTCGAAAGATCATCCCGCGTGGGAACCGTCGGATACCCCGAAAGCCGCAGATCCCGATACGCACAGCTCTTCTCGTACAGCGTCCGCAAGAAGCGCCCGTTCCCCAACTCGTCGATCCACCCCTGATCGACGACATGCCCGGCGATGGACCGCAACTCCTCCAGCGCCTCCTCGTCCCACACATCCCCGTTCTCGGCGGCGAGCACTTCCCCGATGGCGGTGAGCTCCAGCGGCCGATACGACGGAAAGTCGACGCGCGTCGTGAAGCGCGAGGACAACCCCGGATTCGCGGCCAGCAGCCGATCCATCCCCTCCGGATACCCCGCGAGGATCACCACAAGATGATCCCGGTTGTCCTCGGCCCGCTTCAGCAGCACCTGAAGCGCCTCGTCCCCGTACGCATCGCCCTTCCCGTATCCCGAGTTGGACAACGAGTACGCCTCGTCGACGAAGAGAACACCCCCGATCGCGGAATCGATCAGCTCGTTCGCCTTCACAGCCGTCTGTCCGAGATATTCGCCCACGAGATCCGCCCGCTGGGCCTCGACGAGGTGATCCCCACCGAGCAGGCCGAGCGCGTAGAAGACCCGCCCCAGTATTCGGGCGACGGTGGTCTTGCCGGTCCCGGACGGCCCGGAGAAGACGAAGTGCCGTTTCGGCGGCTGAACAGGTAACCCCTGCCCGGCCCGCAACCGAGCCATGTTGAGCTGTGCGGACAGTGCCTTGACCTGCCGTTTCACCGGTTCGAGCCCGACCATCCGCTCCAGCTCGGCGATCGCCTCCTCCAGCAGCTCGGGATCGGTGGGCCCGGGCGGCAGCGGGTCCACCGGCAGCACGGATTTGGCCCGTACGAACGTGTCACCGGCCTCCGGCGGCAGCCCGCCCGGCGGAGGCAGTCCGGGATCGGACAGCTTCACGTCCCGCCCGTCGGAGTCGAAGAGCGGGTCCAGCCCGTCGGCCCCGTCGAGGGCGTCCTGTCCCATCCCGCCGAGCGCGATCGCCGCGAAGTCGGCCGAGTCGTCGTACCCGTCGCCCTCGGCGATCGCGGCGAGCCGCGCGGAGGTGTCCATGAAGGCGGGGTCGACCCGGTGCACGGCACGGTAGAGCGGCAGCGCGGCGGCACTGCGCCCGGTGCCCTCATGGGCGCGCGCCAGCCAGTACCGCAGCTCCTTGCGCTGCGGCTGCTCGCTCCGGCAGCGCATCAGCGCGGCGGACAGCAGCGGCTCGGCCTGCCCGTACGTCTCCAGCCGGACTCTGGCCATCCCCCCGAACAGGCCCGCCTCGATGCCGAGCAGCGGATCGTCGAGGAGGGGATCGGTGTGCCGGACCAGTTGCTCCCAGTCCTTGACGAGGTAGGCGCGGCAGGCGTGCAGAAAGCGGACGTGGTGGTCGGCGTCGACCGGCGGCAGTCCGGCGAGCGCCCGGTCCAGCTCGGGGACATGGCGGCCGTCCAGCCAGTGCGAGGCGTGTGCGAGGAGCAGATCACGCGGGCTTTCGAGCACCGGCTGCACCCACCAGCCGAGCCAGTACCAGGAGTTGAGGGTGCGCCGATGCCGGGTGCGCTGCTCCCCGAAGCGCTCCCGGTGCCGGAACATCCTGAGCAGCGCGGTCGTCGTGTCCACGCGCAGCGCGTGCAGTCCCAGCCAGCCGTCGGCCATGCCGGGGTCCATCCGCACCGCCGCGCGGAACTCCTCCTCCGCCTGTGGATACGCGCCCATCGTGTACGCGTCCACGCCTCGCAGCCAGGCGAGGTCGGCCGGGGCCTCGGGGCCCCGCGAGCCGAAGTCCATCACGTCCCCCACAAACCGTGCCCCCGCTGGAAACCGAACGGGCCGGTGCCCGTCGGCAGCATTCGTCGAACCGCTGTGCCGCGGACGGGAGTTGCGTCGGTGCGTTTCCGCAACCGTCCGATGAGTCGCACCGAGGGCATCGTACCTGCGGGTCGGTCGCCCTTCGAAGGGTGCCGCAGCGCTCGTCTGACGAGGTGGGAGCAGACGGGGCGCATCGCGCTCGGTGACCGAGGGTGAAGGAATCGTGCCCCACAGCCGCCGCAGAAGCGGCCGTGGGCAGAACGAAGCCCCCGATCACGGGGGAACAACCGGGGGCTTCGCGTATGAGGGCGGCTTCGCATGACCGCACATTGAGAACGTAAGTCCTGTAAGGCCCCCGGGTCAAGCCGAGTTGGGGCACTTGATGAACTTATCAGGTGACGGCCTTCACAGGTTCAGCACATTGCGGATGGCCCGTCACCCTGAGTGAAGCCAGGCCCCGATCCAGGAGTCATCGCAGGTCCCGCGAGCACCTCGTAGCCCGTCCGCCCCTGCCGAATCAGTAGATCGGAGAAGGGGCGGGAGGGATCGTCGGCGAAGTGCCGCCGTTCCGCCGGGACCCAGCCGTCCCAGAACTCACTCTGCTCCGCCCCGTCCCGCGACCTGCCCCGCGCCCACGCCTCCTCCTTCGGCATCTCCATCCACAGCAGCTCCGCCAGATACGGCCGCAGCGCACGCCGGCCCGCGCCGACCCCCTCGATGACGATCACAGGCGCGAGCGGCAGAGCGCGCGCGGGCCCGAAACCGCGCTCGCGCCAGTCGTAGGGGGCGTAGTGCGCCGTCTCGGCCCGGCGCAGCGGTTCGATCACCTGGCTCAGCAGCCGTCCCGTCCACGCGAACAGTTCCTCGTGCGTCGCCATGTCGTCGAGGTGCAGCACCGGCGTCGCACCGCCGAGTGCCTCGGCGAGCCGTCCGGCGAACGTGCTCTTCCCGGAGCCCGCGTGCCCGTCGACGCCGATCAGCCGGACCGGGCCGCAGGAGGGCGGCAGCCGCCGCAGCCGGTCGGCGAGATCACGGAGAACAGGGTCTTCGGGTGTCGGGGGTCCGGGTGTCGGCGATCCGGAGGCGGGCGAGGCGTGCATGGGGGGATTGAACACCGTGGCGCGCGCTGTCCGCGCACGCCAGTGGTGTCGCCCCATATCGGTGGGCGTGGCGCGGCGCGAGATGCTGGCAGAAGTCCGCCCGGACCGTCCATAGTTGACGGACCGTTGACGAACAGTCGTGCGTCTGAACCGTTCTTCCGGACCACTGGGGGTCACCCACAGATGTCGAGACTTTCCGAGCCGTCCCGCAGGACCGTCATCGCCGCGGCCGTCGCCACCGCCACCGCGGCGGTCGGCGGAGCCGCGAGCCAGGCCGCCGCAGACCCGGCCGGCGACCGGGGCCCCGAAGCCCCGGACCGACCGGCACACGCGCCGGAACGCCTCGTGGACAACCG
The DNA here is from genome assembly GCF_053592555.1 of Streptomyces sp. NPDC002643. NCBI lineage: Bacteria > Bacillati > Actinomycetota > Actinomycetes > Kitasatosporales > Streptomycetaceae > Streptomyces > Streptomyces sp. NPDC002643. Next base: position 522,386 of record NZ_JBSFVY010000001.1, read on the forward strand.
CGCCTGGACCTCGTACACCGACTGGCGCGGCGGTGACGCCGAGGGCACCCGGGCGACGGCGGGGGTGCGGCCGGGGCTGGTGATCGACACCCCCGTCGGCACCACCGACTACACCGACCCGCACACCGGCCGCACCGCCACCTGGGAGTACGCCACCTGGACCTCCCCGGTCCACGAGCTGGCCGTCCCCGCCACCGAGGTCATCGCCTCCTGGAACGCGGACGCGCCCGACGGCACCTGGATTCAGATCGAGATGGAGGGCACCTACTCCGACGGCACGGGCACCCCCTGGTACGTACTCGGCCGATGGGCGGCCGGTGACCAGGACATCCGGCGGACGTCGGTCGACGGGCAGAAGGACGGCAGGAGCAGCGTCTGGACCGACACCTTCGCCATCGACGACCCGGCCACGGGCCTGCGCCTCGTCTCCTACCGGCTGCGGCTGACCCTCCACCGCACCCCCGGCACCGGAGTCACCCCGAAGGTCTGGCGGCTCGGCGCGATGGGCTCCGACATCCCCGACCGCTTCACCGTCCCGGCCTCCACCCCCGCCCTCGCCCGGGAGCTGAACGTCCCGCGCTACTCCCAGGAGACCCACAAGGGCCAGTACCCCGAGTACGACAACGGCGGCGAGGCCTGGTGCAGCCCGACCTCCTCGCAGATGGTCATAGAGTTCTGGGGCCGCAGGCCCAGCGCCGAGGACCTGGCCTGGGTCAACCCCGACTACGCCGACCCGCAGGTGTGCCACGCCGCCCGGTTCACCTACGACTACCAGTACGAGGGCTGCGGCAACTGGCCCTTCAACGCCGCGTACGCCGCCACCTACGACGACCTCCAGGGCGTGGTGACCCGGCTGGGCTCGCTCACCGATCTGGAGATGCTGATCGCGGGCGGCATCCCGGTGATCACCTCCCAGTCGTTCCTGGAGGAGGAGCTGACCGGGGCCGGCTACGGCACGTCCGGGCATCTGATGACGGTGATCGGCTTCACCGCCGACGGCGATGTCATCGCCAACGACCCGAACTCCCCCTCCAACGAGGCGGTGCGCCGGGTCTACCGGCGGCGCGAGTGGGAGAACATCTGGCTGAGGACCAAGCGGTACAACGCCTCCGGCAATGTCTCCTCCGGCACCGGCGGTGTCTGCTATCTGTACTTCCCGGCCCGCCCCACGGCCCGCCAGCGCGCGGCGCTCATGGCGGTCGGGGTGCGCTGACACGAGAGCCGGCGTGCGCTGACACGACGGCGGCCCCCGGCGCTCCCGGGGGCCGCCCTCGTGTGACCAAGCTCTCGGTTCCGGGCGCCCCGTCCGGTGGCAAGGTGGACGGAACGGCAGGGGGGAGTCCGCCGCACACCCACCACACCAGCGAGCTGCCATGACCGCGACCTCCGCCACCGCCACCCGAGCCCGTACCCGCACCGGCGGTCCCCGGGACGACGGACCGAAGATCGTCGAGCACCTCATGGGCTGGACCCTCGTCGTGGTCCTCGCGATGCTGGTGACACAGATGGGGCTGCTGTGATCGAACCCCCGGCCGATCCCAGGACCTGATCCACCTACCGTTCCACCCACCGTTCCGCCCGCCGATTCTGTCGAATCCGAGTCGAACAAGCGGATGGTCAAGGTCTGCCATACTGCGGATGTCCCGTCGGCAGTTGGAGACCAGGACCGAAATTGAATAGTAGTCAACAGCGGGGGGCCGAGCCGCCGAGGGCCCGCGGCACCGACCGTTCCTTAGCGCGCCGCGCCGAACTCATCTCCATAGGCCGGAAGTTGTTCGCCGACACGTCCTACGACGCGCTGTCCATGGACGACATCGCACGCCAGGCCCATGTGGCCAAGGGGCTGATCTACTACTACTTCAAGTCCAAGCGCGGCTACTACCTGGCCATCGTCGAGGACTCGGTGGCCGATCTGATCACCTACGCGGCCGGCGGCCTCCGACTCCCGCCGGTGGAGCGGGTGCAGCGCACGATGGACTGCTATCTGCGCTATGCCGAGGACAACCAGGCCGCCTATCGCACGATCGTCAGCGGGGGAGTCGGCTTCGACGCGCAGGTGCACGCCATCCGGGACGGGGTGCGCGAGGCGATCGTCGCCACCATCGCCGAGGGCGCCTACGGCCGCAGCGACATAGCGCCGGTGGCCCGCATGGGCCTGTTCGGCTGGGTCTGCGCCGTGGAGGGCGCCACCCTCGACTGGATCAACCGCCCCGGCCTGTCCCGCGACACCATGCGCGAACTGCTGGTCAAGATGCTCGGCGGAGCCATGCGCGCCATCGAGGAGATCGAACCGGCCTACGTCGCCCCCGCCCCCGCCCGCCGCGACGACTGACCCCCGGCCGGCCATGACACCGCAGACGAGGAAGGGGCGGAGGCCCGTCGGCCCTCCGCCCCAACTGCCTTGCGGCTACGGCTACTTGATCGCCTTGATCAGCTCACCGTTCGCGGTGTCCCCGCTCAACTCCCAGAAGAACGTTCCGCCGAGGCCCTGCCGGTCCTTGTACCTCATCTTTCCCTCGATGGTCGCCGGGGTGTCGTAACTCCACCAGTCGTCCCCGCACTTGGCGTACGCGGTGCCGCCCACCGTGCCGGTCGCCGGGCAGGTCTCCTTGAGCACCTTGTAGTCCTCGAAGCCGTCCTCGTACGTGCCCTTCGCCGGGCCGGTGGCCGTGCCGCCCGGGGCCGCCTGGGTGACACCGGTCCAGCCGCGCCCGTAGAAGCCGATGCCGAGCAGCAGCTTCCTCGACGGGATACCGAGGCTCTTCAGCTTGGCGACGGTGGCGGCCGTGTTGTAGCCCTCCTCGGGGGCGCCCGGGTAGGAGTGCAGCGCGGAATGCGGAGCCGTGGGGCCCGTGGCGGCCCAGGCGCCGAAGTAGTCGTACGTCATCGGGTTGTACCAGTCGACGTAGCGGGCCGCGCCCGCGTAGTCGGCCGCGTCGATACGGCCGCCCTCGCTCGCGTCGGCCGTGATCGCCGCGGTGACCAGGTTCCGCTTGCCGAACTTGGCGCGCAGCGCCTTCATCAGCTCGGGGAAGGCCTCGCGGCCGCTGGTGTCGCAGGTCAGACCGCAGGCGTTCGGGTACTCCCAGTCGATGTCGATGCCGTCGAAGACATCGGCCCACCGGGAGTTCTCGACCACGTCGTAGCAGGACCGGGCGAAGGCCGCCGGGTCCTTCGCCGCCTCGCCGAAGCCGCCGGACCAGCTCCAGCCGCCGAACGACCAGATGACCTTGAGGTTCGGGTGGAGCTTCTTCAGCTTGCGCAGCTGGTTGAAGTTGCCGCTCAGGGACTGGTCGGCGCTGTCCGCGACCCCGTCCACGGACTCCTCGGCCGTGAACGGCTTGTCGGTGTCCGCCCAGGAGTCGCCGATGGCGCACTTGCCGTCGACGACGTTGCCGAACGCGTAGTTGATGTGCGTGAGCTTCTTCGCCGAACCGGAGGTCTCGATGTTCTTGACGAAGTACTGGCGGCCGTAGATGCCCCAGTCGGTGAAGTAGCCGATGACCTTGTCGCCGCCGGCCTTGGGGGCCTGGGTCTTGGCGTGGCCCTTCTGGTCGGCGCTCGCCGTGCCGGCGCCGGCGAGCAGGGTGGCGCCGAGGGCCGCGGAACACGCGGCGGCCAGCAGGGCCCGGCCGCGGGGGTGGAGCGGGGTGTGCATCGGGTGTCTCCTCGCAGGGGACAGAGGTGATCGCACGCCGCAGGGCATGAACCACGCCGATTGGCATGAACGCGGGAAAGCGTTGGCCGAAACAGTAAGAGGACTAGACCAATCGGTCAATGGTTCGGACCAATACGGCCCAGGGAAAGTTTCTTGGAGTAAGCGATCGTTAACTGGTGACTCGAAGGTCCCGATCGGGCATACTCACCGCAGAGTCGCTGGTCAGCAGCTTCCGCGACCCGGGAGCGGAGCATCGGCCCGCACCTGAGAGACCCGGCGGAGCCGCCCCACCCAAGGCGCGCGACCGCCGACGTTCCCGAAAGGGAGGAGAACGTCGCCATGCCCGACCACGCCCCGCAGCCGGTGGACCGTCAACTGCCCACGGACGAGGCCCGGGACCTGATCTCGCTCGTCCGCGAGATCACCCAGCGCGAGATCGCCCCCCGCGCGGCCGAGGAGGAGGACGCCGGCCGCTTCCCCCGCGAACTCTTCGGCCTGCTCTCGGAGTCGGGACTGCTCGGCCTGCCGTACGACGCGGAGTACGGTGGCGGCGACCAGCCGTACGAGGTCTACCTCCAGGCCCTGGAGGAGCTGGCCGCGGCCCGGCTCACCGTCGGCCTCGGCGTCAGTGTCCACACCCTCGCCTGCCATGCGCTCGCCAACTACGGCACCAAGGAGCAGCAGGTCGAACATCTGCCCGCGATGCTCGGCGGTGGACTGCTCGGCGCCTACTGCCTCTCCGAGCCGTCCTCCGGCTCGGACGCGGCCTCCCTGCGGACGAAGGCGGTACGCGACGGCGACCACTGGGTTATCACGGGCACCAAGGCCTGGATCACCCACGGCGGAATCGCCGACTTCTACACCGTCATGGCCCGTACGGGCGGGGAGGGGTCACGGGGCATCACCGCTTTCCTGGTGCCCGGCGACGCCGAGGGGCTGAGCGCCGCCGCGCCCGAGAAGAAGATGGGCATGAAGGGCTCGCCCACCGCCCAGCTCCACTTCGACGGGGTGCGCGTCGCCGACGACCGGCGCATCGGCGACGAGGGCCAGGGCTTCGCCATCGCCCTCTCCGCACTCGACTCCGGGCGCCTCGGCATCGCGGCCTGCGCGATCGGCGTGGCCCAGGCGGCACTGGACGAGGCGGTCGCCTACGCGACCGGACGGGAGCAGTTCGGGCGGCCCATCTCGGACTTCCAGGGACTGCGCTTCATGCTCGCCGACATGGCCACCCAGACGGAGGCCGGCCGGGCGCTCTACCTCTCCGCCGCCCGACTGCGCGACGCGGGCCGGCCGTTCTCCAAGCAGGCGGCCATGGCGAAGCTGCTGTGCACCGACGCCGCGATGAAGGTCACCACGGACGCCGTCCAGATCCTCGGCGGTTACGGCTACACCGCGGACTTCCCCGCCGAGCGGTACATGCGGGAGGCCAAGGTGCTGCAGATCGTCGAGGGCACCAATCAGATCCAGCGCATGGTCATCGCCCGTCACCTCGCGGGCCCCGAGTCACGCTGAACGAATTGCGGAACGGGCCACTCAGTGGGTGGACGAGACCCCCGAAGGACCCGCTCGCGGTCAAGGTCACACCGACGCCATAGGGGTCGTTCACCGTGAACGGGTCCCCTGCGGCGCCGAATTGACCCAGCTCGCGCGGAGGCGCCGCCAGCCGCACCCACTCCGGGTCATGACGCCCGGGGAGGGTGCGCCCGCGATCGGCCCAAGTCCGCAGCAGAGCACGGTAGATGGGCGGGTCCTGCGACGCGGCCGGAACCGACGGCTGGGGAGCCATCGCCCGGGAAACCGATTCTGCTGGTGCCGACGTGGGCGTGAAGGCAGGCTGCCGACGCCCGGCGATCGTGTGCGAAGCGGTCATACCCGACAAACGCGTGACGCGGGGCGCGGTCACCGCTCCCGGGAATCGTGCCTGAGTTCGCGACAGGTCCGAACGGGGCAACGGGTCACCGGGAACGGCCGCGTCGACGGGAACGCGCGGAGCCGTGGGATGTGGGCCGGCGGTGAAGCGCGAAGGCGGTGAAGGCCGTACCGGCGTTCATGACCGCGTGCGGGGACGAAGGCCGTACCGACGTCGTGCTTCGCGGCCCTGCCGGGCGGTCGTGCCGACCTGCCGGGCGGTCGTGCGGGCGCTGGAATCAGGCGGCCTGACGGCGCATCACCGGCACGCGCATCGGGCGCGAGCCCGGGCCGCCGACGTGCGAGAAGGGCTGGGTCCGCCAGTCGAGTCCCTGAGGGAGCGTCAACAGAAGGGCGGTGTCCTGCTCCTGCGGTTCGGCCGACTCGTCCGCGGAGCGGGCGTCACCGGCCGGGCGGCCCGTGCCGGCGCAGACCGTGAGCCCGAACGGGTTCCACGGCGACACGACCAGGGCGTGCTCCGGGAGCGCGTCCTCGTCGGGCAGCAGGGCGATGGGCTGGGAGCAGTCCGGGCAGATCACCCGGAGCATCTCGAAGGTGTCGTACGCGTCGAACTCGTCCTCCGGTTCGACGCCCTCCGGCTCGGGCTCGACGACCGGCTGGAGGCGCTTGGGTGCGGTACGACCAGGGCGCTTAAGACTCTGCATGGGATTCTCCCCCTCGGGCTGGGCCGTGAAGGCGCTGCGGCCTCGACCACAGCAAGCACTTCCCGCCCCGTCTCGGCGGTAACCGTGAGCGCATCACGAAGCCTGTTCGGGTGCTGTGGTCTTCGTCACATGCCGCTCGCAGATGCCCAGCACGACGGGGTACGGGGCCGGGTTGTCGCCCGGACGGCGCACGGCGGACTCCCCGGCACATCACGAACCGGCCATGACCTGCGCCGCTCAGGTATCCGAGGGGATCAAGCGCCCTGTAGGTTCTTGCGTCATGGAGGAGCTGGACCGACAGATCGTGCAGCTGCTCGTCGCGGACGGGCGGATGAGCTACACCGACCTGGGCAAGGCCACGGGCCTGTCCACGTCGGCCGTGCATCAGCGGGTGCGCCGACTTGAGCAGCGCGGTGTCATCCGGGGCTATGCCGCGGTCGTCGACCCGGAGGCGGTCGGGCTGCCGATGACGGCGTTCATCTCGGTCAAGCCCTTCGACCCCAGCGCCCCCGACGACATCGCCGAGCGCCTCGCCGGAGTCCCCGAGATCGAGGCCTGCCACAGCGTCGCCGGCGACGAGAACTACATCCTCAAAGTCCGCGTCGCCACCCCCCACGAGCTGGAAGAACTCCTGGCCCGCCTCCGTACCCTCGCGGGCGTCTCGACCCGCACGACGGTGGTCCTGTCGACCCCGTACGAGGCGAGACCGCCGAGGATCTGAGCCCGGGCCTCCGCGCGGCGGCGCGGCCCCCGCCGGTCCCGGACCCGCGGTACCGACGGACCACAGCCGTGTTCCGCCCGCCCCGAACCCGGCCCGTGTGCGGCGGGGCTCCCGCCACACGGGAGACTGGTCCCCATGAGTGAGATCAGCCCTTCCCCGGCGACCGTTCTGCTGCGCGGCGGAGAAGTCCACAGTCCCGCCGACCCCTTCGCCACCGCGATGGTCGTGGAGCGCGGACAGATCGCCTGGGTCGGCTCCGAGGGTGCCGCCGACGCCTTCGCGGAGGGCGTCGACGAGGTGATCGACCTCGAAGGCGCCCTGGTCACCCCGGCGTTCACCGACGCCCACGTCCACACCACCGCCACCGGCCTCGCCCTCACCGGCCTCGATCTCTCCACGGCCCCCACCCTGGAGGCCGCCCTCGCCGCCGTACGGGAATTCGCCGCGGCCCGCCCGGCGGACCGCGTCCTCCTCGGCCATGGCTGGGACGCCTCCCGCTGGCCCGGTGGCCGCCCCCCGACCCGCGCCGAACTCGACGAGGCCACCGGCGGACGCCCGCTCTACCTGAGCCGCGTCGACGTCCACTCGGCGGTCGTCACCACGGCGTTGCTCGACCTCGTCCCGGGCGCCGACACCTTCGACGACGGCCCGCTCACCCGTGACGCCCACCACGCCGTACGCGCCACCGCCCTCGGCGCCATCACCCCCGCCCAGCGCACCGACGCCCAGCGCGCCGCCCTCGCCCACGCCGCCTCGCTCGGCATCGGCTCCCTCCACGAGTGCGCGGGCCCCGAGATCTCCTCCGAGGACGACTTCACGGGACTGCTGAGGCTCGCCGCTGAGGAGCCCGGCCCCCGCGTCGTCGGCTACTGGGCCGAGCGAGCCGAAGAAGGCGTGGTCAAGGCACGCTCGCTCGGCGCGGTCGGCGCCGCGGGCGACCTCTTCGTCGACGGCGCCCTGGGCTCGCACACCGCCTGTCTGCACGAGCCGTACGCCGACGCCGAGCACACCGGCACGGCCTACCTCGACGCCGCCGCCGTCGCCGCCCACGTGGTGGCGTGCACCGAGGCGGGTCTCCAGGCGGGCTTCCACGCCATCGGGGACGCCGCCGTGACCTCCGTCGTCGAGGGAGTGCGCGCGGCGGCCGAGAAGGTCGGCCTGGCCCGGGTGCGCGCCGCCCGGCACCGCGTCGAGCACGCCGAGATGCTCACCCCCGACACCGTCGCCGCCTTCGCCGAACTCGGCCTCACCGCCTCCGTGCAGCCCGCCTTCGACGCGCTGTGGGGCGGCGACGAGGGCATGTACGCCCAGCGCCTGGGCGTCGAACGGGCCCGTACCCTCAACCCGTTCGCGGCCCTGCTGCGCGTCGGCGTACCCCTGGCCTTCGGCTCCGACAGCCCGGTCACCCCCCTCGACCCCTGGGGTACGGTCCGCGCCGCCGCCTTCCATCGCACGCCGGAGCACCGGGTGTCCGTGCGCGCGGCGTTCACGGCGCACACGCGGGGCGGCTGGCGGGCGATCGGACGGGACGACGCGGGCGTCCTGGTACCGGGCGCACCCGCCGACTACGCGGTCTGGCGCACCGGCGAGCTGGTCGTCCAGGCCCCCGACGACCGCGTCGCCCGCTGGTCCACCGACCCCCGCTCCGGCACCCCCGGCCTGCCCGATCTGAGCCCCGGCACCGGCCTGCCCGTCTGCCTGCGGACGGTGGTGGGCGGGCACACCGTCTTCGTACGGCCGGGCGAGTGATCCAACGGCGACCGCGAAGCGATCATGGTCCGCCGCAAGACCCGCGCGACCTGCGCATCCTTCGCCTCCACCCGGCACGAGGCCGAATCTCCGCAGGTCAAACGACGGTTGACAGTGGACGGCAGGGGACGGGTAGGTTCTGCCGGGTCCACCACCGGACGTCCGACCGGGGAACTTCCGCGCGGTCGTCGAGGCGCCGCTGGGTCAGGGGTGGTGTGCCGCACCGGCGCACCTCCACTGGGAGCCAGGCCCAGGGCTCGCGCCACGACGAGGGAACGTTCCGGCTCGGTCGGGTAGGTGTGACCCGGGTGGGGCCCGGACGCTCAGTAGACAACGGCTCTCGGTCGACCCGCAGCCAGCGGGTCCCAGGTCGGCCCGAAGGGCGTCGGGCCCCTATCCGCCGCGTTCTGGGGAGGCGCACAGGGGGTACAGAGCGCGCTCCTATTCATCTGTTGTTTGAATTGAGCTCCCCCACACCCTTTGTTGATTCGACCCCCCTCTGGACAATGAGCCGACACTCCCTCGCAGGCCCGGGCCACTATGGTGGACCCCTGCGTACGGACTCGAAGGGGCAGTAAGTAGTGAACGACGGCGACGGGACCCTCGCGGCAGCAGGCGAGGAGAGACGGTTCGGCCCGCTCGGCACGGCCTTGGTGATCATTCCCACCTACAACGAGGCGGAGAACATCAAGGCGATCGTCGGCCGGGTGCGCAAGGCTGTCCCGGAGGCCCATGTCCTGGTGGCCGACGACAACAGCCCCGACGGCACCGGCAAGCTCGCCGACGAGCTGGCCGCCGAGGACGACCATGTCCAGGTACTGCACCGCAAGGGCAAGGAAGGGCTGGGCGCCGCCTATCTCGCGGGCTTCCGCTGGGGCATGGAGCACGGCTACGGCGTACTGATCGAGATGGACGCCGACGGCTCCCACCAGCCCGAGGAACTGCCCCGGCTGCTGACCGCCCTCAAGGGCGCCGACCTCGTCCTCGGCTCCCGCTGGGTGCCGGGCGGGCGCGTGGTGAACTGGCCGAAGTCCCGTGAGTTCATCTCTCGCGGCGGCAGTCTGTACTCCCGGGTCCTGCTGGACGTCCCGGTCCGTGACGTCACCGGCGGCTACCGCGCCTTCCGCCGCGAGACCCTCGAAGGGCTCGGCCTCGACGAGGTGGCCTCCCAGGGCTACTGCTTCCAGGTCGACCTAGCCCGCCGCGCCATCAAGGCCGGTTACCACGTCGTCGAGGTGCCCATCACCTTCGTCGAGCGTGAGCTGGGCGACTCCAAGATGAGCCGCGACATCCTCGTCGAGGCGCTGTGGCGGGTGACCGCGTGGGGTGTCGGCGAGCGCGTCGGCAAGGTTCTGGGCCGGGACGACAAGAAGGACTGAGCGGACGGCGGGACGGACCGAGCGAGGCGGAGGGCGAGCGGCGAGGCCGGGACCCCGATGGCCCGTTCCGGCGCACAGCCGCGGCTGATCATCCCCTTATGCCGTGCTGAGCCGGGGGCAGGCACACTGGAGGCATGATGAGTGGCGCTTCGACCCCCGCGTACCCTGTTCGGCCCCGGCGCTCCCGGCTGCGTACGTTCCTGCTGTTGGGGATCGCCGCGTGGCTGGTGCTGGAGATCTGGCTGCTCACGGTGGTCGCGGGCGCGGCCGGCGGCTTCACCGTCTTCCTGCTGCTGGTCGCCGGTTTCGTGCTCGGCTCCGCGGTGGTCAAGAAGGCCGGGCGCCGGGCGTTCCGGGCGCTGAGCGAGACCTTGCAACAGCAGCAGGGCGGGATGGGGACGGGTACGTCGGAGACCGGGGCCGGGAAGAGCGAGGGCAACGGCTTCCTCATGCTCGGCGGTCTGCTGCTCATGCTGCCGGGCCTGATCTCGGACGCGGTGGGGCTGGTGCTGCTGATCCCGCCGGTTCAGAAGTGGCTCTCGCGCTACACGGAGCGGACCTTCGAGCGAAAGCTCCGGCAGGCCGGTCCCGGCACACTCGGCGACGCGTTCCAGCAGGCACGGATGCATCGGCCCGACGGCAAGGTCGTCCAGGGCGAGGTGATCCGCGACGATCCCGCTGGCGGGGCAGGGAATGCCTCTCAGGAACCTCGGCCGCCGCTCACGCGCTGACGGGGTTTCTCTCGCCCCCGCCGCCCCTACCCTCCCCCACCATCATCAGGGGCTGCGCCTCTTCGCCCCCCGGTCGGTGGACATGTGCGGGTCGTGTGTGGCTGGTCGCGCAGTTCCCCGCGCCCCTAAGAACCCGGGGGCACTCCATGCTTTTTGCTTTTAGGGGCGCGGGGAAGTGCGCGAGCAACCACGAATCACCCGCACTCGCCAACGAAGCCCATTCTCCCGAGCGCTGCGCGGCGGCCTGAAGCGCCTGGATCTGGGCACACCAGGGGGCGCCGTACGCAATACGTACGGCGCCCCCTGAACTTCGGTGTTCCGCTACGCGGACTTGCGGCTGTCTCGCGGGTGTACCGCGATATTCATCGCGCCCGAGCGGAGAACGGCCAGGCGCTCCTCAAGGACCTCTTCGAGTTCCTCGCGGGTGCGCCGCTCCATCAGCATGTCCCAATGGGTACGCGCGGGCTTGGCCTTCTTTTCCTCAGGGCCGTCGCCGTCCACGAGGAGTGCCTGGGCCCCACAGACCTTGCACTCCCACTCCGGCGGGATCTCCGCCTCGACCGAGAAGGGCATCTCGAAGCGGTGCCCCTTCTCGCATGCGTACTCCACGGCCTGGCGCGGAGCCAAGTCGATGCCGCGGTCCGTCTCGTAGCTGGTCACCACGAGGCGCGTGCCGCGAAGAGCTCGCTCACTCATGAATCGTGCCTCCCGGGCTTGTCGCCCACAGGACAGGTGTCGCTGTCGTCGTCATCCGGTCAACGTCCGGTCGGCGGTAAAGATTCCCGTTCCGTGTCCCGTTCCGGGTCATGCGTCGCCGTCGTAGCCGCAGCCTTGTCAACCAATTCAGTACCCACCCGCGCCCGGTTTGTCACATCTGACAGCAGATGTCACCCAGCGTTTCGGCATCTTTGACGCGCAGTAACGGTACGCCTGGCAGGCCAAACGCGTACACTACAGCCCTTTCGCTCCCGACGCTAAATCCTGTCGGGCACCGGGTTGCCCGCGTCGCTGATCGCCCGGCGCACCGGAACCCTCGCGAGCAGGGCGAATCCGATGACGAAGAAGGCGACCAGGGAGATGATCGCGTCCCGATAACTTCCGGTTACCTGGTAGGTGAGACCGAACAGTAGCGGGCCCAGCCAGCTCATGCCGCGGTCGCTCATCTCGTACGCCGAGAAGTATTCGGCCTCCTTGCCGGCCGGGACGAGATGCGAGAAGAGGGAGCGGGACAGGGCCTGGCTGCCGCCGAGGACCAGGCCGATCCCGGAGGCCAGGACGAAGAACCACACCGGTGCGTTGGCGGGCAGGAAGAAGCCCGCGGCCAGGATCACCGTCCAGGCGATCAGCGAGCCGAGGATCGTGCGCTTCGCGCCGTACGTCCGGGCGAGGCGGCCCATGGCCAGGGCGCCGCCGACCGCCAGGATCTGCACGAGCAGTACGGCCACGATCAGGGTGGACTGGCCGAGGCCCAGCTCCTCGGAGCCGTAGATCGACGCCTGGGAGATCACGGTCTGGATGCCGTCGTTGTAGACGAGGTACGCGAGGAGGAAGGCGAGGGTGAGGGGATGACGGCGCATGTCGCGTACGGTCGCGGCGAGCTGGCGCAGACCGGGGGCGGTCGCTTCCTTCGTCCCGCCTGCCGGGCTTCGGCGGTCGCGGAGCCTTCGTAGCGGGATGAGGGTGAACGCACCCCACCACAGTCCGGCCGAGGCCAGACAGATACGGACCGCCATGCCCTCGGAGACACCGAAGCTGTCGTGCGCGGTGAAGAGGATCAGATTGGCGACGAGGACCAGGGCACCCGCCGCGTAGCCGAAGGCCCAGCCCCGGGACGAGACCGCGTCGCGTTCCTCGGGGGGAGCGATCTGCGGCAGATAGGAGTTGTAGAGCATCGTCGCGACGGACTGCGAGGCGTTCGCTATGACAAGGAGCACACCGCCGAGCAGATAGCGGTCGCCGTCCAGGAAGAACATTCCGGCGGTCGCGGCGGCCCCGATGTACGCGGCGGCGCCCAGGAGGGGCTTCTTGCGGCCGGTGCGGTCGGCGGCGGCGCCCACCAGGGGCATGGCGATCACGGCGATGATCACCGACAGGGAGACCGAGTACGCGAAGAACGAGCCGGCCCTGACGGGGATGCCCAGGGGGTGGACATAACCGTCCGCGTCGGCGGCCGACTTGGCGACCTCGGTCAGATAGGGGCCGAGGAACACGGTCAGCACGCTGGTCGAGTAGACGGAGCACGCCCAGTCGTAGAAGTACCATCCGCGCTGTTCGCGCCCCCGGTCGGCGGCCTCGTCGTCCGCGTCCGTCCGCACGGTGTCGGTGCCCACCCGTGCCCTCGCTTCCCCGTGAACGGGCCGCGCGAAGACGTCAGACCCAGGTGCCCCGGTCCTCCAACACCTTGCGCAGCGTGTCGATGTGATCGGTCATGATGCCATCGACTCCCAAGTCCAGGAGGCGGTGCATACGTTGCGGTTCGTTCACGGTCCACACATGGACGTGAAGCCCGCGCGCGTGGGCGGCGCGCACGAACCTGTGGTCCACCACCGGCACCCCCGACTGCGACTCGGGCACCTGTGCCGCGATCGCCGAGCGGCGTACCGACGCCGGGAGCCCCCAGGAGCGCAGCCGCAGCCCCAGCACACCGCTCGTGCCGTACGAGGTGGCCAGGCGCGGACCGGCCAGACGCTGGGCGCGGGCGACCCGGGACTCGGAGAACGAGCCGACGCAGACGCGGTCCCAGGAGTTGGTGCGGGCGATCAGGTTGAGGAGGGGGTGGAGCGCGGGCTCGGCCTTGATGTCGACGTTCCAGCGGACGTCGGGGAAGGTTTCCAGCAACTCCTCGAAGAGGGGGACGGGTTCGACGCCCGCCACGCGCGCGTGCCGTATGTCCTTCCACGGCAAATCCGCTATGCGGCCCGCCCCGTCGGTCATCCGGTCCAGGGTCGCGTCGTGGAAGGCGACGAGCTTGCCGTCGAGCGTGGCGTGCACGTCGGTCTCGATGTACTGGTAGCCCGCCTCCACCGCGCGCCGGAACTGGGCCATGGTGTTCTCCAGGCCGTCCGCCGCCCCGCCCCGGTGGGCGAAGGCGATCGGGCCCGGGTGGTCGAGGTACGGGTGGCGTTTGGGCGCGGTCACCGGTGCAGTATGGCCCCCTTCGGTTGCCCGGTGGCAACGACCGTGCTGCCGCCGGATGCCGAGGGGACGGCGAACAGCCGCAGGAACAGCTGGGCGAGCGGGCCGATGGAGAGCGCGTAGAGAAGGGTGCCGACGCCCACCGTGCCGCCGAGGGCGAAGCCCGTCGCCACCACCGTCAGCTCGATGGCCGTGCGCACGAGACGGACCGACAGCCCGGTGACCCGGTTCAGCGCGGTCATCAGCCCGTCGCGCGGTCCGGGGCCGAAGCGGGCCGCGATGTAGAGACCGGTGGCCGCCCCGTTCAGAACGATCCCCAGGACCATCAGCGGGGCGCGGACCGCGAGGCCGTGGGCCTCGGGGACGACCGCCAGGGACGCGTCCATCGCGACGCCGATCACCAGGACGTTGGAGATCGTGCCGAGGCCGGGCCGCTGTCGCAGCGGAATCCAGGAGAGAAGGATCACGGCACCGAGAAGGGTCACCACGACGCCCATCGACAGGCCCGTCCGCTCGGCGATGCCCTGATGCAGAACGTTCCAGGGCTCCAGGCCGAGGTCCGCGCGCACGAGCAGCGCCATGCTCACGCCGTACAGCACCAGACCGATGTAGAGCTGTGACAGCCGCCGTACGAGATGCCGTTGTCCGGACAAGATGTGCCCCCTGTGATGGTGGTCCCTGTGGTGGTAGTGGCCTGACGCATGACACCCTGTGGCTTGAGGACCGTCGCCATCCATGGCCAATTCGGGGAAGGTGGACTGGAAAAATGTCTCAGTGGACTTCGGCGGTGGGGGCCGCGCAGCTCGCCCGCATGCTCAACTCCCAACAGGACCGCCCCAGCGGCCCCGGCAGCAAGCGTCCGCCCGCCTATCGCGCGCTCGCCGACGGCGTCCGGGTGCTCGTCCTCGAAGGCCGGGTTCCGGTGGCCGCCCGACTGCCCGCCGAGCGCGAACTCGCCCTGGCCCTGTCCGTCAGCCGTACGACCGTCGCGGCGGCCTACGAGGCACTGCGCACCGAGGGGTTCCTCGAATCCCGGCGCGGAGCGGGCAGTTGGACGGCCGTTCCGGCCGGCAATCCACTTCCCGCGCGCGGCCTGGAGCCCCTTCCCCCGGAGGCGCTCGGCTCCATGATCGACCTGGGCTGTGCGGCGCTTCCCGCGCCCGAGCCCTGGCTCACCCGGGCCGTGCAGGGTGCCCTTGAGGAACTGCCGCCCTACGCCCACACCCACGGTGACTATCCGGCCGGGCTGCCCGCGCTGCGCTCCATGCTCGCCGACCGCTACACCGCGCGCGGCATCCCGACCATGCCCGAGCAGATCATGGTCACCACCGGGGCGATGGGGGCCATGGACGCCATCTGTCATCTCTTCGCCGGACGCGGCGAGCGGATCGCCGTGGAGTCGCCCTCGTACGCCAACATCCTTCAGCTGATGCGGGAGGCGGGGGCGCGGTTGGTGCCGGTCGCCATGGAGGAGGGGCTCGCCGGGTGGGACATGGACCGCTGGCGGCAGGTGCTGCGGGACACCGCGCCGAGGCTCGCGTATGTCGTCGCCGACTTCCACAACCCGACCGGGGCGCTCGCCGACGAGGACCGGCGGCGGGGGCTCGTCGACGCGGCCCGCGCCGCCGGGACCGTGCTCATCGCGGACGAGACCATGTCCGAGCTGTGTCTCGACGCCGATCTGGAGATGCCCCGCCCCGTCTGCGCCTTCGATCCGGCGGGGTCCACGGTGATCACCGTCGGGTCGGCCAGCAAGGCGTTCTGGGCGGGGATGCGGATCGGGTGGGTACGGGCCGCGCCCGAGGTGATCCGGAGCCTGGTCGCCGCGCGGGCGTACGCCGATCTGGGGACGCCGGTGCTGGAGCAGCTCGCCGTGAACTGGCTGATGAGCACCGGGGGGTGGGAGCAGGCCGTGGAGCTCCGGCGTGAGCAGGGGCGGGAGAACCGGGGCGCGCTGGTCGCGGCGGTGCGCAGGGAGCTGCCGGACTGGGAGTTCTCGGAGCCTCGGGGTGGGCTGACGCTGTGGGTGAAGGCGGGCGGGCTGTCCGGGTCGCGGCTGGCGGAGATGGGGGAGCGGGTGGGGGTGAGGGTGCCGTCCGGGCCTCGGTTCGGGGTGGACGGGGCGTTCGAGGGGTATGTGCGGTTGCCGTTCACGGTGGGGGGCGCGGTGGCCGAGGAGGCGGCGTTGCGGTTGGCGGCGGCTGCGCGGTTGGTGCGGAGCGGGGGTGCCGCAGGGAGCGGGGAGCCGCGGACCTTTGTGGCGTGAGGGGGTGCGGGTGGTCGGTTTCGGGCGCCCAGGGGCGCCGTCGGCCGGGCCGGGGTCTCGCTCACCGGCGCGTGCCGGGTGCCGCTCTCTTTGGGATGGGTGCCGCCCCAGCGGCACGATTGCCCGCGGCTCTGACGACGGGGTGGGCATCCGTCGCAGCTGCGCGATCGCTCGCAGCTGCGACGGCTGGGCTGCGCCCCCTTCAAGGGGCGCGGGGAACTGCGCGATCAGTCGAGTGACGGGCCGCGGTCGCCGATGCGACGGGTAGCCCCGAGCTATTGGGCGCCCTGTTGTTCCGTCACCGCAGTCTTGGTCAAGGTTGAGGCCGTCGCGGTCGTGTGCGGTGGGAGCAGTGACAGGACCGCCTCGCGGTGGAGGTCGTCGGTGTCGGGGGCGTACGGGTCCGGGGTGGCCGGGATCTGGAGGCGGAGGATCGGGCCGGTGCCGAGGCGGGCGTAACCGCGGCCCGGGGGGACGTCCGGGGTGGGGGTCGTGGGCGGGGAGGCACCCAGCACGGTCGTCAGCTGCTCGGGGGTGGCCGGTCCGAGCAGCACGCGCGCGCGTGTGTGCTGCCGTACCGCGTCCGTGAGGGTGTCCAACTGGTCGAGGTGTTCGGTCACCACCACCGTGACGTTGGCCGCTCGGCCGTGGCGCAGGGGGATCTGGAGGAGGGACTGCGGGTCCGGGCGGTTGTCCGCCGAGGCCAGATGGCTCAGGGCGCTCGGGCGGTCCAACAGCAGCCAGAGGGGGCGTTGGGCGTCGTCCGGTGGGGGATGGCCCGCCTGACGGGCGCCGTTCGTGGCGATCAGACGGCGTTCCGTCTCCTGGGAGGCCCATTCCAGTGCCGCCAGGGCCCCGGCCGGCCCGCACTCGATGGCCAGGACACCGTCGCGACCGGTCAGACACGCGTACTCACCGCTGCCGCCGCCCTCGACGACGACCACGTCGCCGTGCTGGAGGGCCTGGAGGGCGATCGAGCGCAGCAGGGTGGTCGTACCGCTGCCCGGTTCGCCCACGGCCAGGAGGTGGGGTTCGGTGGAGCGGACGCCGGTGCGCCAGATGACGGGAGGGACGTCGCGTCGCTCCTCTCCGGAGGTCTGTGAGGTGCCCGAGGCTCCTGACGCCCCGGAACCCGTGGCGCCCGGGGCACCGGCGGATGCCGACGCTCCGCATGACAGGGGGAGGGTGCGCTGGACGTGGGTCGGGTCGGTGAAGCCGAGGACCGTCTCGCCCGGTGCCGTGACGAAGCGCTGGGCTGCGATGTCGGTGGCGAGCGGGGGGAGGACGGCGACGGTGAGTTCGTTGGCCTCCTCGTCCCAGCTGAAGCGGTACTCCCGGCCGCGGCCCGCCTTGGCGTGCAGCAGTTGCTCGACGCGCGCGCGGGACTCGGGCTCGCCGTCGGTGAAGTAGGCGGGGTAGCGGATCAGCAGATGCGAGATGCGACCGGTGGCGTCGAAGGCGTAGGTGGGGAAGGCCTTGTCCCAGGCGCCGCCGTGGGAGTAGAGCGGCTCGGGGTCCTCGGCGGTCGAGAAGGAGGGGACCAGCGCCTCGTAGAGGGACCGCAGGCGCCGGCTCTGGGACTCGTCCGGGCCTGCGGGCTCCGTGGCGGCGCCGTCCCGGCCCGCCCAGGCTGCCGCCGCCATCAGGGCGATGACGGCGAGCAGCGGTCCGTACGGCACCAGGGTGACCACCAGGAGCACCGAGGCCGCCAGGAAGAGCAGTGATCCCCGTCGGTCCTTGGGGGTCTCGGCCCATCTGGTGCGGCCCGCCGCCGCGAGCCTGCGCAGCCCGCGGGTGATCGTGATCAGCGGGTGCAGGACGTCGGTGGCGCCGTCGGCCGCTGTCCGGGCCAGCTCCCGGCCCCTGGTGAGGTGCGCGCTGCCGGTGCTGATGATGCGCGCGCCGCCGCTGCTCAGAATGCGCGGGAGGGGGACCCGGGCCACGGCTGTCTCCTGGAGGTGCGTACGGATGGGAATGCCTCGGGCGGGATCAGAACTTGATCCCGCCCAGGAGGCTCGCGAGGCTTTCGCCGCCCGCCGTGATGCTCGGGGCGATGCCCGTGCTGGCGAGGTAGAAGCCGAACAGCGTGACGACGACGCAGTGCGAGGCCTTCAGGCCGTCCTTGCGGAAGAACAGGAAGACGATCACGCCGAGCAGGACCACGCCTGAGATGTTCAGGATCATTTGGGCTCTCCTGGTAGGTGGGGACAGTCACCATGAGTTCTTCCAGGGTCACCGCATGTATCCATACGATAAAAGGTGCGAATGGGTGAAATTCTGTTGATTTCACCTGGGTGGGTGAGGAGTTGCTGGGCCATCCGAGCTGGGCTGTTGCGCCCCGGCGTGGTCGGTGTGATCTTTGCCTCGGCTGTGACCGCTCATGTGCGCGAGGAGCCAGTACCCTGGCGATTCACTCGTACGGCGGCACCGTTCGCCGTCGTACGCTCGTGAGACGCGCATGCTGCGAAGTCCGTCACCCGTAGGTGTATGAGAGGTGGTCCCGGTGATGACCGAAGCCCCCGACCCCGAGGTCGTGGAGCTGGCGACCAAGATCTTCGATCTGGCCAGACGGGGCGAGACCGAGGCGCTCGTGTCCTATGTGGACGCGGGAGTTCCGGCCAACCTCACCAATGACCGCGGCGACTCGCTCGTGATGCTCGCCGCGTACCACGGTCACGCCGACGCGGTACGGGAGCTGCTTGCCCGGGGCGGGGAGGCCGGCCGCGTCAACGACCGAGGCCAGACTCCCCTCGCGGGGGCGGTTTTCAAGGGGGAGGAGGGTGTCATCCAGGTCCTTCTGGAGGGCGGCGCCGACCCCTACGAGGGCACTCCGAGCGCGGTCGACACGGCTCGGATGTTCGGCAGGACCGAACTGCTGAAGCTGTTCGGCGCACACTGATCAACCCATCCTGACCAGGCAGAACAACGAAAACGGGGGAGGCGGTACAAGGCCGCCGGAAATTTCGGTCGCGGCAGGAAGAACCGCCGGGTCATCATGACGTCGTGATTCACGGACGCGATGGCTGGGCAGGTGTTGCCGCACCGCGCGGGCCGTGATGCGGTCCGCATGGGCCACCGACGAGAGGCAGAGGAAGATGGTCTACAGCAAGCAGGAAACGGCGGGCGCCCCGACGTGTTGTCACGCGGCCAGGTGAAGCAAGAACCCCGGTTGCGTCGACGCTTGATGTGAGGCTGTTTCCCATGTTCGAACCGGTCATAGCGCCCAGCGGTACGCTGCTCGGCCTGCTCCAGCGGGGCCGTGGCGACGGTACGTTGCACGCGCTCACCGCCCCGCGGGCCGAAGCGCTCGCGGCACTCAACCACTGTGTGCTGAGCGACCCCCGCCACGACTGGCAGGTGGAGAACCGCTCCCTCTACTACGCCCGGCTCTACCTCGATCTGAACGGCGAACTCGACGAGATCGAGCGGCACCTCTTCGACGCCGAGGACGTGCTCGACACCTGCGAGTCCCGCACCGGACTCGCGCTCGCGGTCCTCGGGCACCTCGCCTCGTACGGCAGGCGGGACGCGCTCGAACTGCTGCGCGGGTACGCCGCCGTGGGCACCAGCTGGGCCTGGGCCCTGGACGAGCTGGCCCTCAGGGACGACGACGAGGGGCTACGGGCCCTCGCCGAGCCCGTCCTGGCCCGCTTCACCACCGATCCCGAGGGCGAGGCCGAACTCGCCGCCACCGTCCGGGACGCCTTCGAGCCCCGGCCCTGGCGGCTGTGGGCCGACGACCCCCGCGAAGAGATCTCCACACGCGTGCGCGCCGCACAGGAGGCCGGCTCCTTCGACCGCTGGCAACGCCAGATGCGGCCGAGCGGGCCCCGTCCGGGGTGGAGCGTCAGCGCCGTGTTCGAGTGGGCTCAGCAGGGCGTCGAGCGCGGAGCCGTCCTCCATGTGCCGGCCGCCCGCTGCCTCGCCGCCGTCGCGGCCCCCGAGGACCGGCCGGAGATCATCGAGGCCGCCCGGTCCGGCGACGACGGTGCCCGCTGCACCGCGTTGCGCTATCTCGCCGACGGCAACGATCCCGACGCCCTCGACCTGATCGAGGGCGCGATGAGCGACGGCACGGCCATGGTCGTGGAGGCCGCCGTGGACTCGTTCGAACGGATGCGCAGTGTGGCCGCCGTCGACCGGGCGCGCGGCTGGGTGCACCGGCCGGACGCGCTGGGCGTGGCCGCCGGGCGTATGCTCGCCTGTCGCGGCGGCGCACAGGACAGCGACCTGGTGCTGGGCGCGCTGCGTGAGGCCGTGCGCGGCGACGGGCCCGACGCACAGACCCTGTGGACCCTCGTGGACGGCACCGGGCGGCTCGGCATCGCCTGTGCGGCGCCCGTACTGCGCCACATCTACCGCGAGACCGCCTCGTCCCATCTACGCGGTCGCGCCGCCCGCGCGCTGGCCGCCACCGACCCTTCCTTCCCGGCCGGATTCGCCGTCGAATGCCTCTGGGACTGTGAGGAGACCACCCGCGAGATCGCCGCCCGGCACGCCGAGACCGGCGACGCCAGGGTCGTCGACCAACTCCGCCGACTGGCCGCCGACCCGGCCGAGGAGGCCGAGGTCCAGACCGCCGTACGCAGCAGGATCGGCCCTGACATGCCCGCGATGTGAACGTGGGGTTACTCGGAAGTCAGGAGCGTATGGACGCGGCCTGACCTGGAGAAGCGCGCAGCGCAACGCTCATGGGACGTTTCCCGGGCGGAAAGATCGACGTTGACGCGGCCACGTCCAGCGCGAGGACAACACGGGTATGCGTGTCGTCATCGTGACCGAGTCCTTTCCCCCCGATGTGAACGGCGTGGCCCACTGCGCGCTGCAGACCGCGCGGCACCTTGTCGCGCGCGGCCACTCCCCGCTCGTCGTGGCCCCGGCCACCGCCGCCGGCAGCGGAGCCGGCGCCGATCTTCAGGCGCCGTGCCCCGTTGTCCGCGTCCCGTCCCTTCCGCTCCCGGGCTACCCCCAGGTCCGTGTCGCCCTGCCCAGTCGCAGAGTCGCCGCGGCGATCGTCGAACACCAGGCCGACATCGTCCATCTGGCCAGCCCGTTCGTCCTCGGGGTGCGCGGCATGGCAGCCGCCGCGCGCCTCGGCAAACCCGCCGTCGCCATCTACCAGACCGACCTCGCCGGCTACGCCCGCACCTATGTGCACGCCGGTGAGGCGGCGGCCTGGCGGCGCATCCGCTCCGTGCACGCCGCCGCCGACCGCACCCTCGCCCCGTCCAGCGCGGCCCTGCGCGATCTGGAGGCCCACGGCGTGCCCCGGGTCAGCCTCTGGCCCCGTGGCGTCGACACCGGGCGCTTCCGGCCCGACCTCCGCGACGAGGCGCTCCGCCGCGAGCTGGCGCCGAACGGCGAGGTCATCGTCGGCTACGTCGGCCGGCTCGCCCCCGAGAAGCACGTCGAACTGCTGTCCGGGGTGTGCGGCCTGGACGGCGTATGCGTCGTCGTCGTGGGCGACGGGCCCAGCGAGCCCGGGCTGCGCGAGAGCCTGCCCGGCGCCGTCTTCCTCGGCCGCCGCACCGGCGACGACCTCGCCCGGATCTTCGCCTCGTTCGACGTCTTCGCCCACACCGGTCCCTTCGAGACCTTCTGCCAGACCGTGCAGGAGGCCATGGCGAGCGGTGTGCCCGTCGTCGCGCCCGCCGCCGGAGGACCGCTGGACCTCGTGGCCCACGGCCGTACGGGCCTGCTGGTGCCGCCGAGCGACGCCGCGGCCGTACGCGACGCCGTGTCGTCGCTCGTCGCCGACCCGGCGCTGCGAGCCTCCTACGGGGCAGCCGCGCGCGTCATGGTCGAGGGGCGCACCTGGGCGGCCGTGGGTGACCAGCTGATCGGGCACTACGCCGATGTGCTGGCGGCGCGGACGGTGGTGGCCGCGTGAGCGCGCACGGAGACGACATCTGCGGGACACCGGTGGGCGCTGCGGATGGCGCCCGGGCGGGTCTGGGCGCTGTGGACGGTGCTCGGGCGGGTCTGGGTGCCGTGGACGGTGCTCGGGCGGGTCTGGGTGCCGTGGACGGTGTTCGTGCCGGTCTGGGTGCCGTGGAGGGTGCTCGGGCGGGCCTGCGGATCGTACGGCTCGCCAACTTCGTCGCGCCCGCCTCGGGTGGGCTGCGCACCGCACTGCGCGAGCTGGGCAAGGGGTTCAAGGAGGCCGGGCACCAGCCCGTGCTGATCGTGCCCGGCGAGCGGCACACCGACCGTGAGACCGAACAGGGCCGGGTCATCACCCTGCCCGGCCCGCTGCTGCCCGGCACCGGCGGCTACCGCGTCCTCACCGACAAGCGCCGGGTCGCCGCCCTGCTGGAGTCGCTGGGCCCGGACCGGCTGGAGGTCTCCGACCGGACCACCCTGCGCTGGACCGGCGCCTGGGCCCGGCGGCACCGGGTGCCCGCCGTGATGGTCTCCCACGAGACCGCCGACGGCGTGCTGCGCACCTGGGGCCTGTCCGAGAACATGGCCCGCCGCACCGCCGACGCCCTCAACGTCCGCACCGCCCACACCTACGCGCGCGTGGTGTGCACCACGGAGTTCGCGGAGCGCGAGTTCGTCCGGATCGGTGCCCGCAACGTCGTACGCGCTCCCCTCGGGGTGGACCTGGCGGGACGGCATCCCGCGCTGCGGGACCCGGCCCTGCGCGATGTCCACGCGCGCGTGGACGACGTGTTGCTGGTGATGTGCTCCCGGCTGTCCGTGGAGAAGCGGCCCGGTACGGCGATCGAGGCCCTGGAGGCGCTGTTGCGGCGTGGCAGGCGGGCCGTGCTGGTCGTCGCCGGGGACGGGCCGCTGAAGGGCCGGCTCGAACAGCGAGCCAAGGGGCTGCCGGTGACCTTCCTCGGGCATGTGGCCGACCGCGACATGCTGGGCTCCCTGCAAGCCTCCGCCGATGTGTGCCTGGCACCGGGGCCCGCCGAGACGTTCGGGCTCGCCGCGCTGGAGGCCATGGCCTGCGGTACGCCCGTCGTCGCCAGTTCCTCGTCCGCTCTGCCGGAGGTCATCGGCTCGGCCGGGGCCACGGCCGCGGACAACGGGGAGGCATTCGCGGACGCCGTCGAACTGCTGCTGGACCGCCCCGAGCTGGAGCGCAGGGAAGCGGCACGCGCGCGTGCCGAGTGCTTCAGCTGGCGGACCGCAGTGAACGCCTTCCTCGCCGCGCACGACGCGCCCGTCGGACGCCCGGAGCACCCGGCGCGCTCGATCCGGGAGGGCGTCGGATGAGACCCCTGCGTTTCGTGGCCCTCGGCGACTCGCTCACCGAGGGCATGGGGGACCCGGTGGGGGACGTCTGGCGGGGCTGGGCGGCCCTCCTCGCCGATGGGCTCGCCCCCTCCGTGGACTTCACCAACCTCGCCGTCAGCGGCTCCCAGACGCGCGAGGTGCTGGAACGGCAACTGCCCGCCGCGCTGGACCTCCGGCCTGATGTCGCCTCCGTCGTCATCGGCGTCAACGACACCCTGCGCTGCACCTTCGACATCCACGCGGTCGCCGCCCGCCTGGACGAGGTGTACCGGTCCTTCCGCGAGCGGAACACGGTGGTGCTCACCGCGTGTCTGCCCGACCCCGGGTCGATGCTCCGGCTGCCGGGGGCGCTCGCCAGGCCCCTCGCCCGGCGGCAGCGGGCCGTCAACACCGTGGTCCACGCCCTGTCGGAGCGCCACGGGGCGGTCCATCTGCACGCCGCCGAGGGCGCCTGGCTCAGGGACCGCGCCATGTGGAGCGCGGACCGGCTGCACCCCGGCGAGCGCGGCCACCGGCAACTCGCCGTCCGCTTCCACGCCCTCCTTGACGAGGCGGGCATCGCGACGGGGCCCGCCCCGTCCCCCGAGCCCGAGTTCGCCGCGCCCACCCGTGGCGCCGACCTGCTGTGGCTGGCCACGGCGGGCACGGCCTGGGTCGCCCGGCGCTGCACCGACCTGCTGCCCCAACTGCTCACCCTCGCGGCCTCCGAGGTACGCCACAAGGCCCGTGGCACGAGCGCCCGACTGGACCTGTCCGCCTCCAACGCGGTGGCCCAGGCGCTCGCGTCGCTGTCCGTGTCCGTACCGGAACACCGACCGGAGGCGGCTTGAGGCACGAGACGGCTTGAGCCGGACCGGGGGACGGGATTTCACCCGTCGCGCACATGACGTTCCGCAGTTCGACGAAGGCTTCCGGCGGCCTCAGCGGCGGCTCACGGCCACGAATCGCACCGGTGTTCCCGGTGTCGCCTGGGCCGCGCCGGCCAGGTCCGCCGGGTGGACGACCGCGATCACCGGGTAGCCCCCCGTGGTCGGGTGGTCGGCGAGAAAGACGACGGGACGGCCGTCCGGGGGTACCTGGACGGCCCCCAGCACCATCCCCTCACTGGGGAGTTCACCCCGTTCGGCGCGCTCCAGGGCCGGTCCCTCCGTGCGCAGCCCGATGCGGTTGCTCGCCGCCGCGACGCTGTAGTGGCGCGTGACCAGGGTGCGCAGGGCCGCGTCCGTGAACCAGTCGTCGCGCGGGCCCAGGGTGACCCGCAGAACGAGTTCCGAGGGCGGTGCCGGATGCGGAACGACGTCCACGCGCGCGTGGACATCCGTCGGCCTGCCCAGAGGGAGCACGGTCTCGTCCGTCAGCGGTGGCGGACCCAGGCCCGACAGCAGATCGGTGGAGCGGCTGCCCAGCACAGGCTCGACGGCCACACCGCCGGAGACGGCGAGATAGCTCCGTACACCCGCGCGCGCGGCCCCGATGTCGAGGAGGGCTCCGCCGGGGACCCGTACGGGAGCGCCCCAGGGCGCCGGGCGGCCGTCCACGGTCACCGCGCAGGGGGCGCCGCCGACCGCCGCGGTGACCGCCGAACGGGGGCGCACGGAACAGCCGTTGAGGGTGGTCTCCAGGACGGCGGCCTCGACGGAGTTGCCCACCAGACGGTTCACCAGGGCCGCGGCGGGTGCGTCCAGGGCACCCGAGCGCGGTACGCCCAGATGGGCGTGGCCGGGGCGGCCGAGGTCCTGGACGGTGGTCAGGGCGCCGGCGCGTACGACCACCAGGGCACGGTCCGTCACAGCGCCGCCGGCGAGGTGAAGCGGACACGGGTGCCCGGTGCCAGCAGGGCGGCCGGCACGCGCGCGTGGTCCCACAGCACCGTGTCCGTCGTACCGATCAGCTGCCAGCCGCCGGGGGAGGAGCGCGGATAGACACCGGTGTACGGGCCGGCCAGGGCCACCGAGCCCGCCGGGACGGCCGTACGCGGGGTCGCCCGGCGCGGCACCTCGCGGGGCAGCCCGGTGAGATAGCCGAAGCCGGGCGCGAAGCCGCAGAACGCCACCCGGAACTCGGCGGCCATGTGGATACGGGCCACCTCGGCCTCGTCGACACCCCAGTGCGCGGCGACGTCCGACAGATCGGGCCCGTCGTACCGTACGGGGATCTCGACGACGTCCTCCGCGCGCGTGGAGAGAGGCGGCACCTCCCAGGTGGCCAGGCGGGCGGCGAGGCGGGAGGGGGCGTCGAGGCCGTCCAGGAGGACCGTGCGGGCCGCCGGGACGATCTCGGTGGCCGCCAGCTCACCCGTGGCACGGCGGCGCAGCAGCTCGGCGTGCAGGGCCTCGGCCTCCTCGGCGCAGTCCACCTCGATCAGCAGGGCGCGGTCCCCGACCGGCAGTGCCCTCATGCGAACGCCGCCACGGGTACGCCCGACGCCGTCAGCTCCGCCCGTACCCGCCGGGCCAGCTCCACCGCGCCCGGGGTGTCGCCGTGCAGGCACAGCGAGCGGGCGCGCATGGCGATGCGCTCGCCGGAGCGGGCGGTGACCGTGCCGGTGCGGGCCAGCTCCACGGACCGTTCCACCACGGTGTCGGGGTCCGTGATCACGGCACCGTCCCGGCCGCGCGGGAGGAGGGTGCCCTCGTCGGTGTAGGCGCGGTCCGCGAACGCCTCGGTGACCCCGAGGAGCCCCGCCTGCTCGGCCACCTTCAGGAAGCGCGAGCCGGGCAGGCCGAGGACCGGCAGGGTGGCGTCGGCGAGGACCACACCGTCGACCACGGCCCCCGCCTGCTCCTCGTCGTGCACCACACGGTTGTAGAGCGCGCCGTGCGGCTTCACGTACGACACGCGCGTGCCCGCCGCGCGCGCGAAGACCTCCAGGGCGCCGATCTGGTAGGCCACCTCGGCCGCCAGTTCGGCGGGCGGCATGTCCATCGCGCGTCGCCCGAAGCCCGCCAGATCGCGGTACGAGACCTGGGCGCCGATCCGTACACCGCGCTCGGCGGCCAGCTCGCACACGCGTCGCATGGTCGCCGCGTCGCCGGCGTGGAAGCCACAGGCCACATTGGCGCTGGTGACGACGGACAGCAGTTGTTCGTCGTCGGTCAGCCGCCAGCGGCCGAAGCCCTCGCCGAGGTCGGCGTTGAGATCGATGGAGGTCATGTCGTCCATTGTCCTGGTCCGCTTGTCCGTTCTGGTTCGCCGGGGTCGGTGCTCGCTCAGGGCACGCGGTACTGCTCGTCGCGGGCGTCCGTCAGGAACATCTGGCCCGGTGCGTGGGTGATCGCGAACGGCGGCCGCGAGGCCGTCACCGCGGCCTGCGGTGTGACCCCGCAGGCCCAGAACACCGGGATGTCGCCCGGCTCGGCGGTCACCGGGTCGCCGAAGTCGGGGCGGGACAGATCCGCGATGCCGAGGCCCGCCGGCTCCCCGCAGTGCACCGGGCCGCCGTGCACCGCCGGGAGCAGCCCGCTCTCCCGGATCGCGGTCTCCAGATGCTCGGGCGGCACCGGGCGCATCGACACCACCATGGGGCCGCGCAACCGCCCGGCGGGCCGGCACTGACGTTCGGTGATGTACATGGAAACGTTTCGGCCCTGCCGTGTGTGACGCATGGGGACGGCGACCTGGGTGAGCGCCCACTCGGAGGTGAAGCTGCACCCGATGAGGGTGGACATCAGGTCGTCGAACCAGGGGCCGACCCACACTCGTGGGTTCGGCCACCAGCTCGGCGTGCTCCCACACCCGTTGACGCCCTCTCCAGCCTGGGGCTGGAGATTCTGGTCCGCACCGCTGGGCAGTGCCACCGTGGGTTCCTGCTTCGTCGGCCCTTGCCCTCTCCCTTGCGGGAGCTGGTCTTACACGGGCCTCCACAGGCGTCACTTCCCGCCCGTCCGGCGGTAGGTCAGGCGAGGTGCCGCCAGACACGGTGACCGTAGCAAGGAGCTGTGTCCTCGCGACGCAGAGTGCCGTGCGCATTCGCCCATCGGGGTGAAGGCGCAGCGATGGAAGTGACGCCTTGTGAACTCGGTGCGGTGCTGGGCCGGGCCGTTCACAGGAGCTCCTTTCCGCGGGTCTCGGGCAGACCGAGGAGGGCGAGTGCCGCCAGGCCGTAGCCGAGGGCGCCGAAGACCAGCGCGCCGCCGACGCCCCAGCTGTCCGCCAGGAAGCCGACCGTCGTCGGGAAGACGGCGCCCACCGCGCGCCCGGTGTTGTACGTGAAGCCCTGTCCGGTGCCGCGCACGGCCGCCGGGTACAGCTCGCTCAGGAACGAGCCGAAGCCGCTGAAGATCGCCGACATACAGAACCCGAGCGGGAAACCCAGCACCAGGAGAAGGGTGTTGGCGCCGCTCGGGATGTTCGCGTACGCCAGGATGCACAGCGCCGACAGGACGGCGAAGAGCCAGATGTTCCGCCTGCGGCCCAGCCGGTCGGTGAGATAGCCGCCGGTGAGATAGCCGATGAAGGCGCCGGAGATCAGGAAGGTGAGGTAGCCGCCCGTGTTGACGACGGACAGGCCGCGCTCGGTCTTCAGATACGTCGGCACCCAGGTCGCCAGCGTGTAGTAGCCGCCCTGGACACCGGTGGAGAGCAGTACCGCGAAGAAGGTGGTGCGCAGCAGGCCGGGAGCGGAGGCGGTCCCGCGCCGGAAGATCACCGCGAAGGAGCCCTTCTCGGCGCTCTCCTCGCGCGCGGCGGCCGCCTCCGGAGCGTCCTGTACCGAGCGGCGCACCCAGACGACGAGCAGTGCGGGCAGGGCACCGGTCCAGAACATGATCCGCCAGGCCAGATCATCGTCCACCAGGGAGAACACCACCGTGTAGACGATCGCGGCCAGCGCCCAGCCGACCGCCCAGGAGCTCTGGATCGCGCCGAGCGTACGCCCTCGGTGTTTGGCGCTCGCGTACTCGGCGACCAGGATCGCGCCGACCGCCCACTCACCGCCGAAGCCGAGCCCCTGGAGCGCCCGGAAGACCAGCAGGGTCTCGTAGTTGGGTGCGAAGCCGCAGGCCACCGTGAAGACCGCGTACGTCGCCACGGTGATCATCAGTGCCTTGACCCGGCCGATCCGGTCCGCGAGGACGCCCGCGACGGCACCGCCGATCGCCGAGACGACCAGTGTGACCGTGGTGAACAGCCCCGTCTGGCCGTTGTCCAGGCCGAAGTAGGCCGCCAGCGCGACCATGCTCAGCGGCAATGTGAAGTAGTCGTACGAGTCGAGGGCATAGCCGCCGAACGCGCCGGCGAAGGCGCGGCGGCCACGCGGGCCGAGGGCGCGCAGCCAGCCGAACGCGCCGCTGTCGGGCGCCTGTTCGGTGGTGGGGTGGGTTTCCGTGGCGGTCCGGGCCGCTGGGGGAGGGGTCGTGCTCATGGGCACCTCGCAATGAGGGATGGAGGGTGCTTGAGGACTGAGCCGTGCCGTACGGGAGTTGAGCCGTGCCGTGGGGCAGCGTCGGGCGCCGGCGGGTCGAGCGGTCGGCGCCTGCTGAGCAAGGTAGAGGATTGTTGAACGATCCCTCAATACCCATGTTGTTTCGTTCTTGTGTCTGCGGTTGAATTCCGGGCATGGCCGCCGAATTGACCGACCTCGCCGACGACCGGGCCCTGCTGGGCCGGACCAGCACCGCCGAGCGGGTCTCGGACATCCTCCGTGGCCGGATCGCCGAGGGTTTCTTCCCGCCCGGCACACGGTTGTCGGAGGACAGCATCGGCGGCGCCCTCGGTGTCTCCCGCAACACCCTCCGCGAGGCGTTCCGCCTGCTCACCCATGAACGGCTCCTCGTCCACGAACTCAACCGGGGCGTCTTCGTCCGGGTGCTCACCGTCGAGGACGTCGAGGACATCTACCGCACCCGCCGCCTCGTCGAGTGCGCCGTCGTACGCGGTCTCGGCGACCCGCCGTATGCCCTCGACGGGCTCGACGAAGCCGTCGCGGACGGGCAGCGGCTGGCCCGTGAGAACGACTGGAAAGGCGTCTCCACCGCCAACATCCACTTCCATCGCGAACTGGTCGCCCTCGCGGGCAGCGCCCGCACCGACGAGCTGATGCGCAGCGTCTTCGCCGAACTCCGGCTGGCCTTCCACGTGGTGGACAATCCACGCAAACTGTACGAGCCGTATCTGGCTCGAAATCTACGGATTCTGCAGACGCTGCAGAGCGGGCAGCGGGACGAGGCCGAGCGGATGCTGGAGGAGTACCTCGACGACTCGCTGAAGGGGCTGGTGGCGGTGTACGGCCGCCGGGTGGCCGAGGCGCCGTAGCGGTGGCCCCGTAAGCGGTCCTGCCCGGCTCACGCACGTCGGCCACGGGGGGCCGCCGAGGGCCGCGGTCCGGCGCAGCCCGTTCGTTTGGGCCGTTGTCAGACCCAGGACCTAGTCTGTGCACCGTGACTTCGCCTGCATCGACGGACAGTGTTCCGCCCCAGCTCAGCGCGGGGCCGCGCCCCGCGCTGGGTCCGGCCGCCGACGAGGGGCTGGCGCGGCGGCTGCGCGCGCTCGCCTGCACCGCGCCGCTGCACGACCTGGACGCGCGCAAGGCGAACCTCGCCGGTGAGTACTCGGTGTACGGCATGGCCGAGGTCGCCCTCGCCGCCATCGACCTGGTCACACTGAACATGGACTTCGACACGGGCGCCGACCACGACCAGATCGTCGCCCGGCTCATCCCCCGCATCGCCGCGCAGGCCCCGCAGCGGCCCGTCGAGGAGCACGAGCGCGTCGCCCGCTGGGTCCTGGAGAACCTGATCAACGTCGGCAGCGTCGACCGCGGCTTCCGGGCGGTGTACGGCACCTTCGCGCCGGACGGCACGTATGTGCGCCGGGACTACGACTTCAAGCTGATCGAGGAGGTCCCCGGTTACGGGGGCGGCGTCTACCTCCGCACGACCGACGAGGCCGTCAACGTCCTGGTGGGTGCCCTCGACACCGATGTCACCAGCGCCCAGATCGCCGCCGAGGTCAAGCTGGAGGTGCTGATCAGCCGGGGGCGACTCGCCGACGCCCAGCTCGCCGCCGAGCAGGCCCGGTACCGCACGGTGCAGTACTCGGAGACGCTACGGAAGGCGCTGGACGCGACGCGGCGCAACGTCCGCGCGGTCGACTGGCTCCACGGTGTGCCCGACATGATCGCCGAGGCGCTCGACCACGTCGCCGATCGCTATCGCCACGAGAACGCGATCCTCACCAACATCCGCAAGGCCCGTGACGAGTCCGAGGACCCCGAGCAGAAGCGGCGCGCCGCCGAGCTGGTCGACATCGTCAAGGACTGCATCCGCCGGCACACCCAGCTGCAGTCCCGGCTGCTGGAGGCCGGGCCCCTGTTCCGCGCCGAGCAGGACCGGCAGGCCTTCGCCACGCCGATGACGACGTCGGGGATAGACCTGTACGGGCATCTGATCGCGCCGCTGCTGCCGCTGCCGGTCGAGCGGGCGCGGAAGGTGACCGACGCGTTCTTCGCCCGTGGGGCCGGGATGCGTACGCCGGGTTCCGTGCGCCTCGGGGATCTCGTGGAGCTGCTGTTCACGCCGCCGGTGGAGCGGGAGCATCTGGGGGCCGAGATGCCTGAGCCGGATCTGATCGCCACACCGGACGACAGCCGGTTCAGTGAGGAGCAACTGGCTGCCGCCATGGCGTTGCTGGACCTGCCTTCCGATGCGCCTCGGCGGCTGTCGGGGCTGCTGGCGGAGGCTCGGTTGGCCGATGCCGAACTGCCTTATCTGGTCGCGCTCTTGGCCGTGCACGCAGCCAGTCCGGCGGTGGGGACGGCTTACCGGCAAGGGGAGGAGAAGCTGTTGTTCGCCGTGGACGACGGGACGGAGCTGGACGATCCCGAGTTCGGTGGGGCCGACTTGATCGTGGGGACGGCTCTGTTGGACGCCGTAGGGATGGCGGCGGATCGTTCGGAGGCAGCGTGAACGCTCCGCTGGGAGAGCCGGGAAACCGCTGGTCGTGGTTGGCCTGCGGGTCGTATGTGGTGGGGAGTTTCTGCCGTGAGTGAGCATGTCGAGTGGAGTGAGCCGGAGGCTGTCGCCGCACCGGCGAACGCCGCCGTCACCCCCGCCGACGCCGCCGATGCCGCTCGGCTCGTCGCCTTCGGGCTTCAGCCCAAGCTCCAGCCCGCCCGGGATCAGGAGTACGGCGATCTGCTGCGGCGGTATCGGGAGGACCCGCCGTTCGCCCGGCTCGCCGATGCCGTGGCCACCGGGCTCGGGCTTGTCGTGCTGGAGGTGTCGCCTCGGGCGGGCATGGCGGTGACGGCCGCCGAGGACTCGGTATTCGCCGTGCGCATGGGGGACTACGCGCGGCGGACCTCCGCCGACTCCGTCGACCGGTTTCTGCACGGGCTTGCCCATCTCGCCGTGGCCGCCATGGCGTTCCCCCGGCCCGAGGACCTCGCCGACGACGGGTACATCGGCCGGGTCTCGGTGAACGGGGTCGACGCCTTCGTACGGCAGGCCTGCCGACGGCTTGAGGAGCGAGCCGAGGAGCAGGGGGAGAACACCGATCCGGAGAGCGACGCGCCCGGGCTGGAGGCGGCCTGGCGGATCTGGGCGAGACGCAGTTCCACCGGGGCCACCAAGGACGCGCGACGGCTCGCCGGGTCGACCACCGGCATCGTGGGCAAGGCGGTCGGGTTCCTCACCGATTCCGGCTTTCTGCAGCGCACGGGAGACGACAACGGCGGTACGTACCGGACGACCGCCCGCTATCAGCTCCAGGTGCGGGACATGGCGGGCAGCGCCGCGATGGCCGAGCTGCTGGAGCTGGGCGTGGTCCCGGTCACCGACGGCACCGCCACGCTGCTGCCCGCCGAGGACAACGACGACCTGGAGTTGGTGGCCGACGCCGGACTGCCCTTCCACTCCTGACCGGCCCCGGCCCGATCGAGTGCGGTCTTGATCGACTCCGGTCCTGACCGGCCGGGTCACCCGCCGCACCGGCCGTGCCGACGACAACGGCCCCACCGGCCGCCCTCACGGCGGCCCCGTACGAACCACCGTCACAACCGCGAAAGTCCGCCGCCATGTACGAGCTGTCCCGGGTCCGCCTCTACTCCATCGGTCCTGCCGGTGCGCGTTACGCCGACACCGTGCTGGACCTGCGCGGTGTCGGCGAGCCCGTGCCCGACCCCGCGCCGCAGCAGGCGGAGTTCTTCGAGGAGGAGCCCGTCGGCCCGCCGCGCCGCCCCGCGCCCGCCGGTGTGCTCTTCCTGGAGAACGGCGGCGGCAAGTCGGTCCTGCTCAAGCTGATCTTCTCGGTGATGCTGCCGGGCCACCGCAACACCCTGGGCGGCGCCAGCTCGGGCGTACTGCGGAAGTTCCTGCTCGCGGACGACTGCGGGCATGTCGCCCTGGAGTGGCAGCACACGCTCACCGGTGAGTGCGTCGTCGTCGGCAAGGCGAGCGAGTGGCGGGGGCGGCAGGTCTCCAACGATCCACGAAAGTTCGCGGAGGCTTGGTACTCGTTCCGGCCCGGCCCCGGGCTGAGCCTCGACAACCTCCCCGTCGCCGAGTCCACCGCCGTACGCCCGCCGGTCGAGGGCGCGTCCGGAGCCCACGGGCGGCGGCGGACCATGAAGGGGTTCCGGGACGCCATCACCGAGGCCGGGAAGGCGTATCCGCATCTCGAAGTGCACTGGGAGGAGATCCACGACCGCTGGAACGAACATCTGACCGACCTCGGACTCGACCCCGAACTCTTCCGCTACCAGCGGGAGATGAACGCCGACGAGGGCGAGGCCGCCGGTCTCTTCGCGGTGAAGAAGGACTCCGACTTCACCGATCTGCTGCTGCGGGCCGTGACGGACACACGGGACACCGACGGCCTCGCCGATCTGGTCGGCGGCTTCGGCAACAAGCTGGGCCGGCGGGCCGAGTTGATCGCCGAGCGGGACTTCACCGCCGGGTCCGTGGATCTGCTCGGGCGGATCGTCGAGGCCGCCGAGGGACGGTCGCGCGCGCGGGACATCCACGCCGGTGCCGAGCGGCGGACCCGCACCCTGGCCCGGCGGCTGTCCGCACGAGCCACGAGGGAGCGGATGCGGGGCACCGACCTCGCCCAGCGCGTCACCGCCGCCGCGTACGCCGTCACGCACGCCGAGGGCGCCCGGGAGCGCAGTGCCCTGATCGCGGCCGAACTGGCCTACCGCCACGCCTCGTTGGCGCTGGCCGCCGCCGAGAAGTCGGCCGCCGCGCAGAAGCGCGAGCTGGCCGACGCCCGCACCCTGCACTCCGCCTGGCAGGCCGCCGAGGCCGTGCTCCGCCACCGTGCCGCCGCCGACCGGGTCGCCCGCGTGGCCGCCGCGATCCAGGAGGCCGAGCGGGACGCCGCCCCGGCCCTCGCCGCCCGCGCCAAGGCCGCCGTCGACCTCGTACGAGCCCTGCACGCGGCCGCCGAGAGCGCCGAGGAGCTGGCGAACGAGGGGGAGGAGCGGTCGGCCGCCCTTCAGGAGGTCGGCGAGGCCGCCTACCGTGACTCCACCGCCGCCGCCACCGAGGCCCAGCGCGCCCGCAGCGAGATCGGGCATCTGAAGCAGCGGCTCAGCGAGGTCGAGCAGGAGACCGCCGAGGCCGTACGCGCCGGTTGGCTCGACGACAGCGCGCCCGACGCCGATCCCGCACGCGCCGCGCTCGCCGCCAGTGACGCCGAGAAAACCGCTGTCGCCGCTTGGGACACCGCCCGGGATGCCTCTCGTCGTGCCTCCGAGCACGCCCGGGAGGCCTCGACCGCCGAGTCCCGTGCGGAGCTGACGGCCGCGCGGGCGGCGGACGCGGCGATCGCCGCCGAGCGCCTGTACGACGGGGAGCGGCGTACGGCCGAGGCCCTGGCGGCGGAGGAGCGGCTGGCGGAGCTGTTGAGTCTGCCGAAGGCCGGTGGCGGTCGGCCGCGGGCCGGGGTGCCAGTGCCGCGCCGGGGCGATGAGGAGGCCGGCGGCACCGCCCCGGCAACCGGTGGTGCGAGCACCTCGGACGTCCCCGAAGGCCCCCTCACCGCCGAGGAGTTGGACCGCTTCGCGGACGAACTGCGGGAGCTGCTCGACGAGAAGGTGTCGTCGGCCGAGCGGCACCTCTTCGAGCTGCGTACAGCCGCTGCCGACGACTCGCGCATCCTCGGCGCCCTCGGCGACGGCGGGCTGCTGCCGCCGGGGCCGGATGTGCTGGCGACCGTCGAGTTCCTCGGCGAGCACGGCATCCCCGCCCTCCCTGGCTGGCGGTACCTCGCCCAGGCCGTGGACCCCGTCGACCACGCACGCGTGCTCGCTGCCCGACCGGAGCTGGTCGACGGTGTGATCATCACCGACCCGGACTCGCATGCCCGCGCCCGCGAGGCGCTGAGCGACGCCGCGCTGCTGCCACGGTCCGCCGTGGCCGTCGGTACGGCCGCCGCTCTGCTGGCCCCGGCACCACCCGTGGGCTCGGGGAACGGCCCTTCCTCCGATGTGTTCCTCGTACCGCCGAACCCGGCCATGCACGACGAGCACGCCGCCGACGAGGAGCGGCAGGCCTTGCGTGCGCGGGCGACCGAGCGGGACGAGGAGATCCGGACCCTCGCCGCCCGGCTCGGCAAGGACCGGGAACTCGCGGCACGGCTCGCCTCCTGGCGCACAGGGTGCCCGGCCGGACGGCTCACCGAGCTGGCGGCGGCCGCCCAGGAAGCGCGGGCCTTCGCCGAGGAGTCCGAGGCTGAGCTGGCCGAGGCACGGACCGTACGGGCCGAGACCGAGGAGGCGGCGGCCGAGGCCGCGCAGGTCCGGGACGAGCGACAGGAGGCCGCGCAGAAGGCCCGGCGCGCAGCCGACGCCCTCGCCGGCCTCGCCTTCCGGCTCCGCGAACGCGCCGGCTGGCAGGTCAAGCTGCGCGAACTCGCCGACGAGGCCACCGAGTCCGAGGTCCGCGCCCAGGCCTGCCTGGAGCGGGCGCGCGCCGCCGACGAGGACCGTCGCGGTACCCAGCGCGCCGCCGACGACGCCCGCCGCACGGCGCGTGCGCTGCGCGCCGAGCGCGCGGAGATCGCGGGCGCCCCCGACGACGTACCGGAAGCCGACTCCGACACCCCGAAGCAGCCGCTGGCCGCCCTGCGCGAGGCCTATCGAGCCGCCTCGCAGGTGTACGAGAAGGTCGGTGTCGGCGCCGATCTGAGGGCCGAGCAGGCGCGGGCCGAGAGCGACGAGAGCGCCTCCCTCGCCGAACTGGACCGGCTCAGCAACAAGGTGCGCAACCGCGCCGAGCAGCTGTTGCAGTCCCCGGACGGCTCCGACGGCCCCTCCCGGCAGGCCGCCGCCGCACGGGCGGAGGAGCTGGTTCAGCTGCTGGAGACCCGGATGTCCACCGCGAGCGAGCAGCTCGGGCGGTTGCGCGGCGAGGCCGAGCGACACGCCCCCGAGGACGGCGAGGCGCACACCGGGCTGCCCGAGGAGTTGCTGCCGCGCGACGCCGACCACGCCCAGGCCCTGCTGCGCACAGCCACCGCCGAACTCGCCTCCCGCACGGAAGCGTTGGCCCAGGCCCGTGAGGCCCACGCCGAGTTGCTGGACACCCACCGCGCCGCCGAGGACGCGGCCGGCGGCTTCGACGAGACCGCCGCGCTGCTGCGCGACCTCCTGCGCGACCACACCCCGGACGACGACCAGGAGGAGCCCGAGCCCTACCCCGGCGGCCTGGACGAGGCCCGCAAGTCCGCCGCCGAGGCCCGCCGCTCGCTGCGCGGCTGCGCCGCCGACCTCTCCACCGCCGAGAGCGCCGTACGAGAGGCGAGCGACGTCCTCGTACGCCATGCCAACTCCACGCGCTACGAGCAGGTCCGCACCCCCGCCCGTCAGCAGATCCGGGAGCTGCCCGCGTCCGCGCTGCCCGAGCACGCCCAGAAGTGGGCCGAGGCGTTCGCGCCCCGACTCCGGGTCCTGACCGATGAGTTGGCGCAGCTGGAGCGCAATCGCGACTCGATCGTGGACCGGCTGCGGGGCCTCGTGGAGTCCGCCCTCGCGACGCTGCGATCCGCCCAGCGGCTGTCCCGGCTGCCCGAGGGCCTGGGGGAGTGGTCAGGCCAGGAGTTCCTGCGCATCCGCTTCGAGGAGCCCGATCAGGCCACGCTCACCGAACGGTTGGGCGAGGTCGTCGACGAGGCGACCCGCGCGGCCGTCAAGAAGAACTCCGATCTGCGCCGCGACGGTATGTCCCTGCTGCTGCGCGGCGTCAGCGCCGCCCTCCAGCCCAAGGGCGTCGCCGTCGAGATCCTCAAACCCGACGCCGTACTGCGCGCCGAGCGCGTTCCCGTCGGCCAGATGGGCGACGTCTTCTCCGGCGGCCAACTCCTCACCGCGGCCATCGCCCTGTACTGCACGATGGCCGCGCTGCGCAGCAACGACCGGGGCCGCGACAGACACCGCCACGCCGGCACCCTGTTCCTCGACAACCCCATCGGCCGCGCCAACGCGACATACCTGCTGGAGTTGCAGAGGGCGGTCTCGGACGCCCTGGGTGTCCAGCTCCTCTACACGACAGGCCTGTTCGACACGACAGCTCTGGCGGAGTTCCCCCTGGTCATCCGTCTGCGCAACGACGCCGACCTGAGGGCGGGCCTGAAGTACATCAGCGTCGAGGAACACCTCCGCCCCGGCCTGCCACAGCCACCGCAGGCGGGCGAGGCGGTCCACAGCGAGATCACGGCGACGAGGATGTTCAAGCGGCCGATGCCTTCCGGTGCCTCGTAGGCGGGCGGCACTTCAAAGGGCGCCTCTTGAGCGGGCTTCGCCCCTTAAGGGGCGCGGGGAACTGCGCGATCAGCCACAATGAACCCGCAGTCGCCCCACCTCCTGAAGTCCCTCCCCCTTAGGCATCCCCCCTCAAGAGATCCGCACAGTTCTCCCCGATCACCATCGTCGTAATACACGGATTCACGGTCACCAGATCCGGCATCACCGACCCGTCCGCTACCCGCAGCCCCTTGACCCCCTTGACCCGCAGCCGCGCGTCCAGCGGGGCCGAGGGATCGTCGTCGGCGCCCATCTTCACCGTGCAGGCCGGGTGGTAGACGGTGTTGTGCGTCTTCTGGACGTAGTCGAGCAACTCGTCGTCCGACCGGACGTCCGGCCCGGGCGCCAGTTCGGCCCCGGCCCACCCGGCGAGGGCCGGCTGCGAGGCGATGCGCCGGGCGAGCCGGAGCCCGTACGTCATCACGCGTACGTCGTGCTCGTGGGTGAAGTAGCGCGGGTCGACCTTCGGCTTGTCGCGATAGTCCCGGGTGCGGAGTCGTACGGTGCCCCGGGACCTGGCCCGTGTGACGTTCGGCGTCAGACAGAACGCGTTCTCGGAGGTGGGGTAGCCGTGCCGGGCCGTGTTCATGTCGAACGGGACGGACCCGTAGTGGAACATCAGATCGGGTCGGTCGAGGCCGGGCTCGGTGTCGTAGAAGATTCCGGCCTCCCACCACTGGCTGGATGTGGTCGTCATCGGTTGCTTGGCCTCCCACATGATGACGCCCTCGGGGTGGTCCTGGAGGTTCTCGCCGACGCCCGCCGCGTCCACGACGACCTCGACACCCATCTCGCGCAGGTGTTCGGCGGGGCCGATTCCGGACAGCATCAGCAGCTTCGGGGTGTCGATGGCGCCGCAGGACACGATGACCTCGCGCCGGGCGCGCACCGTTCGGCTGTGGATGAGGTCGGGGTCGAGGTACTCGGCGCCGACGCAGCGCCGCCCGTCCAGGACCAGCTTCTTGGCGCGTACGCCCGTTCGTATGTGCAGGTTGGGTCGCTTGCCCATGATCGGGTGGAGGTACGCGACCGAGGAGGACTGCCGGATGTTGTTCTCGTCGGAGTTGATCTGGAACCAGTTGGCGCCCCGGACGACGGTGCTGCCGGTGTTGAAGGGGGTCGTGGGGATGCCCGCCTGGGCGCAGGCCTCCAGCAGGGCGGAGCCGCACGGGTCCTCGCCCTTCAGCGTGCGCAGCTTGACCGGGCCGGTGCGGCCGTGGTGGTCGCCGGGGGCGTCGTTGTTCTCCAGGCGCCGGTAGAGCGGGAAGAGGTCGGCCGCCGACCAGCCCGTGCAGCCGGCGGCGGCCCAGTCGTCGAGGTCCTCCGCCGGGGCCCAGAAGGCGATGCAGGAGTTGTGGGAGGAGCAGCCGCCGAGGACCTTCGCCCTCGCGTGCCGCATAAAGCTGTTGCCGCTGGTCTGGGGCTCGACCGGGTAGTCCCAGTCGTAGCCGGACTCCAGCAGGCCCATCCAGCGTTCCAGCTTCAGCACGTCGTCGTCGCCGACGTCGCTGGGGCCGGCCTCCAGTACGCACACCGTGATCGACGGGTCTTCGGAGAGACGGGCCGCGACCACGTTTCCGGCGGTGCCGCCGCCGACCACGACATAGTCGAACTCGTCATCGAAGTCGTTTGCGGGCATGGCGAATCGATCTCCTTGCTCGGGGTGTTTCGTGTGTTGTCGCGCTGCGTCGGGGGTGGGAGCCGATGGGGGCGGGGTGCGGCCCTTCAGGCCGGGGTGTTCAGCCGGCCGTCGGAGGAGTGGTGGACGGGGTCGGCGGTGTGGGTGGTGCGGGCGGTGTCATCGGTGCGGCCTGGGCGTCGGCGGTTTCCAGGCGGTGTTCGGCGAGGACGCCCGTGCGGTGGCGCTGGACGAACCAGTAGTAGGCGAAGCCGCCGCCGGCGATGATCCCGACGAACAGGACCGCGCCCCACCTGAGGTACCAGTGGAAAGGGGCGCTCGCGTTGTAGACGGAGGCGCGCGGCCAGATCAGATTGAGGGTCATGGCGGCCCCCCACACCACGGCGACGATGTTGACGAGGAGCCCCCAGCGGCCGAGGGAGAACCTGCCGTCCCCGGCGGGCTGCCACCTGCCGCGCAGCCGCGCCACCAGCATCGGCGCGGTGACGCCCAGATAGGCCAGGTAGATCATGATGATGCCGATGCTGGTGACCACGGTGAAGATCTGCGGCTGACGGATGTTCACGACCAGGATCGCCAGGGCCAGAACACCGATGATCACGGCGGGGAGGACCGGCGTCTGGAAGCGCGGGCTGACCTTGGCCAGCAGCGAGGACGCGGGCAGGTTGTTGTCCCGGGCCATCGCGAAGGCCAGCCGGATCGCCGCCGTGTGCACGGCCAGCGCGCACACCGTGACCGCGATCAGCACACACCACAGCATCGCCTTGCCGGCCGTCGGCCCGAGCACATCCAGGACGACGTACTGCAGACCGTCCGTGGACAGTTGCTCGCCCTTCAGGCTGGACACGCTCATCAGCGCGAGCAGCAGGATCAGGCCACCGAGGACGAAGGAGGCGACGATCGCGCGGATGATGGCGCGCGGTGCGTTGCGGGACGGGTCCAGCGACTCCTCGCCGAGCGACGCGGCCGTGTCGAAGCCGTACATGACGTACGCGGACGCCAGCGAGGCCACGAGGAACGCGCCCAGGTAGCCGGTGCCGTAGCCCGCTCCGGTGCCGTTCGTCTCCATGACCACCTGCGGGCCACGGGTGATGTGCACGGCGAACAGCACGATCAGGACGACCGTGGCGATCAACTCGATGAACACGCCCGCCGTGTTGATCGTGGCCATCAGCTTCACGCCGAAGGCATTCACCAGCGTGGTGAACAGGATCAACACCGCGGCCAGGATGACCGCGTTGGTCGCCACGTCGTACTTGCCGGTGCCGTCACCGACCACCTGGAACACATCGGAGATCTGCGGCAGCGTCAACTGGTAGGCGAGCGCCACCGCCGCGATCGACACGATGGAGGCGATCAGCATCATCCAGCCGGCGAGCCAGCCGAGATGCGGATTGCCTATCTTCTTCGACCAGTTGTAGACCGAGCCCGCCACCGGGAAGCGGGCCGCCAGTTCGGCGAAACAGAGCGCCACCATGAACTGGCCGACGAACACCATCGGCCACGACCACCAGTACGCGGGGCCGCCGCTGCCGTAGCCGAAGTAGAACAGCTGGAAGGTGCCGGTGAGGATGGAGATATAGCTGATCCCGGCCGCGAAGGTGTGGAAGTTGCCGAGGGTGCGCTTGAGTTCGGGCTTGTAGCCGAACTCGGCGAGTTCGGCGTCGTCCTCGGTGCCGTCCTTGGCGTTCTGCGGTCCGGTCGGATGGTCGATCGTCGTCATGAGCGGACTCCTGGGGGCCTTGGGGGAGAGGGAGTGGCTCCTGCGGGTGCCGAAAGCGGTGAGGGGGTCAGGCGAACCAACCCTGAGGCTTCGGGGCGGTGTTGCGCCAGATGTGCTTCGCCTCGCGGTACTCGGCGAGCCCCGCGGGACCGAGTTCGCGGCCGAAACCGGACTGCTTGAAGCCGCCCCACTCGGCCTGCGGCACATACGGGTGGTAGTCGTTGATCCACACCGTGCCGATCCGCAGCCGGGCCGCGACCCGCTGCGCCCTGGCCTCGTCCGTCGTCCATACGGCGCCCGCGAGCCCGTAGACGGTGTCGTTGGCCAGTCGCACGGCCTCGTCCTCGCCGCGGAACCGCTCCACGGTCAACACCGGCCCGAACGACTCGTCCTGGACCACGGACATCGTGCTCGCGCACTCGTCCAGCACGGTCGGCAGATAGTAGAAGCCCTTGTCGTACACCCCGCCGGACGGCCGCTCGCCGCCGCAACGCAGTACCGCGCCCTCCGCGATGCCCTTGGCGACGTACTCCTCGACCTTCGTACGATGGGCCGCCGAGATCAGCGGCCCCGTCTGCGCCCGCTCGTCGAACGGCCCCCCGAGCCGGATCTCCCGCGCCCGCCGTACGACCTCGTCGACGAACCGGTCGTGCAGCGAGTCCTCCACCAGCAGCCGTGCCCCCGCCGAACACACCTGCCCCGAGTGCAGGAACACCGCGGTCAGCGCCATGTCGACGGCCGTGTCGAAGTCGGCGTCGGCGAACACGATGTTCGGGTTCTTGCCGCCGAGTTCCAGCGCGACCTTCTTCACCGTGCCCGCGGCGGCCGCCATCAGCCGACGGCCCGTCAGCAGGCCACCGGTGAAGGAGAGCAGGTCCACATCCGGGTGCTCGGCGAGTGGAGCGCCCGCCTCGGGCCCGGCGCCGAGCACCAGGTTGGCCACACCGGCCGGCAGCCCCGCCTCCTCCAGAAGCCGCATCAGATGGACCGCGGTGTGCGGAGTCAACTCGCTCGGCTTCAGCACGAACGTGTTGCCCGCCGCCAGCGCCGGGGCGACCTTCCAGGCCGTCTGGAGCAGCGGATAGTTCCACGGGGTGATCAGCGCGCACACCCCGACCGGCTCGTACACGACCCGGCTGTCGACCGTCCGCGACCCGGTGTCGACGACCCGGCCCGTCTCCTCGGTGGCCGCACGCCCGAAGTACCGGAAGCAGTTCACGATGTCGTCGATGTCGTACTCGCTCTCCACCAGCCGCTTACCGGTGTCGAGGGACTCGGCGCGGGCGAGCGCGTCCTTGTCGCGTACGAGGAGATCGGCGACCCGGAGCAGCAGCTCACCGCGGTCGACGGCAGGGGTGGTGGGCCAGGGGCCCTCGTCGAAGGCCAGACGGGCGGCCGCGATCGCCTCCTCCGTGTCCCCGCCGTCCGCCTCGTCGACGATCGCGACCAGGCTGCCGTCGGCGGGGCAGCGGATCTCCCGTGTCCCCCCGCCGCGTGCGGACCGCCACGCTCCGCCGATGAAAAGTTCGGGCATGTCTCTCGTTCCTCCTGGTCAGCGCCGTGCGAGGCGCTCCGGCGGCTGAGCGCCTAACCGGGGAGGCTCGTTCCATGCCAAATGTGACGGTCAACACGCCTGGTCAGAAGGGCAGCGGGGTGGCCCTACGGGTGCGACAGCTGCCCGGCACCACCCCGCTGACGTATCCGCTCCTGGGCGCGCTCCGCCGCCCGAGCCTCACGCCGGGCACGGCGCCGCTCGCGCCGCAAGGCGCGCGCACTGCTGCTGGGGACCGACACCACGCCATTGCGCTGGCTCCACACCTGTCGGGTGACCCAGACGTCCAGCACGCCCCAGGTCGCCATGACCGTGCTTGCCACACTGCTCAGCACCATGGGGAACGCCAGCCAGGAACCCGCCAGGGTGCACAGGACCGCCACCATGGCCTGGACCAGCGTCACCGCGATGATGATGACCGCGCGCACCGCCGCCGTCCGCACCGGATCGGGCAGTCGCCGCTTGCGCGCGGGCTCCTCGATCCACAACGGCCGGTAATACACCCGCTCTTCGGCCGCCCCGCCGTCCCTCATGGCGATCTGCCGCTCCTCCGCCGCGGCACCCTCGCCCGCCGGGAGGTCGTCCTCCGGTGTCTGAGCGCCCGGCGCCGACGACTCCGGCGCCACCGCACCTTCCCCGGGCGCCAGGCGCCGCTCAGCCGTGCCCATCAACGTGTCACTCCCCACCGCCGGTCGACCAAGAGCACCCGGATCACGCGATCCGGCCCCCCACTGGTGCCCGACTTCCTCCGATTTACGCCACCTGGGAGAGTCATGCGGGGTCTGTGGCCCATTCCGCCCCCCATTCCCGTACAGAAAGACGATCGACGTGCGCCGAAGATTCCCGAAGAACGAAAA
Source organism: Streptomyces sp. NPDC002643 (assembly GCF_053592555.1). Taxonomy (NCBI): domain Bacteria; kingdom Bacillati; phylum Actinomycetota; class Actinomycetes; order Kitasatosporales; family Streptomycetaceae; genus Streptomyces; species Streptomyces sp. NPDC002643. Next base: position 565,358 of record NZ_JBSFVY010000001.1, read on the forward strand.
AATCCGGCCAACCGCCCCGACTTCCCAGACGCGCCGCGACCGGTTCAAGTTCCCGACAGCGGGCGGCAATCTCCCCCAATGAGCGGACAACTCCCCATGTCCGGTTCAGCCCTGGCGGGATGTGCGTTCGGACAGCCCTTCGAGATACCTGTGTGTCGGTAGTAGGCTCTCGCCGTTTGTTGACGCACATGTGTGCCCCCAGGTCGGGTGGGGGTCAAGCTGGGGGAGGCCATGCGCTTTCGCGGGAAATCGATCCGCCGGAAGATCGTGGCACTGCTGCTTGTGCCCCTGGTGTCCCTGACCGCGGTCTGGGCGTTCGCCACGGTGCTGACGGGCCGTGAGGCGAGCGATCTGTTCCGGGTGGCGGACATTGTCGAGAAGGTCGGCTTCCCCACCGAGGACACCATCCGCGTCCTCCAGCAGGAACGCCGTCAGACCCTCGTCTATCTGGCCGACCGCGACGCCCCCGACGCGCTCGACGCCCTCGGACGCAGCCGCGACGCCACCGACCAGGCCGTCGAGGAGTTCCGCGCCCACGCCGACGACGCCGAACTGCGGGACGAGATGGGCGAAGCCACCGCCCAGCGGCTCACGGCGATCCAGGAGGCCCTCGACGGACTGTCCGCCCTGCGCACCAGCGTCGAACAGGGCACCGTCGACGTGCCCCGGGCCCTCAACGAGTACAACGGCCTGGTCGACCCCTGCTTCTCCCTCCTCGCCAACCTCCCCGCCCTCGACAACGTCGAGATGGACAAGCAGGGCCGCGCGCTGATCAACCTCGGCCGCGCCCGTGAACTCCTCTCCCGCGAGGACGCCCTGTTCAGCGCCGTCCTCGTCAAGGGCCGGATCAGCCGCGACGAGATCCGCGACTTCTCCGACCTCGTCGCCCAGCGCACGCTGATGTATGAGATCAGCCTGCCCCTGCTGCCCTCCGACGACCGCGACCGCTTCGACCGCTACTGGAAGAACGCCAACACCGCGCCCCTGCGCTCCGTCGAACAGGCCGTCATCGCCTCCACCCCCGGCCGCTCCGCCGGTGTCAGCGCCAAGAGCTGGGACACCGCCGTGGAACCCGTGCTCTCCGACCTCCGCGAACTCAGCGTCGACGCCGGCGACCGCTACCAGGACCGCGTCCGGCCCCTGGCCACCAATGTCATCCTCAAGGCGGTCATCGGCTGCGTCCTCGGCCTCGTCGCCCTCCTCCTCTCTCTCTTCATGTCCGTACGCATCGGCCGGGTCCTCATCCGTGACCTGCGCCGACTCCGCCAGGAGGCCCACGACACCGCCGGGGTGCGGCTGCCCAGCGTGATGCGCCGCCTCGCCGCCGGCGAACAGGTCGACGTCGAGACCGAAGTACCGCGGCTGGAGTACGACAAGAACGAGATGGGCGAGGTCAGCCAGGCCCTCAACACCCTGCAGCGGGCCGCCGTCGAAGCCGCCGTCAAACAGTCCGAACTCCGCAGCGGCATCTCCGAGGTCTTCGTCAACCTCGCCCGGCGCAGCCAGGTCCTGCTCCACAAGCAGCTCACCCTCCTCGACACCATGGAGCGCCGGACCGACGACACCGACGAACTCGCCGACCTGTTCCGCCTGGACCACCTGACCACCCGTATGCGCCGGCACGCCGAGGGCCTGGTCATCCTCTCCGGCGCCGCCCCGTCCCGGCAGTGGCGCAAACCCATCCAGCTCATGGACGTGGTCCGCGCCGCCGTCGCCGAGGTCGAGGACTACGAGCGCATCGAGGTCCGCCGACTGCCCCGCGTCGCCGTCACCGGCCCCGCAGTCGCCGACCTCACCCACCTCGTGGCCGAACTCCTCGAGAACGCCACGGTGTTCTCGCCCCCGCACACCGCCGTGCAGGTCCTCGGCGAGCGCGTCGCCAACGGCTTCACCCTGGAGATCCACGACCGCGGCCTCGGTATGGCGGCCGAGGCGCTCCTCGACGCCAACCTCAAACTCGCCGAGACCCCCGACTTCGAACTCTCCGACACCGACCGGCTCGGCCTCTTCGTGGTCAGCCGTCTCGCCCAGCGGCAGAAGGTCCGCGTCTCCCTCCAACCGTCGCCGTACGGCGGCACCACGGCCGTCGTCTTCATCCCCGACGCCCTGCTCACCGACGACGTCCCGGACACCAACGGCATCGGCTTCCGTCTCGACCGCGTCCACCCCAGCCGCGAGGCCGAGTTGGAGGAGGAGCGCAAGGCCGCCCTCTCCCAGGTGCCGGTACGCCTTCCGGGGCTGTCCGCCGGCATCCTCGACGGCCCGGTCGAGCTGGAAGCACCCGTCGACCTGGACCCGCTCGGTGGTTTCCCGGCCGTCCTGGAGGACGAGGACGGCGAAGAGGGCGGTCTGTTCCGCCGCGCGCTTACCGGAATCACCGACGACCAGCAGCAGCCTCCGGCGCGCGGTGGCGAGGCGGCGCCCGCCCAGCTCACCGACCCCGACCCGACGGTCGGTCCCGTGCCGCTGCCGCAGCGCCGGACACCCCATCTGGTCAGCTCGCACGGCCGCCCGGTGACGGGCCCGAGGCCCAGGCGCCCGGAGGACGAATCCGAGCAGCACGGGGAGCCGGGGATCGCCGACACCCGGCCGCTCACCGCACTGCCGCAGCGCCGTCGCACGACCGCGCCGAGCGACACGACCCCGACGACCCCGCAACTGGCCGCAGGGGCAACCACCCCGCGTACGGACACGACGGCCGACCAGGCAGAATCGGCACAGAGCCCGCTGCCGCGTCGAGTCCGACAGGCCAACCTGGCACCGCAGTTGAAGAACGGCCCCGAGCGGCGGGGCGAGCGAGACAGGGCCCGCCCCGCACAGGGACCGGACCCCGCCGAGCGCGACGCCGACGAGGTACGCAACCGCATGGCCTCGCTCCAGCGGGGGTGGCAGCGGGGCCGCGAGGAGAACGCCGAGGGCACCGATGCCCGGGACGTCTCAGCACCACGAGGAACGAAGGGGGACGGTCGATGACCGCACCGAATGCCGCAGGTCCCACCGCGAACGGTACGTCCGGAGAGCTGAACTGGCTCCTGGACGACCTGGTGGAGCGCGTCGCCAGCATCCGCAAGGCGCTCGTGCTCTCCGGCGACGGACTGCCCACGGGCGTCTCCAAGGACCTCACCAGAGAGGACAGCGAGCACCTGGCCGCTGTCTCCTCCGGATTCCACAGCCTCGCCAAGGGTGTCGGCCACCACTTCGAGGCGGGCAACGTCCGCCAGACCGTCGTTGAGCTCGACGAGGCCTTCCTGTTCGTCACGGCCGCCGGTGACGGCAGCTGCCTCGCCGTCCTGGCCGACTCGGGCGCCGACATCGGGCAGGTCGCCTACGAGATGACGCTGCTGGTCAAGCGGGTCGGCGTCCACCTGGGCTCCGCCCCGCGCAGCGATGCGCGCCAGGGCGGGTAGTGGGATGGCATGAGCCGAGACGGTCAGGGAAGCAGCCACTGGTTCGACGACGACGCCGGACCCGTGGTCCGTCCGTATGCGATGACACGGGGGCGCACCAGCCACGCGGTCCAGCACCGCCTGGATCTGATCGCCGTCGTCGTCACCGAACCGCATGTCGACGACCCGGAGGAGGACCACTCGCTCGCCCCGGAGCACGTCCGGATCGTCGAGCTCTGCCGTGACACCCCGCAGACGGTGGCCGAGCTGGGCGCCGAGCTGGACCTGCCCGTCGGCGTGATCCGCGTCCTCGTCGGAGACCTCGTGGACGAGGAACTCGTCCATGTGACACGTCCCGTACCGCCCGCCGAGCTGGTGGACGAGAGTATTCTGCGCGACGTGATCAACGGCCTCCGGGCGCTCTGAGCAGCGCGGAAGCGGAGTGGATACGTGACAGGCTGGCAGTTCTGGGTCGACCGGGGCGGTACGTTCACCGATGTCGTCGCGCGCCGACCGGACGGCCGCCTGCTCACCCACAAACTCCTCTCCGACAACCCCGCGCGGTACGCGGACGCGGCCGTCGCGGGAGTCAGGGAGCTCCTCGACGGCTCCGACGCCCCCATCGAGGCCGTCCGCATGGGCACCACCGTCGCCACCAACGCCCTGCTGGAGCGCACCGGCGAACGCACCCTCCTCGTCATCACCCGGGGCTTTCGCGACGCCCTGCGGATCGCCTACCAGAACCGACCGCACATCTTCGCCCGCGAGATCCAGCTCCCCGAACTGCTTCACGAGCGGGTCGTCGAGGTCGACGAACGCATCGGCGCCGACGGCACCGTCCTGCGCGCCCCCGACCTGGACGCCCTCGCCGACGACCTCCGATCGGCGTACGACGACGGCATCCGCGCGGTCGCCGTCGTCTGTATGCACAGCCACCTCCACCCCGCCCATGAACAGGCCGTCGGTGAGCTGGCGGCCCGGATCGGCTTCCCCCAGATCTCGCTGTCCAGCGAGGTCAGCCCCCTCATGAAGCTCGTCCCGCGCGGGGACACGGCCGTCGTCGACGCCTACCTGTCGCCCGTGCTCCGCCGCTACGTCCGGCATGTCGCCGACGAACTGCGGGGCGTACGGCTGATGTTCATGCAGTCCAACGGAGGGCTCACCGAAGCCGGCCAGTTCCGCGGCAAGGACGCCATCCTCTCCGGGCCGGCCGGTGGCATCGTCGGCATGGCCCGTATGTCGCAACTCGCCGGCTTCGACCGGGTCATCGGCTTCGACATGGGCGGCACCTCCACCGACGTCTCGCACTTCGCCGGCGAGTACGAACGGGCCTTCACCACCCAGATCGCCGGTGTGCGCCTGCGGGCGCCCATGCTGGACATCCACACCGTCGCCGCAGGTGGTGGCTCCGTGCTGCACTTCGACGGCTCCCGCTACCGCGTAGGGCCGGACTCGGCGGGCGCGGACCCGGGCCCCGCCTGCTACCGGGCGGGCGGCCCGCTCACCGTCACCGACGCCAACGTCGTGCTCGGCCGTATCCAACCCGCCCACTTCCCCCAGGTGTTCGGGCCCGACGGCGACCGGCCGCTCGACGACGCCCTGGTCCGCGAGCGCTTCGCCGACCTGGCGCGCGAGATCCGCGACCGCACCGGCGACGACCGCACCCCCGAGCAGGTCGCCGAGGGCTACCTCCAGATCGCGGTGGCCAACATCGCCAACGCCGTCAAACGGATCTCCGTCCAGAAGGGCCACGACGTCACCCGCTACGCGCTCACCACCTTCGGTGGAGCGGGCGGTCAGCACGCGTGCATGGTTGCCGACTCGCTCGGCATCCGTACCGTCCTCGTCCCGCCCATGGCCGGGCTGCTCTCCGCGCTCGGCATCGGCCTCGCCGACGCCACCGCCATGCGTGAGCAGTCCGTGGAGGCCCCACTGGAGCCGACCTCCATGCCCGGCGTCCTGGACACCGCCGGCGACCTGGAGAGCGCCGCCCGCGCCGAACTCCTCGCCGAGGACGTCCCCCAGGACCGTATCCGCGTCACCCGCCGCGCCCAGCTGCGCTACGACGGCACCGACACCGCCCTGACCGTCGAGCTGACCGAGCCCGACACCATGCGGCGCTCCTTCGAAGAACGTCATCGCGCCACGTACTCCTTCACCCTCGACCGACCGATCGTCGTCGAAGCCCTCTCCGTGGAAGCCACCGGCCTCACCACACCCCCCGATCTCTCCGCCCTCGCCCCGTACGAAGGCCGCACCGCCACCCCCCGGACGGTCAGCCTCCACACCGGCGGTGCCTGGCACGACGTCCCCCTGCACCGCCGCGAGGAACTGGCCCCCGGCGAATCCGTCACCGGCCCCGCGATCATCGCCGAGGCCGGCGCGACGACCGTCGTGGACGACGGCTGGCGGGCCGCGACGACCCACGACGGGCATCTGGTCATGGAACGCGCGGCCGTCACGGAGAGTTCCGATCACGGCACGAAAAGTGATCCGGTTCTGCTGGAGGTCTTCAACAACCTCTTCATGTCCATCGCCGAACAGATGGGCGCCCGACTGGAGTCCACCGCCCAGTCGGTCAACATCAAGGAACGCCTCGACTTCTCCTGCGCCCTCTTCGACCCCGACGGCAATCTGGTCGCCAACGCCCCGCACATCCCCGTGCACCTGGGCTCCATGGGCACCAGCGTCAAGGAGGTCATCCGCCGACGCGGCACCACCATGCGGCCGGGCGACACCTACGCCGTCAACGACCCGTACCACGGCGGCACCCACCTGCCCGACATCACGGTCATCACCCCGGTCTTCGACACACAGGGTGACCGCATCCTGTTCCACGTAGCCTCGCGCGGCCATCACGCCGAGATCGGCGGCATCCAGCCCGGCTCCATGCCGGCGAACAGCCGCACCATCGACGAGGAGGGCATCCTCTTCGACAACTGGCTCCTCGCCGAGAACGGCCGCTTCCGCGAACAGGAGACCCTCCGCCTCCTCACCGAGGCACCCCATCCCTCCCGCAACCCCGGCACCAACCTCGCGGACCTGCGCGCCCAGATCGCCGCCAACCGCAAAGGCGTCGACGAAGTCGTCCGTATGATCGACGACTTCGGGCTCGATGTCGTCCAGGCGTACATGAGCCACGTCCAGGACAACGCCGAGGAAGCCGTGCGCCGCGTGATCGACGCCCTCGACGACGGCGAGTACACCTACGAGACCGACTCCGGTGCCGTCATCCGCGTCGCGGTGCGCGTGGACCGTGAGAACCGCTGCGCGACCATCGACTTCACCGGCACCTCCGCACAGCTCGCCGGCAACTTCAACGCACCCTACGCCGTGGTCAACGCGGCCGTCCTGTACGTCTTCCGCACCCTCGTCGCCGACGACATCCCGCTCAACGACGGCTGTCTGCGCCCCCTCGACATCGTCGTCCCGCCCGGCTCCATGCTGTCCCCGGAACCTCCGGCCGCCGTCGTCGCGGGCAACGTCGAGACCTCACAGGCCATCACCGGCGCTCTCTACGCCGCCCTGCGCGTCCAGGCGGAGGGCTCCGGCACCATGAACAACGTCACTTTCGGCAACGAACGCCACCAGTACTACGAGACCATCGCCTCCGGTTCGGGCGCCGGTGACGGCTTCCCGGGCGCACCCGTCGTACAGACGCACATGACCAACTCCCGGCTCACCGACCCCGAGGTCCTGGAGTGGCGTCTGCCCGTCCGACTGGAGGAGTTCGCCGTCCGAAGGGGCAGCGGCGGCGACGGACGGTGGCGCGGCGGCGACGGTGCCGTACGCCGTATCCGCTTCCACGAGCCGATGACCGTCTCCACGCTGTCGCAGCACCGCAGGGTCCCGCCCTACGGGATGGCCGGCGGCGCACCCGGAGCGCTGGGCGTCAACCGGGTGGAGCGCGCGGACGGCGCCGTCGTGGAACTCGGCGGGAGCGATGCGGTGGACATCGGCCCCGGCGACGTACTAGTCATCGAAACCCCGGGCGGCGGGGGCTACGGGCCACCACCGCGCGACAACCATCCAGCAGGAGAAAGAGACCGATGATCCTCGGGCGCACTGAGCGCGGCACACCCCCGGTCGAGCCCGTCACGCTCAAGATTCTCGTGGCCGGCGGCTTCGGCGTGGGCAAGACGACTTGCGTCGGCGCGGTCAGCGAGATCAAACCGCTGCGCACCGAGGAGGTGCTCACCGAGGCCGGCCGCCCGTTCGACGACACCAGCGGCGTGGAGGCCAAGACGACCACGACCGTCGCCATGGACTTCGGGCGCATCACCCTGCGCGAGGACCTCGTCCTGTACCTCTTCGGGACGCCAGGCCAGGACCGTTTCTGGTTCCTCTGGGACGAGTTGGCGACCGGCGCCCTGGGCGCCGTGGTGCTCGCCGACACCCGGCGTCTGGAGGACTGCTTCGCCGCCGTCGACTACTTCGAGCGCCGATCCATCCCCTTCGTGATCGCGGTCAACTGCTTCGAGGGCGCCGCACGCTACCCGGCCGAGACCGTCCGTCAGGCCCTCGACCTCGATCCCGATGTGCCCGTCGTCCTGTGCGACGCGCGCCGCCGGGAGTCGGTCAAGGAGGTCCTCGTCGCCGTCGTCCGCCACGCGATGACCTACGCGACGGAGAACCGCCAGACTGTCACCACCTGAGAAGCGGCCCGTACCCCCGCCGACCGGGGTACGAGCCGCAGCCTCAGAGCACGCGCGCGTGAGCCTCGCTTCATATGGACGACCACACGCGCGCGTGGAGCCCGATCGGCCTGAACGACGCACACGCGCGTGGAGCCCGATCTCAGCTCGGGTCGTCCTCGTGCCAGTCCAGGCTCTTCTCCACGGCCTTGCGCCACTTGTGGTACTCGCGGTCACGGACGGAGGCATCCATGGCCGGCGCCCACTCGACGTCCTTCTGCCAGTGCGACTTCAGTTCGTCGAGGTCGTTCCACACCCCGGTGGCGAGTCCGGCGGCGTACGCGGCGCCCAGGCAGGTCGTCTCCGACACCTTGGGGCGGATCACCGGAACGTCCAGGACATCGGCCTGGTGCTGCATCAGGAGGCCGTTCCTGGTCATACCGCCGTCGACCTTGAGCGCTGTGATGTGCACGCCGGAGTCCTGGAACATGGCGTCCACGACCTCACGCGTCTGCCAACTCGTCGCCTCCAGCACCGCCCGCGCGAGATGCGCCTTGGTGACGTACCGGGTCAACCCGGTGATGACACCGCGCGCGTCCGAGCGCCAGTAGGGCGCGAACAGACCCGAGAACGCGGGCACGATGTACGCCCCGCCGTTGTCGTCGACACTCGCGGCCAGGGTCTCGATCTCGTCGGCGGTACGGATGATCCCGAGCTGGTCGCGGAACCACTGCACCAGGGCGCCCGTGATCGCGATCGAGCCCTCCAGGCAGTACACCGGGGCCTCGTCGCCGATCTTGTACCCCATGGTCGTCAGCAGCCCGCTCTTCGACGGCACGGGCCGGTTCCCGGTGTTGAGCAGCAGGAAGCTGCCGGTGCCGTAGGTGTTCTTGGCGGCTCCCACGTCGTAGCAGGCCTGCCCGAACACCGCCGCCTGCTGGTCGCCGAGCGCCGACGCGACGGGGACGCCCGCGAGAGGGCCCACGGCGGTGCCGTACACCTCGGCGGAGGACCTGATCTCCGGGAGGACCGCCTCCGGGACGTCCATCGCGGAGAGGATCGAGGCGTCCCACTGGAGGGTGTCCAGGTTCATCAGCATGGTGCGCCCGGCATTGGTGACGTCGGTGACATGCCGTCCGCCGTCCGTGCCCCCGGTGAGGTTCCAGATCAGCCAGGAGTCGATCGTGCCGAAGGCGATCTCGCCGCGCTCGGCGCGGGCCCTGAGCCCCGGCACGTTGTCGAGCAGCCAGGCGGCCTTCGGCCCGGAGAAGTAGCTGGCCAGCGGTAGCCCGGTCTGCTCACGGAAACGATCCTGCCCGTCCGTGCCGCCGAGTTCGGTACAGAGCGCGGAGGTTCGGGTGTCCTGCCAGACGATCGCGTTGTGCACGGGTTTGCCGGTGGCGCGGTCCCACAGGACCGTCGTTTCACGTTGGTTGGTGATGCCGAGCGCGCTGATCTGGTCCGCGCGCAGGCCCGCTTTGGCGATCGCACCGGCGACCACCGCCTGCACCTTCGACCAGATCTCGGTGGCGTCGTGCTCCACCCAGCCGGGCTTGGGGAAGATCTGACGGTGCTCGCGCTGGTCGACGGCGACGATCGCACCGCCCTGGTCGAAGACGATGCAGCGGCTGGAGGTGGTGCCCTGGTCGATGGCGGCGACGTACTTCTGGGCGTTGTCCGGCATGACATCCCCTTACGTGTGACGTCGGTTGCGTCAGAAGGCTGCGTTGTAGATGAGGCCCGCGAGAACTCCGCCGACCAGCGGGCCGACCACCGGAATCCAGGCGTAACCCCAGTCGGAGGTGCCCTTGTTCGGGATCGGCAGGAAGGTGTGCGCGATGCGCGGGCCGAGGTCGCGTGCCGGGTTGATCGCGTAGCCGGTGGGCCCGCCCAGGGAGAGGCCTATGCCGACGACCAGGAACGACACCAGGAGGATCGAAATGCCGGAGCCATAGATTCCGGCTTCTTCGCCGGGGATCTGGCCGATGCCGATGCCGGTGTTCCGGCCGAACGCGAGGATCGGCAGCACCAGGGCGATCGTCGCGATGATCTCGGTGATCAGGTTGGCCGTCGGGTTCCGGATCTCGGGGATCGTGGAGAAGATCCCGAGGGTCGGCGTCGGCTTGTCCACCGTGCCCTCGGTGGTGCCCTCCTGACGGACGTTCGCCTGGAACTGCGCGAGGTAGACCAGATAGGCGAGGACCGCCCCGAGCATCGCGCCCACCAACTGGCCCAGCAGATAGACCCAGACCTTGTCCCACGTCTCCGTGTCGACCGCGATGCCGACGGTCACCGCCGGGTTGAGGTGCCCGCCCGACAGCGGAGCGGCCGTGTAGGCGCCCGCGAGGACCGCGAAGCCCCAACCGAACGCGATGACGATCCAGCCCGACGCTCTCGACTTCGAGAACCGGAGTGTGACGGCGGCGCACACACCGGCGCCGAAGAGAATCAGGATGGCCGTACCGATGACCTCACCGACGAAGATGTCTCCGTTGCTCATGGCGGCTCCTAGACCCGACCCGGGGCGATCGACCCCGGCCCTTCCGTGCAGGGTGCGTTCCCATGGCTGGTTCAGCCGAAGGCAGGGAGGTCCCGCGCCCCGCCCGGCGTCCATGACGAGCGTGCCGTCGCAGCCGACTCGCCCATGGGGGATGGCCCGTCACACGGACGGGAGGCCCGAACGGCGCACTGCGCAAAGGCGCCCGAATACGGCGATGCCGACCGACACGGGAAGTGTTCACCGGCACCCGAGGGGCGTCAATAAGACCGACAGCAATGGTTGAGCCGCTCCGGCGCCCGAGCGCACCTCATCGGACCGCGATGACCGCGGACCCGTGCCCGAACAACCCCTGGTTCGCGGTGATCCCCACGCGCGCGCCCGCCACCTGCCGGTCACCCGCCTCGCCCCGCAGCTGCCGAACCAGCTCGCACACCTGGGCGATCGCCTGGGCCGGAACCGCCTCCCCGAAGGAGGCCAGCCCCCCGCTGACGTTCACGGGTATGCGCCCGCCCAACGCCGTCGCGCCGTCCCTGAGAAGCTTCGCGCCCTCACCCTCGCCGCACAGCCCCAGGTCCTCGTACCACTGCAACTCCAGTGCCGTGGACAGGTCGTAGACCTCGGCCAGCGAGAGGTCCTCGGGCCCGATGCCCGCCTCTTCGTAGGCCGCCCTCGCGATCGACGCCCGGAACGACTCGGCGAACGGCTCCACGGCGGCTGCCGAGTCCGTGGCGATGTCCGGCAGATCCAGCACCGTGTTGGGGTAACGGGGCGTCACCGTGGACACCGCCCGTATCCGCACGGGCTCGGCCACGCCGTGCCGTCGCGCGAACTCCATGCCGGCCAGCACGAGCGCCGCACCGCCGTCCGACGTCGCACAGATGTCCAACAATCGCAGTGGATCGGCGACCACGGCGGAACCCGCGACCTCCTCGGCGGTGACCCGCTTGCGGTAGCGCGCGTACGGATTGAGCGCCCCCATCGCGGAGTTCTTCACCTTGACCCGCGCGAAGTCCTCCGGGGTGTCCCCGTGCATCGCCATCCGTCGACGCGCGTACAGCCCGAAGTACGTCGGATTGGTCGCCCCGAGGACCCGGAACCGCAGCCAGTCCGGATCGTCCGGCCGATCACCGCCCGCCGGCCGGAAGAACCCCTTGGGCGCCGAGTCCGCGCCCACGACGAGGACGACGTCCGCGAGCCCGGCGAGGATCTGGGCCCGCGCGGTCGCGATCGCCTGCGCCCCGGACGCACAGGCCGCGTACACGCTCGTCACCCGTGCCCCCTGCCACCCGAGCGCCTTGGCGAAGGTCGCCCCCGCCACATACCCGGGATAGCCGCCACGCACCGTGTCCGCCCCGACGACCGAGTCGACCTCCCGCCAGTCGACCCCCGCGTCCTCCAGCGCCTTCCGCGCGGCCACTGTGCCGTACTCGACGAAACTCCTTCCCCACTTGCCCCACGGATGCATCCCCGCGCCGAGCACCGCCACCTCACCCGTCATGCCGTCACCCCCGTCGGCCGCCAGTGCCATGTCGTCCAGGTCGTCTCCGCGTCCTCGCTCAGCACACCGGGGACGACCTCCACCTCCATGCCCACCGTCAGATCGGCGACGGTGACCCCGGGAACGGCCTGTCCCAGCACCACGAGGCGCTCCGCGGCCAGTTCCACAGCGATCAACGCGTACGGCTCCCACGAAAGTTCCGGATCGGACACGTAGGGTGACGGAGGCCGATACCGGCTGTCCGTGTACGACCACACCCGACCTCGTCGTGACAGGGGCACCTCCACCAGTTCACCGCCCGGACAGCCGGGGTTGCGGCAGTGGACGTCCTCACGCGGGAAGAACACCGAGGCGCAGGCCGAACAGCGAGTGCCCAGCAGCCGGAAGCCGGCGCCCTCCCCACGGAACCAACCGGCGACCACGGGTGTGCGATTACGCGACAAAATCCCTCCCCGGTGAGCGGATCTGATGGAGCGTCAGGAGTCTGGCACGAGCAGCGCGAATTGGGCAGGTCCCGGGAGAACCAACGGGCCTCCACCGGCGTCGGAGTATCGGGAGGGACGGCCGGGGCCCACGGGGGTGGTTGCGGCCGTCCCTCACCCGTATCCGCTGCCAGAAGCGATGGCGCATTGAGCCGCCCCCGTGAGACGACCAGCAGATGATCGGATACAGTCCGCCGCGTGTCCGCAAATCAACACCGAACCGCCAACTCCGCACTCGACTCACACTGTTCGAGTTGCGGAGCGCCCTACGGAGAGGGCGTTTCCGGCTGGCCGCGCACCTGCGACGCCTGCCACACCGTGGCCTACCGCAATCCGCTCCCCGTCGCGGTGGCCCTCCAGCCCGTGTACGACACCAAGGGCACGGCCCTTGTCGTGATCACACGGACCATCGCCCCCGCGCGCGGGGGCACCGCCCTGCCCGGCGGCTTCATCGACCACCGGGAGGACTGGCGGCACGCCGTCGTCCGTGAACTCAAGGAGGAGACAGGCATCACCGCGGCCGACCGCGACGTGCGCCTCGCCGACGCCATGAGCTCGCCCGACGGCCATCTGCTGCTGTTCGGGCTGCTTCCCGAGCGCCCGGCCGCCAACCTGCCGCCGCCCGCCGAGACGGACGAGACGGAGGGCTGGCACCTGCTGCGCAGGCCCACCGAACTCGCCTTCCCGCTGCACACCCTGGCCGTCCAGGCGTTCTTCGACGGCCGCTACGTCTGAGCCGAACCACGACTCACCCCCGGTCGAGCCCCCGTACCCGCACGGGATACGCGGGCTCGACCGGACCCTCGTCCCCGTCCCGCCTCACCACCACACGCGCCCCTTCCCAACGCGCGGTGTACCGCTCGATCTCCGGCTCGTCCCAGCCGTCGCCCGCGTCCGCCACCACGAGCCCCCGTCCCGTCCGCCCGCGCGCGGGTGCCCACACCTCCAACTCCAGGCCGTCGTCGGCGCCCTGGACCGGCACTACGGCACCCGCGCGCGCGAGAACGGGAATCCTCGACAAGGGCGCCTCCAACAGCACCTGCCCAGGCCCCTCATACGCCTTCCCCGTCACCACGTCGTACCAGAGCCCCCTGGGCAACTGCACCGCACGCCGGTCCGCACTTGCGTCAAGAACGGGCGCCACCAGCAGACAGTCACCCAGCAGAAACGCGTCCTCGCAGTCCCGCAACGCCCTGTCCTCAGGCCTCGCCCACCAGAGCGGACGCACATAGGGAGCCCCCGTACGACGCGCCACATGGGCCAACGTCATGAAGTACGGCAACAGCCGGCGCCGCTCGACGAGCGCCACGCGCGCGTACTCCAGGACCTCCGCCCCGAACTCCCATGGCTCCCTGCGCCCCGCCCGCAGACTCGCGTGCGTCCGGAACAGCGGCAGATAGGCCCCGAGCTGGAACCAGCGCAGATACAGCTCCGGCGACGGACTCCCGTCGAACCCGCCCACATCGGGCCCCGAGTACGGCACCCCGCACAGCCCGAGCCCCAGCACCAGGGACAACGACGCCCGCAACCCCGGCCAGCCGGTCGCCACATCCCCCGACCACGTGCCCCCGTAGCGCTGCATCCCGGCCCACCCGGAGCGCGAGAAGACGAACGGCCGCTGATGGGGCGCCAACTCACGCAGCCCCTCGTACCCGGCCCTCGCCATGCACAACGCGTACACATTGTGCGCCTCGCGATGATCACCACCACGGCCGTCCAGGTCGTGCCGAGCCGACCGGGGCAACGTGTTCTCCCCGAACGCCGTGAACGACGTCGGCTCGTTCATGTCGTGCCAGAACCCGGCGAAGCCCTGCGCCAGCCGCTCCTCGTACAAACGACCCCACCACGCACGCGTACGCGCACGCGTGAAGTCCGGAAAGACGGACTCCCCGGGCCACACGACTCCCTCCAGAACCCGCCCGGAGGCATCCCTCACGAACGCGTCCTCGGCCGTCCCGCTGTCGTACACCGCGTTGCCCGGCCGCGCCTTCACCGCCGCGTCGACGATCGACACCAACCTGATCCCGTCCCGCCGCAACTCGTCGGCGAGATCCGGCAGCTTCGGGAAGTTCTCCGGGTCGACCGTGAACACCTGATGGGCGTCGTAATGATCGATGTCCAGATGGATCGCGTCGAGCGGCAGCCCGTGCTCCCGATAGCCCGCCACGATCCGCCGCACCTCCTCCTCGCTCCCGAAGCCCCACCGCGCGTGATGGTGCCCCAGCGCCCACGCCGGCGGCAGCGCCGGAGCCCCCGTGAGCGCCGCCCAGGCGTGCAGCACGCGCGCGGGAGTGCCCACGACCACCCAGCAGCGCAACGGACCGCCGTCCACCCGCAACTCGGACGTACCGGGCCGGTCGTGCCCCGACCCGGCGCCCTCCTCGCCCTCCCGCAACGTCACCGAGCCGTCCCACGTGGTGTCGTGGAACACCAGATGCGTCGCCGCGTCGGCCACCACCATCTGCACCGGCATCGTGACGTACAGCGGATCATCGCCCGGTGCGAACGCGTGACCGGGGTCGGTGTTCCACAGCCGATACGTTCCCTCACGCAGCCGGGGCCCGGCCGCCCGCCCGCCGAGTCCGAAGAACCGCGCGTCCGCCGCCACCTCCGAACGCTGCATCCACCGCGCCTCGCCCCCGCCGACCGGCTCCCACCACCGAGGCGGCAGATCACGCCGCAGGGCCACCCCACCGGGCGTACGCACCTCGATGGCCCCGTGCCGCGAGACGACCACCGTCACCCGCTCGGCCACGACCCGCCAGCCACCGTCCTTGTCCGGCTCCAGAACGGCCCGCGGATCGGGCTCCGGGCACCGGCCCGCCAACGCGTACGACGGCTCCGGAGAGGCCCCGTCCCAGCCCCAGAAGACCGCCCCGTTCACATCGACAGTCACCCGCAGCTCGGACCGGCTGAACCGGACCGTCCCACCACCCGGCCCCGCCTCCACGTCCAGCACCGTGCCGGGCACCCGCGCGCGCTCCGCGCCCCGCACCGGCAACCCGGCGGCGTCGGCACGCCTCCTGCGCCACGCGGCCCGTACGGTGCGCAGCCCCAGAGCAGCCCCCGCAGAACCGATCCCCTTCACCGAACGCACCAGGTCACGACCGTTCATGCTGCTCAGCCTGCCACCGACCGGGCCATTCGTGTGAGCCGTTCAACTTCCGTTCACCCCAGGTGAGAGCACATCTTCACCTGGTCGACCAACCGGGCGGCACCCTGGTGCGGAAGTCGATCACATGGCATCGTCCGTGTCAGCCCGCGTCACGCGCTCACCTCGGTCGTGCGCGCCCGACGCACACCACGCGTCCAGCCCGGGAGCCGCCCCATGACCTCAGCGAACCCCTCGCCGCTCTGGCAGCCCGACCCCGAACGCATCACCCGGGCCAAGATCACCCAGTTCCAGTCCTGGGCGGCGGAACACCACGGCGCCCCCGCCGAGGGCGGATACCCGGCCCTGCACCGCTGGTCCATCGACGAACTCGAAACCTTCTGGCAGGCCGTCACCGAGTGGTTCGACGTACGCTTTTCCACCCCCTACGCGCGCGTGCTCGGCGACCGCACCATGCCCGGCGCCCAATGGTTCCCCGGCGCCACCCTCAACTACGCCGAACACGCCCTCCGCGCGGCCGACGCCCGCCCCGACGAACCGGCCCTCCTCCACGTCGACGAGACCCACGAACCACGCCCCGTCACCTGGACCGAACTACGCCGCCAGGTCGGCTCCCTCGCCGCCGAACTGCGCACCCTCGGCGTACGCCCAGGAGACCGGGTAAGCGGTTACCTCCCGAACATCCCCGAAGCCGTCGTCGCCCTCCTCGCCACCGCCGCCGTCGGCGGCGTCTGGACCTCCTGCGCCCCCGACTTCGGCGCCCGCAGCGTCCTCGACCGCTTCCAACAGGTCGAACCCGTCGTCCTGTTCACCGTCGACGGCTACCGCTACGGCGGCAAGGAACACGACCGCCGCGACATCGTCGCCGAACTCCGCCGCGAACTGCCCACCCTGCGCGCCGTCGTCCACATCCCCCTGCTCGGCACCGAGGCTCCCGAAGGTGCCCTGGACTGGGCCGCCCTGACCTCCGCCGACGTACAACCGACTTTCGAACAGGTCCCGTTCGACCACCCCCTGTGGGTGCTCTACTCCTCCGGCACCACCGGTCTGCCCAAGGCCATCGTCCAGTCCCAGGGCGGCATCCTCGTCGAACACCTCAAACAACTCGGCCTGCACTGCGACCTTGGCCCCGAGGACCGCTTCTTCTGGTACACCTCCACCGGCTGGATGATGTGGAACTTCCTCGTCTCCGGCCTCCTCACCGGCACCACCGTCGTCCTGTACGACGGCAGCCCCGGCCACCCCGACACCGGCGCCCAGTGGCGCGTCGCCGAACGCACCGGCGCCACCCTCTACGGCACCTCCGCCGCCTACGTCATGGCCTGCCGCAAGGCCGGTATCCACCCCGCCCGCGACTACGACCTCTCCCGCGTCCAGTGCGTCGGTACCACCGGCTCCCCCCTCCCGCCCGACGGCTTCCGCTGGCTCCACGACGAGTTCGCGGAAACCGGAGCCGACCTCTGGATCGCCTCCGTCAGTGGCGGCACCGACGTCTGCTCCTGCTTCGCCGGAGCCGTCCCCACCCTCCCCGTCCACATCGGCGAACTCCAGGCTCCGAGCCTCGGCACCGACCTCCAGTCCTGGGACCCCAGCGGCAAACCCCTCACCGACGAGGTCGGCGAACTCGTCGTCACCAACCCCATGCCCTCCATGCCGATCCGCTTCTGGAACGACCCCGACGGCACCCGCTACCACGACAGCTACTTCGACACCTACCCCGGCGTCTGGCGCCACGGCGACTGGATCACCCTCACCTCCCGAGGCTCCGTCGTCATCCACGGCCGCTCCGACTCCACCCTCAACCGCCAAGGCGTCCGCATGGGTTCGGCCGACATCTACGAAGCCGTCGAACGCCTCCCGGAAATCAAGGAATCCCTGGTCATCGGCATCGAACAACCCGACGGCGGCTACTGGATGCCCCTCTTCGTCCACCTCGCCCCCGGAGCGGTCCTCGACGAAACCCTCCTGACCCGCATCAAGCAGACCATCCGCGAACAACTCTCCCCACGCCACGTCCCCGACGAGGTCATCGAAGTCCCCGGAGTCCCCCACACCCTCACCGGCAAACGCATCGAGGTCCCCGTCAAACGCCTCCTCCAAGGCACCCCCCTGGAAAAGGCCGTCAACCCCGGCTCCATCGACAACCTCGACCTCCTCCACTTCTACGAGGAACTGGCCCGCAAACGAGGCTGAGCCCCTCGGCCGGACCGCGTTGTCAGTGCTGCCCATTACTGTGAGTGAGCATTGATCGACTGCTCGCACAGGGGGAAACATGGCACGCACCAGCCACCAGAACATGCGCAAGGCGCTGCGCCGCGAAATCGCGGGCACCATCGGCCTGTTGGCCGACGAACACGACTTCACCGCCATGCGGCGCTACCGCAGCTTCACCTTCGATGACCACACGGCCTATCTCCAACAGGTGGAGGCCCTGCTCAGGACACTCGCCGCCCAGGGCAACCACACCACGGTCGCCCTCTTCGACCCCGAGGAATACGCCGAGTTCTGCGCCGACACAGGCCTGGAACCGGACGCCCAGTCCAGCCGCACCCGCTTCACGGCCGAACTGGCGGCCACGGGCGCCGTCGTCCCCTACGAAGGACAGCCCTTCACCGACCTCGTCCCCGAACTGATCGACGAAGCCGTCCGCCAGGCCACCTGGGAGTACGCCACCACACTCCTAGCCCAGATCGGCGACTGCGCCTGCTGCGGCGAGGACATCGGCCGCACGTCCTTCACCCGCGCCACAGAACTGCTCACCCGCATCCTCGACACCGCGGCCCCCGGCGAACGCCACATGGTCTGCAGCGTCTCGTCCAAACCCCAGTCACTCGTCGCCGTCCTCCACGCCGACTGCGACTCCGACGGGACAACCCGCCTCGATGAGACCGAGGCGCTGGAGTTCACCACCGTCCTGGCCCTCGGCATCGCCACCCGAAGCCCCGGCGGACTCGTCATGCGCACCAGCGCCCCCGACACGACCGACCGCGTCTACGGCTGGCGCCTGCGCGGCGACGGACTCGAACCCCTGACCGCCGGAGAAGTCTTCGACGCCTACTGCACCGACGTCGAATCAGGCGACCTCGTCTCCCCGGAATCCGGCGTCGACTACTGCACCCCACCCGACCTCGGCGACGACCAGCCCCACGGAGACACCACCGACGGCCACACCCACTGAACGGGCGAGGGGCGCCCCACCCTCAGGTGGAGCGCCCCTCACCGCCGAGCGACCGTCGTCGACTACTCGCCCGACAGCACCGCCTGCGCCGCGCTCCGCGCCTCTTCGGCGGTGTCCGCCGCCCGAGCGGCAGCCGCCGCCCGCTCGCACTGCGCCAACGTGTACTTGGCCAGTGCCGCCCGCACATACGGAATAGACGCCGCACCCATGGACAGGGAGGTGACCCCCAGCCCGGTCAACACACAGGCGAGCAGCGGGTCCGACGCCGCCTCACCACACACACCACAGCTCTTGCCCTCGGCCTTGGCCGCCTCGGCGGACAGCGCCACGAGGTCGAGCAGCGCGGGCTGCCACGGGTCCTGCAGCCGCGACACCGCACCCACCTGCCGGTCGGCCGCGAACGTGTACTGCGCGAGGTCATTGGTCCCCAAGGACAGGAACTCGACCTCCTGCAGAATCGACCGCGCCCGCAGCGCCGCCGACGGGATCTCCACCATGGCCCCGAACTTGGCCTGCAGCCCCGCCTCACGACACGCGTCGGCGAACGCCTTCGCATCCGTACGGTCCGCGACCATCGGCGCCATGACCTCGAGATAGACCGGCAACCCCTCCGCCGCCTTCGCGAGGGCGGTCAGCTGCGTACGCAGCACCGCGGGGTGATCTAGCAGCGTCCGCAGCCCACGCACACCGAGCGCCGGGTTCGGCTCATCGGCCGGCGTCAGGAAGTCCAGCGGCTTGTCGGCACCGGCGTCGAGCACCCGTACGACGACCCGCCCCTCGGGGAACGCCTCCAGCACCTGGCGGTACGCCTCGACCTGCTTCTCCTCGGACGGCGCCTGCTTGCTGTCGTCCAGGAAGAGGAACTCGGTACGGAACAGACCGACACCCTCGGCCCCGGCCTCCACAGCCGCCGGCACATCCGAAGGACCGCCCACATTGGCCAGCAGCGGCACCTTGTGTCCGTCGGAAGTGGCCCCCGGCCCGCTCAAAGCGGCCAGCGCCGCCTTCCGCTCGGCCGCGGCCGCCTCCAACTCCGCCTTCTTCTCCGCACTGGGGTTCACGAAGATCTCACCGGTGCTGCCGTCCACGGCGATCACCGTGCCCTCGGTCAGCTCCCCGGCCCCCGGCAGCGCCACCACGGCCGGTACTCCGAGCGCCCGAGCCAGGATCGCGCTGTGACTCGTCGGCCCGCCCTCCTCGGTCACAAATCCGAGGACCAGCGTGGGGTCGAGCAACGCCGTGTCCGCCGGCGCGAGATCGCGAGCAATCAGGACGTACGGCTCGTCACTGTCCGGCACACCCGGCATCGGAACCCCGAGCAGCCGGGCGACGATACGATTCCGCACGTCGTCCAGGTCCGCCACACGACCCGCGAGGTACTCGCCGGCTCCCGCGAGCAGGGCGCGATACGCGGCGAAGGCGTCGTAGACCGCGCGCTCCGCCGTGCTCCCCACGGCGATACGACGCTCCACATCCGCCATCAACTCGGGGTCCTGGGCCATCAGGGCTTGGGCCTCCAGCACCGCCTGGGCCTCGCCCCCCGCCAGGTTGCCGCGCGCCATCAGGTCGGCCGCGACGGCATCCACGGCCTTGCGGGCCCGTCCCTGCTCGCGTTCCGCGTCCTCCGCCGGTATCTGCTTGGCCGGCGGCTCCAGTACCGCCGTCCCCATGTGCCGAACCTCGCCGATCGCCACACCGTGGCTCACACCGACGCCTCGCAGCGTTGTCTCCATCTCACCCGTCTCCGATAGTGCGGCGGGTCCCACCGCCGCGGTGGTTGTGGAAAATGCCGTGCGGTACAGCCGTGACGTCACTGCCAGCCGAAGAGCGCGTCGCCCGCCTTTACATCGCCATCCTGGCGGAGTTCGGAGAGGGAGTCCGCAGTGGCTTCGAGAGCGACGACGGGGCAGACCGGCGACTTGCCCGCGGCCTCGACGGCGACGGGGTTCCAGCGGACCACGGCCTGACCGCGCTGCACGGTGTCGCCCTTGTTGACGAGCAACTCGAACCCCTCGCCGTTCAGCTGCACGGTGTCGATACCGAGATGCGTCAGTACCCCGTGACCCTCCGCGTCGACCACGACGAACGCGTGCGCGTGCAGGGAGACGATGACTCCGTCCACCGGAGCAACGGCCTCCGAGGCCTCACGCACGGGATCGATCGCAGTACCCGGGCCCACCATCGCTCCCGAGAAGACGGGGTCCGGCACGGCGGCCAGTCCGATGGCGCGTCCTGCGAGAGGGGACGTCACGGTGGTCATGGGAGCCTCCCGGCGGTGGGGATTCAGGTGGGGGTTGATACGGGCCGTCACTGTCTGTCCCAGGCGGCGCACTGTGCAGCAGCGTATGTCATATGAACTGCCGGTTCCGCATGAGACGTACGGGTTGGCGGACGCCGAGCCAGGCCGAATCGATTTGCACGCCCTCCCGAGCCCGCTGTACAGTCGTACTCCTGCTCGGGACGGAGCGACGCAACTGAGTGTCCCGCCTGAGCGGCAACCAACTTGTCAGATCCTATCTCGGGGTCTACTTCCGTATGCCTGCGGAAGTGGTGGTCAGAGAGACGGAAAATCACTGATAGAGTCGGAAACACCGAAGGGAAGCGCCCGGAGGAAAGCCGAGACGAGAGTCTGGGTGAGTACGAAGGAAGCGTCCGTTCCTTGAGAACTCAACAGCGTGCCAAAAATCAACGCCAGAAAATGTTGATACCCCGTCCCATGATCGGACTTGTTCCGGTTGGGGATGAGGTTCCTTTGAAATAAACACAGCGAGGACGCTGTGAACTGCCGGATTATTCCTCCGGTGGTTCCGCTCCCGTGAAAAGCATTCACGGAGAGTTTGATCCTGGCTCAGGACGAACGCTGGCGGCGTGCTTAACACATGCAAGTCGAACGAT
>NZ_JBSFVY010000002.1:0-21327 GCF_053592555.1 Streptomyces sp. NPDC002643
GTTGATAGGCCAGGTATGGAAGCCCGGTAACGGGTGGAGTTGACTGGTACTAATAGGCCGAGGGCTTGTCCTCAGTTGCTCGCGTCCACTGTGTTGGTTCTGAAACCACGAACAACCCCGCCCATGGTCACGGGTGGTGCGGTTGATTGTTTCATAGTGTTTCGGTGGTCATAGCGTGAGGGAAACGCCCGGTTACATTCCGAACCCGGAAGCTAAGCCTCATAGCGCCGATGGTACTGCAGGGGGGACCCTGTGGGAGAGTAGGACGCCGCCGAACAAATATTGAGAAAGGCCCACACCATATGGTGTGGGCCTTTCTGCGTTTTGGACTCCCCTTTCCAGGGATGTTTTCCAGGGTTGTTGTTATCGAATCCCCGCGAAGAAGAATCAGAGGCGGCCCGCTGCCTTTAGGGCCAGATAGGCGTCCGCCAACGCCGGTGGCAATTCGTCCGGGGTCGCGTCGACGACTGTCACGCCATGGCGGCGGAGTTGTTCCGCGGTGCGGTGGCGGTCCGTTTGTGCCTGGGCGGCGGCTGCGGCGTCGTAGACGGCCTCTGCGGTGTCTCGGGAACTGGTCATGCGGGCGACGTGCGGGTCCGCGACGGATGCCAGCAGGACCGTATGGCGTTGGGTGAGGCGGGAGAGGACGGGGAGGAGGCCCTGTTCGATGGGGGCCGCGTCCAGGGTGGTGAGGAGGACGATCAGAGTGCGGCGGGAGGCCGTACGGAGGGCTGTGGCAGTGAGGCCTCGGGCGTCCGTTTCGATGAGTTCCGGTTCGAGGGTCGCCATGGCGTTGACCAGGGAGGGGAGGACATCGCCGGCTGAGCGGCCCTGGACGAGGGCGCGGACGCGGCGGTCGTAGGCCAGGAGGTCGACGCGGTCGCCGGCGCGGGAGGCGAGGGCGGCCAGGAGGAGCGCCGCGTCCATGGAGGCGTCCAGGCGGGGGGCGTCGCCGACGCGGCCCGCGGAGGTTCGGCCGGTGTCCAGGACGAGGAGGATGTGGCGGTCGCGTTCGGGGCGCCAGGTGCGTACGGCGACGGAGGACTGGCGGGCCGTGGCACGCCAGTCGATGGAGCGGGTGTCGTCGCCGGGGATGTACTCGCGGAGGCTGTCGAACTCCGTGCCCTCGCCTCGGGTGAGGACGCTGGTGCGGCCGTCGAGTTCGCGCAGGCGGGCCAGTTTGGAGGGCAGGTGCTTGCGGCTGGTGAACGGGGGGAGCACGCGTACCGTCCAGGGGGCCTTGTGGCTTGCCTGGCGGGTGAAGAGGCCGAGGGGGCCGTAGGAGCGGATCGTGACCTTGTCGGCCTGGCGGTCGCCTCTGCGGGTGGGGCGGAGGCGGGTGGTGATGCGGCGGCGTTCGCCCGCGGGGACCGTGAGGCGATGGCGGGAGGCGCTGATCTCGGTGCCGGGGAGCCAGCTGCTGGGGGGCCAGGCGTCGCGGAGGTGGGCGCGTAGGGGGCGCTTGGAGGGGTTGGTGATCGTGAGGGTGACGTCTGCGGTCTCGCCCAGGCGTACGGAAGCGTCCCCGGAGCGTGTGAGGCCCAAGCGGCGCACGGGGGCGGCGAGGGCGTAGTCGCAGGCGCATGCCAGGGCCAGGGAGCCGTTGACGGCGAGGATGCCCGTCCAGCTGGGTTCCCAGATGCCGACGGGGAGCGTGCCGAGGGCCGCGAGGAGGGCGGCGCGTCCGGTGGGGGCCATCAGCGGGGGACGGGGACGTGGGTGAGGATCGCGGTGATGACCGAGTCGGCCGTCACGCCTTCCATCTCGGCCTCCGGGCGGAGTTGGACGCGGTGGCGCAGGGTCGGGAGCGCGAGTGCCTTGACGTCGTCGGGAATGACGTAGTCGCGGCCCGTCAGCCAGGCCCAGGCGCGGGAGGCCGCGAGGAGGGCCGTAGCGCCTCGGGGAGAGACACCGAGGGTGAGGGACGGGGATTCGCGGGTGGCGCGGCAGATGTCGACGACGTAGGCGGTGATCTCGGGGGAGATTGTCGTCTTGGCGACTGCGGCGCGGGCGGCTTCGAGGTCGGCCGCGTTCGCTACGGGGCGTACGCCGGCGGCGCGCAGGTCGCGTGGGTTGAAGCCCTGGGCGTGGCGGGTGAGGACGTCGATCTCCTCCTGGCGGGACGGGAGGGGGACCGTCAGTTTGAGGAGGAAACGGTCCAGCTGGGCCTCGGGGAGGGGGTAGGTGCCCTCGTACTCGACCGGGTTCTGGGTCGCGGCGACCAGGAACGGCTCGGGGAGCGGGCGGGGGGTGCCGTCGACGGTGACCTGGCGTTCCTCCATGGCTTCGAGGAGGGACGACTGGGTCTTGGGGGGTGTGCGGTTGATCTCGTCGGCGAGGAGGAGGTTGGTGAAGACCGGGCCGGGCTGGAAGGAGAACTCGGCGGTGCGGGTGTCGTAGACGAGGGAGCCCGTGACATCGCTCGGCATGAGGTCGGGGGTGAACTGGACGCGTTTGGTGTCGAGTTCGAGTGCGGAGGCGAGGGCGCGGACGAGCAGTGTCTTGGCGACGCCGGGGACTCCTTCGAGGAGGACGTGGCCGCGGCACAGGAGGGCGACGACGAGGCCGGTCACGGCGGGGTCCTGGCCGACCACGGCTTTGGCGATCTCGGCGCGCAGGGCCTCCAGGGAGGCCCGGGCGGTGCCCGAGTCCCCGGAGTTCGCGGCGTTGTCAGTGGTCGGGTCCATCATGGACGGCGTACCTCTCTTTCGAGGGCGTCGAGTCGGTCGGTCAGTGCGATGAGTGCTGCGTCGTCGCTGGGCGGTGGGCCGAAGAGGAGGGTGTACAGGGTCTGTCCGTCGCCGTGGAGGTGGACGGACAGGGCGGGGAGCAGGGCCTCGGGCGTGTGTGCCCGGGAGACGGGGACACCTACGAGGGGGGCGAGGCGCGTGCGGGTGGTGGAGCGAAGAGCGTTGGCCGCGCGGTCGCGGGCATTGGCTTTGCGGTAGAGGCGGGCGCGGCCTTCGACGGTTTCGGAGGCGCGGATCGCGACGGGGAGTTTCTCGGGCACCAGGGGGCCTAGTCGGCGTGCCCGCCAGAAGGCGGCGAGGCCCGCTGCGACGAAGAGTTGCAGGGTGCCCCAGAGCCAGCCGGAGGGGACCAGGTCGAAGAAGCTGCGGTCGGCGTCGGTCGCGGAGTCGTCGGAGAGCGAGGGGAGGTACCAGACCAGATGGGGGCGCGAGCCGAGGAGTTGGAGGGCGAGGGAGGCGTTGCCCTCCTTGTCGAGGCGGTCGTTGTGGAGGATGTCGGGGGCGCCGATGACGACGGTGTCGCCGTCTCCCTCGGGCGCGGGGACGCGTACCAGGGAGGGTTGGCCGTCCTCCGGGTAGCAGGTGTCGGCGTCGGGGGCGGTGACGTCGTAGCGGATGCCGCCGACCTCTGCGGTGCCCGCGCGGCGGGCGGCGGGCAGTTCGCAGCGGGGTTCGAGGGTGGAGTCGAGGCTGAGGGCGGGCTCGGCGGTGACTCCGGGGGCGAGCGTGCTGATGGACGGGGAGCCGGGGGCGACGAGGACCGTGCGGCCGCCGGAGGCCTCGGTGGCCGTGTGGAGGCGGCTCTGCTGGTCGTCGGTGAGCAGGTCCGGTTGGGCGACCAGGAGGGTGGTGCCGGCGTCTGCGGCCGCGGTGGCCTCGGCGAGGGTGGTGACCACGCGCGTGGACACACCCCGGTCGTCGAGGAGTTCGGCGACGGCCCGGCTGCCCTTCGGGTCGGCCGAGCGCGGGTCGAGGCGGCCGTGGGCGTCGCCGGAGCGGATCACGGCGATCACGACGGCTGCCGCCAGGAGGAACACGACCGCGATGACGACGCCACGCGCGCGGGACCACAGGTGGCGGGCGGTGGGCGAAGCCGAGGTCGAGGGCGCGGTCGCCGGGAGCGTGGCCTCGGCGGTCATTCGGCGGCTCCCTGGCGGCTGCTGTGGGCCGTGCTCGGCATGCTCCGGGCGCTTGTTCCGGCCAGCATCGGTTTGGCGCGCTCCACCTCGTCGTCGAGGGCGGCGAGCCGGCGGTACGTTCCTTCGTCGGCGGAGCGGCCGCCGTATGTGACGTCGTCGAAGTCCCGGGCGGCCGCGCGCAGTCGGTCGGCGTGGGCGGGGAGGGTTCGGCCCGCTTCGGAGGCGGCCTCGTCGGCGGTGCGGCCGGGGCGTACGTCGAGCAGGGCGCGTTCCTCCAGGGAGCGGACGACGGCGCGCATGCGTTCCTGGACGGCCTGGTTCCAGTGGCCCTGGGCGGCCTGTGCCTCGGCGGCGGCGCGGTGTTCGGCGGCGCTGCGGGGGCGGTCGTCGAAGAGCGCGGCGGACGAGGTGGGCGTACGGCGGGGGGTGCCGAGGCGCCACCACAGGGCGCCGATGAGCGCCAGCACGGCCAGGACGATGATGGCCAGGCCGAGCGCACCGCCGGGGGTGGCGGCGGAGGCGGCGCCGAACACCTTGTCGAGCCATTCCCAGAAGGCGTCCATGGCGCGCTCGTACCAACTGGGGTCGTTCTCGTGGTACATGCGCTTGGACAGCTCGTCCTTCGCGGCCTCCCGCGCGGGGTCGCGCGGGAGGGTGATCGGTGGTTCGTCGGCAGAGCGCCACGACACCGGTACTGCGGTCGGAACTCCCCCCGGCAGTCTCACCGCATCAGCTCCCCGGTGTGGTGCCGCGGGCGTCGGCGCCGTAGTCCTGGATGCCGGCGGCGCGCGCCAGTTCGAGGTCGAGGGCCTCGCGGCGGATGCGCTGGTCGATGTAGAGGAGCACGGTGACGCCGGCGCTGATCGGGAAGGTGAGCGTGGCGCCGATGACCGAGCCGACGCCGCTGACGATCAGGTAGGTCCAGCCGAGGTCGGTGCTGCCTTCGAGGAGACCGGAGATGCCGTCCCCGTCGACCGCCGTGGCCGCGAAGGTGAACGGGATGACGATGATCGACGCGACGACGTTGGCGATGATCGCGCCGAGCAGCTGAATGCCGAAAACCCGCCACCACGAGCCGCGGACGAGCTTGGTGGAGCGGCTCATCGACTTGAAGACGCCCTGCTTCTCCAGCATCAGCGCCGGCGAGGCGAGCGAGAAGCGGACCAGCAGCCATACGGCGACGAGGAAGCCGGCGATGCCGCCGACGACGGCGACGAACGCGCCACCGCCGCCGCTGCCCGCGAGGGCCACGAGGACGCCGGGCAGGGTTCCGACGGCCGTGATCAGGGCGGCGACCAGGGGCAGCAGCAGGGTCAGGCCGAGCAGCCGCAGCAGTTGCGGTCGGGCGTCCCGCCAGGCCTCGGCGGTCGTCACCGACTTGCCGAGGACGGCGCGGCTGGTCACGGTCGTCAGCAGGGCCGTCGCGACGATGGTGCCCAGCAGGGAGATCAGCAGGACGACGACGGAGCTCAGCAGGGTCTCGCCCAGGGCCTCGGCCAGCTCACCGGGTGTGGCGGACGGGTCGTTGAGGACGTCCGAGTTCGTGGCGTCATTGAGGACGAGGCCCTGGAGGAGGATGACGGCGATCTGGGTGACGACAGCGACGGTCAGGGAGATGCCGAGGACCGTCCGCCAGTGCGTGCGCATCGTCGAGACCGTGCCGTCGAGGATCTCGCCGACGCCGAGCGGGCGCAGCGGGATCACACCGGGCTTGGCCGCGGGCGGAGGACCGCCCCAACCGCCGCCCCAGCCGGGGGTGCCCCACCCGGGGTGGCCGCCAGGGGGGCCGTAGCCGGGGCCGGGGCGTGGTCCGCCGGGGTACGGCCCGCCGGTGTGGGCGCCGGGGTGCGCTCCCCAGCCCGGGCCGGGTGGGGGCGGTGGCGGGGTCTGGCCGGGGGGCTGAGGGCTCGGATTGGTCCACTGGGCGGGCGGGGGCTGCTCCTTGGACCACTTGGACGGCGGCTGCGGCTGACCGGGGCCCGGCTGGTGCGTCGAGGGCGCGGCATCCTGGGGGGCCGTGCCGCTGTGGTCCACGGGCGGAGTCCGGTCGTCGGGGCCGCTCTGGTCTGCGGGCCGAGTCCCGTCGTCGGGGCCGCTGTGGCCCGCCGGCCGCGCCTGGCCGGGGGCGCCCTGGTCCGCGGGCTGTTCTTGGGCGGGGCCGCCCTGGTCCGTGGGCTGCGCCGGGGCGCCGCTGTGGTCCGCGGGCTGCGCGGCGCCCTGGTGGTCCGGCTGGGGGCCGTCCGAGGGTGCCGATCCGGGCGAGGCCCAGCCCGGAGTGTCCTTCATCGTCGCTCCTTCACGGTGCCCGTCCGCGGTCGCGGCGGCAGGTTGCGGCCCATCGTGCCACGCGGTGGCCGAGAAGTGACCGGGGCCCTTATGGGCTGCGCACCTTCAATTGTCCGCCCGGTACGGGGCAGACTGACCGCATGGCTGATCAGCACGCGCACTCCGGGGACGACAACCGGCCGACCGGCATACCCGCGATTCGCTGGGACGAGCCGCCGGAGGGCCCCGTCCTGGTCCTCCTCGACCAGACGCGGCTGCCCGCCGAGGAGGTCGAGCTGGTGTGCACGGACGCGCCCGCACTGGTGGAGGCGATCCGTTCGCTCGCCGTGCGCGGGGCGCCGCTGCTGGGGATCGCCGGGGCGTACGGGGTCGCGCTCGCCGCCGCGCGGGGCTTCGACGTCGAAGAGGCCGCCGAGGCGCTCGCCGGGGCCCGGCCCACCGCGGTGAACCTCGCCGTGGGTGTGCGCCGGGCGCGGGCCGCGTATCGGG
The DNA here is from genome assembly GCF_053592555.1 of Streptomyces sp. NPDC002643. Classification (NCBI taxonomy): domain Bacteria; kingdom Bacillati; phylum Actinomycetota; class Actinomycetes; order Kitasatosporales; family Streptomycetaceae; genus Streptomyces; species Streptomyces sp. NPDC002643. The sequence goes on from NZ_JBSFVY010000002.1 coordinate 6,665, forward strand.
CCGAGCTCGGCCGGACGGGCGATCAGGATCAGGCCGCCGGGGCCGCGCTCGCCGCCGCGCGGGCGCTGCACCGGGAGGACGCCGAGGCCAGCGACCGTATGGCCGCGCACGGGCTGGGACTGCTCGACGAGCTGCTGCCGGGCGGTGGGCACCGGGTGCTCACGCACTGCAACACCGGGGCACTGGTGTCGGGCGGGGAGGGCACGGCGTTCGCGGTGGCGCTGGCGGCGCATCGGGCGGGGCGGCTGCGCAGGCTGTGGGTGGACGAGACGCGGCCGTTGCTGCAAGGTGCCCGTCTGACGGCGTACGAGGCGGCACGCGGCGGGATGGCGTACACCTTGCTGACGGACAATGCCGCGGGATCGCTGTTCGCGGCAGGCGAGGTGGACGCGGTGCTGGTGGGGGCCGACCGGATCGCCGCCGACGGGTCGGTGGCGAACAAGGTGGGGACCTACCCGCTCGCGGTGCTCGCCCGGTACCACCATGTGCCGTTCATCGTGGTGGCGCCGGTGACAACGGTCGATCCGGACACCCCCGACGGGGCGTCCATCGAGGTGGAGCAGCGTGCGGGCCATGAGGTGACCGAGTTCATCGCACCACGGGTGCCGGTGACGGGAGCGGAGGCGGGAGGGGGGATTCCGGTGGCGCCGCTGGGGACGCAGGCGTACAACCCGGCGTTCGATGTGACGCCGCCCGAGTTGGTGACGGCGATCGTCACCGAGGAGGGGGTTGCGTCACCGGTGACGGGTGAGGCAATCGCAGAGCTGTGTGACAGGTCACGCCAGGTAACGATTTAGTTAATGGGATGATGGCATTCATGAAGGGACGAGTCCTTGTCGTCGACGACGACACCGCACTGGCCGAGATGCTCGGCATCGTGCTGCGTGGTGAAGGTTTTGAACCGTCTTTCGTAGCCGACGGCGACAAGGCGCTGGCCGCGTTCCGTGAGGCCAAACCCGATCTGGTGCTGCTCGATCTGATGCTGCCGGGCCGGGACGGTATCGAGGTGTGCCGCCTGATCAGGGCGGAGTCCGGGGTGCCGATCGTGATGCTCACGGCGAAGAGCGACACCGTCGACGTGGTCGTCGGGCTGGAGTCGGGAGCGGACGACTACATCGTCAAGCCGTTCAAGCCGAAGGAGCTGGTGGCCCGAATCCGGGCCCGCCTGCGGAGGTCGGAGGAGCCGGCGCCGGAGCAGCTCGCCATAGGTGACCTGGTCATCGATGTGGCCGGGCACTCCGTGAAGCGGGACGGGCAGTCGATCGCGCTGACGCCGCTGGAGTTCGACCTGCTGGTCGCGCTGGCGCGCAAGCCGTGGCAGGTGTTCACCCGTGAGGTCCTGCTGGAGCAGGTCTGGGGCTACCGCCACGCGGCGGACACCCGACTGGTGAACGTCCATGTGCAGCGGCTGCGCTCCAAGGTCGAGAAGGACCCCGAGCGGCCGGAGATCGTGGTGACCGTCCGTGGCGTCGGATACAAGGCAGGACCCAGCTGACATGTCCGGTGACAGTGCCGCTGCGGCGCCCGGCCGGCCGGGGTCCCGCGCGGAGCGGCCTGTCGGCCGGAAGTCGGTGCGTTCCCGATGGGAACGACTTCTTGAGGGCGGGCTGCTCCAGGGCGGAGTCCAGGGCAGCCCGGTCCTGAGGCTGTTCATGCGCTGGGTGCGGCGCCCGCTGCTGCCCGTGATGCGGCTGTGGCGGCGCAACATCCAGCTCAGGATCGTCGTCACCACCCTGCTGATGTCGCTCAGCGTCGTCCTGCTGCTGGGCTTCGTCGTCATCGGCCAGGTGCGCAACGGTCTGCTCGACGCCAAGGTCAAGGCCTCGCAGAGCCAGGCCACCGGCGGCTTCACGGTCGCCGAGCAGCGGGCCGACAGCGCGGCCAACGCCGGCGGCAACGAGGGCGGACAACTCGACGACGAGAACGTGCAGAACGTCGTCGAGTGGATGACGAACCTAGTGTCGTCGCTCTCCAGCGGCGGCCAGGGCGCGTTCGACGTCGTCACGCTCAGCGCCGCCTCCCCCGACGGCACCACCGGAGGGCTCGGACCGCGCACCTCAGGCGGGGTGAAGTGGGACCTCAGCGTGCCCGTGGCACTGCGCGAACGGGTCGACGACGGCACCGGCGCCGTCCAGAGCTACACCCGCATCTACTACGACAACGGCCAGGAGTCCCAGCCCGGCCTGATCATCGGCAAGCAGGTCAGCGACCCCAACAGCAACCCGTACCAGCTGTACTACCTGTTCCCGCTCACCCAGGAGGAGAAGTCCCTCAGCCTGGTCAAGGGGACGCTGGCGACGGCCGGGCTGTTCGTCGTCGTACTCCTCGGGGCCATCGCCTGGCTCGTGGTGCGGCAGGTCGTCACACCCGTGCGGATGGCGGCCGGGATCGCCGAGCGGCTCTCCGCAGGGCGGCTCCAGGAGCGGATGAAGGTCAGCGGCGAGGACGACATCGCGCGCCTCGGCGAGGCCTTCAACAAGATGGCGCAGAACCTCCAGCTGAAGATCCAGCAACTGGAGGACCTCTCACGGATGCAGCGGCGGTTCGTCTCCGACGTGTCGCACGAGCTGCGGACGCCGCTGACGACCGTACGGATGGCGGCCGACGTCATCCACGACGCGCGCGTGGACTTCGACCCGGTGACCGCGCGGTCGGCCGAACTGCTCGCCGACCAGCTGGACCGGTTCGAGTCGCTGCTCGCGGACCTGCTGGAGATCAGCCGCTTCGACGCCGGCGCGGCGGCCCTGGAGGCCGAGCCGATAGACCTGCGCGACGTCGTACGGAAGGTCGTCAGCGGCGCAGAGCCGCTCGCCGAGCGCAAGGGCACCCGGATACGCGTCGTGGGCGACCAGCAGCCCGTGGTCGCCGAGGCCGACGCCCGGCGCGTGGAGCGGGTACTGCGCAACCTCGTCGTCAACGCCGTCGAGCACGGCGAAGGCAAGGACGTCGTGGTCAAGCTGGCGGCGGCCGGGGGCGCGGTCGCGGTCGCGGTGCGCGACTACGGCGTAGGGCTCAAGCCGGGCGAGGCGACCCGGGTCTTCAGCCGCTTCTGGCGGGCCGACCCGGCACGCGCGCGTACCACCGGTGGCACCGGGCTCGGACTGTCCATCGCGCTGGAGGACGCGCGGCTGCACGGCGGCTGGCTGCAGGCGTGGGGTGAGCCGGGCGGCGGTTCGCAGTTCCGGCTGACGCTGCCGAGGACGGCGGACGAGCCCTTGCGTGGATCGCCGATACCGCTGGAACCCAAGGACTCCCAGCGCAATCGTGCAGGCAAGGACACCGGGCAGCCGCTCGGTGGCGGCAAGCTCGCCACCGTGCCCGTCCAGGCCGGCGAGCACCGGGCCGCGAGGGCGGCCATAGGGCCGCTGCCGGGCGCCGGACCGGCCCCGACGGCCGACCCGACGGCGCTGCCCGGAAGCGGCGCGCGCGTGGTGCCCAGGCCCACCGCGGGTGCTCCCGCGCGCGCGGGCGACGACACGGCGGGCACGACCGGGGAACGGCGGCCGTCCGAGGGAGCCTCGGAGCAGCAGGAGCAGGGGGAGGCATTCCGTGGGCGCTGACCGCGTGGCACGCGGCCGAAGGCGTCCGGTACGGGCGACGGCGTACGCCTGTGTCGGGGTCGTACTGCTGGCAGGGTGCGCCTCGATGCCGGACAGCGGGGACATGCGCGACGTCGAGTCGACCCCGCGGCAGGACACCCAGGTGCGGGTCTTCGCGCTGCCGCCCGGGGAGGACGCCCAGCCGCAGGAGATCGTGCAGGGCTTTCTTGAGGCGCTGACCAGCGACGATCCCAACTACGAGACGGCGCGTACGTATCTGACCGGTGACGCGCTGAAGGACTGGGACCCGAACTCGTCCACCACGGTCCTCGAAGAGGGGCCCATCCCGTACACGCAGGTCACCGGGGCGCAGCCGGACGGCACCGAGTACCGGTACGAGCTGTCCGGCGACAAGGTCGCCCGCGTGGACGGACAGCACGCGTACACGCCCGTCGACGGCAGGTACCGGGAGACCGTGCACCTGACGAAGGTCAAGGACACCCAGCAGTGGCGCATCGACCAGTTGCCGCAGGGCGTGGTGCTCGGCCGGTCGGACTTCCAGCGCAACTACAAGTCCATCAACAAGTACTACTTCACGTCCGCCGCGCAGTCCGGTGAGCCGGGGACCGTCGCCGACCCGGTGTACGTGCGCAGCCAGGTCGACCCGGTCACCCAGGTGGTCCGGGATCTGCTGAAGGGCCCCACGAGCTGGCTCAACCCGGTCGCGAGGACGCGCTTCCCCTCCGGTACGGCCCTGAAGGAGGGCACTAAGGCGTTGACGCCCGACGACCAGAACAAGCTGGTCATACCGCTCAACGAGAAGGCCGACCGGGTCTCGGAGAGCCGGTGCGAAGAGATGGCCGCACAGCTCCTCTTCACACTTCAGGACTACATGCCCACAGGTGTTGACGAGGTCGAGCTGCAGGGGTCGACCGGGGCGCAGCTGTGTGTGCTCACTGAGGGGCAGGCCGGCATCATCGCCTCGCACGGGACCGGCAAGAGCGCCGAGTACGAGTACTTCATCGACGGCGAGCACAAGCTCGTACGGCTGCCCGAGCGGGACACGACACCCAGTCCGGTGCCGGGGGCGCTCGGCGAAGGGGAGAAGCAGCTGCGGTCGGCGGCCGTCTCGCGGGGTGAGGACCGGGCGGCCGGGGTGTCGTTCGACGGGCGCGAGCTGTACGTGGCGCCGATGACGGTGGGTGGCGCCATGGGGGAACCGGTGCTGCGCAGCGAGGGCGCGACGGAGAAGGACCGGTTCACGACGCCCAGTTGGGACGGGCGGGGCGACCTGTGGGTGGCCGACCGGGACCTCAAGAATCCGCGGTTGCTGGTGCTGGCGGACGGGATGGGCGAGCCGCTGGAGGTCCGGACGCCCGGTCTCGACGGGCGGATCGAGGCGGTACGGGTGGCCGCCGACGGGGTGCGGGTCGCGCTGATCGTCGAGAAGGACGGGGAGCGGGCGCTGTACATCGGGCGGGTCGAGCGGGACGCGGATGCCGAGGCCACCACCGTCGCCATCGTCGAACTGCGGTCCGTGACACCCGATCTGGAGGACGTCTCCGCGATGTCCTGGGCGGGCGACAGCCGGCTCGTCGTGGTGGGGAGGGAGCCCGGGGGTGTCCAGCAGATGCACTACGTCCAGGTCGACGGCTCCACGCTCTCCGGCCCGGCTCCCTCGGCCCTGACCGGCGTCGAGGAGATCGCCGCCTCCGAGGACGAACGTCAGCCGCTGGTCGCCCACTCCACCGACGGCATCGTCCGCCTGTCGCCGGGAGCCCAATGGCAGACGGTGGTCAAGGAAGGGACGGCTCCGGTTTATCCGGGGTGAGGGGCTTCATTCCTTGTCCGGGTGAGGGGCGCCGTCCCACCACCGTGCGCCTGACCCTGGGCGGGCCGCTGAAGTCGCGCTCGCACCTCGGTCCCGTTGCGACGGCGCCATGATGGCCGCATGTTCTATGAGGACCTGAGCCCCTATGCCTACCGGGACGAAGGCGATGAATTCAGCGACCTCACCGACGGTATGCGTTTCGTCGGCTTCCAGCCCGCCTACGTACGCCTCAACATCGGCTGGCTGCAAGCCGGCCACCGCTGGATGAACGGCCCGGCTCCCGAGGACTTCACCGACAGGCTCCTGGCCATCCTCGACGCCCAGCAGGTCAACGCCACGTTGGGCCTGCACACGTGCGATCTCTGCCCCACACCGCTGCCGGACGCGCATCCCTGGTACACGCCCCGGCGAAGACACGTGCGCGCGAGCGCCGGAACCGGCGAGATCCGCGTTCCCGGCCCCCTCGGCACCGCCTTCGCAGCCCCGCATCTCATCGGCCACTACGTCACCGACCACGGCTATCTACCACCCCAGCCGTTCATCGAGGCGGTCCTCGCCTTCGACCCGCACGGCCCCTGGCCGGCGAGGTTCCCGGGAATCAGATTCCCCTGGATTCCGGACGACGCGGTACTCCGCCATGTCGACGAGGAGTGATTCCCTCGTCGACAAGGCCGTCGAAACGGAGCTTCACCAGGTGAGACCACGCCTGGGAAGAGTTATCCACAGGGTCCGGCAGGAGGTTGTCCGCGTTGGCATAGTGGTGCGCATGCGGGGGTGGTGGCGGGAAGTTTCGGGGCTGGTGTTGCCTGCTGAGTGCGGGGGGTGTGGGAGTGCTCGCGTGGTGTTGTGCGCGAGATGCCGTGCGGCGCTGAATGGGGGTGTGCCGGGGCGGGTGCGGCCGGTGCCTGAGCCGGTGGGGCTGCCTGTTGTGTATGGGGCGGCTCCGTATCAGGGGGTCGTTCGGGCCGTGATCCTCGCGCACAAGGAGCGGGGGGCGCTGGGGCTTGCCGAGCCGTTGGGGGAGGCATTGGCGGGGGCTGTGGGGGTGGGGTTGGGGAGGGGAGGGGGTGGGGCCCCCGGGAGGGCCGGGGCTTCCGGCGAGCCCGTGCTGCTTGTCCCCGTGCCCTCCGCTCGGCGGGCCGTGCGGGCTCGGGGGCATGATCCGACCCGGCGGATCGCGCTGGCCGCCGCCGGGGTGTTGCGGCGCGGTGGGATTGCCGCCCGGGTGGTGGGGGTGTTGCGGCAGCGGAGGGATGTTGTCGATCAGGCGGGGCTCGGTGCTCGGCAGCGGCTGGCGAATCTCGCCGGGGCGCTGGAGGTGGTCGGCGGAGGGCATCGGCTGCTGGAGCGGGGGCGGATCGTGGTGGTGGACGATCTGATGACGACCGGGGCGTCACTGGCGGAGGCCGCGCGGGCGGTGCGGGAGGTGCTGGTCGCTCCGGGTGATGGTCCTGGTCTGGGGCCGAGCCCTGATCCGAGGCCTGGCCCGGGTCCTGGGTCAGGTCTGGGGCTGGCGTCGGGTCCTGATTCGAGCCCTGGCCCGAGTCCGGGGTCAGGTCTGCGGCTGGGGCCGAGCCCTGATTCGAGGCTTGGTCCAGGTCCAGGTCCGGAGTCGATGCCGGGGCCGAGCCTTGATCCGGTCCCTGGGCCGGGTCTGAGGTGTGGCCCTGGGGCGGGGCTGAGGCCTGGTCCGAGTCCGGGGCTCGGGCTGGGGGCGGGGCTCGATGTGGAACGGGTCTGTGCGGCTGTGATCGCTGCGCCGTTGGGCTCTTTCGAAATGAACCGGAACTGATAGTTGACTTCCAGCGTTGCAGGTAATGACAGGGCCTATTCACCTGAACGGAGGTACGTCTCGGTAGAGGGTGACGACATCCGTCCGGGCGAGATATGTTCGGTTGTGAGGGAATGGCACCTGCCGTTCACCGTATATCCGAGCGCTGTACTGCGGGTTTTCTGCAATCACCCGCTGCGGTGGGGTGGAGATCTCGTCTGTGGGGGAGGAGGAGGTGGAAGTCACCGAGTCCGCGGTTCCGGAAGTCGCCGGAACCTGGTGCACAAGGGAGATGCTCCGCCAGTAGGAGCGGAGCGATCCGGGAACGGAGTTCTGCGTGGACATCGTCGTCAAGGGCCGCAAGACCGAGGTGCCCGAGCGGTTCCGCAAGCACGTGGCCGAGAAGCTGAAGCTGGAGAAGATCCAGAAGCTCGATGGCAAGGTGATCAGCCTCGACGTCGAGGTGTCCAAGGAGCCCAACCCCCGACAGGCCGACCGTAGCGACCGGGTGGAGATCACCCTCCATTCCCGTGGGCCGGTGATCCGGGCGGAGGCAGCGGCAAGCGATCCGTACGCGGCGCTCGACCTGGCGGCGGACAAGCTTGAGGCCCGGCTGCGCAAGCAGCACGACAAGCGTTACACGCGCCGAGGCGCGCGCAGGCTCACGGCCGCGGAGGTCCCCGACCACGTCCCCGGCGTGGCGACCCTCAACGGCAACGGGTATGTCGAAGCCGCGGAGGAGCAGGCGGACGGCGTGCCCACGAAGAAGATCGGCTCGCTGGAGGTGAAGGGCGAGGGCCCCCTGATCGTCCGCGAGAAGACCCATGTCGCATCCCCGATGACCCTCGACCAGGCGCTCTACGAGATGGAGCTGGTCGGGCACGACTTCTACTTGTTCGTCGACTCCGAGACCAAGGAACCGAGTGTCGTCTACCGGCGGCACGCCTACGACTACGGCGTGATCCACCTCAGCACCGACCCGATGGTCGCCCAGGCGCATCCGGACGCCTCGGGTGGCACGCTCGGCGGCTGACGCGCGCCGGGTGACGGATGTACTGGTGCCCCTGGAGCGCTTGTGCGCCCCCAGGGGCACCGGTGTGCGACCCCCGGTGGTCCGCTCTGTCACCGCTCTGTCGTCGGGGCATGAAATCATGGCCGGACCGGCCCCAACCGGCGGGCCGTTGCCTTGGGTTGACGATGGCACAGAAACACAGGCCACGGCCTTCAGGGGGAGGAACCATGGCGGACAGCCGCTTCGGACCGATGTGTGATGAGGGCGCCGACGACGGCTCTGTCGGCATGGGCCCCGCCGTGGGCTCCTCCCGCAAGGAGCCCATCCGCGTCCTCGTCGTCGACGATCACGCGCTCTTTCGCCGCGGGCTGGAGATCGTGCTCGCCGCCGAGGAGGACATCCAGGTCGTCGGTGAGGCCGGTGACGGGGCGGAGGCGGTCGACAAGGCCGCCGATCTGCTTCCCGACATCGTGCTGATGGATGTCCGGATGCCCAAGCGGGGCGGCATCGAGGCGTGCACCTCCATCAAGGAGGTGGCCCCCAGCGCGAAGATCATCATGTTGACGATCAGTGACGAGGAGGCCGACCTCTACGACGCGATCAAGGCGGGCGCGACCGGCTATCTCCTCAAGGAGATCTCCACGGACGAGGTGGCCACGGCCATCCGCGCGGTCGCCGACGGGCAGTCGCAGATCAGCCCCTCCATGGCGTCGAAGCTGCTCACCGAGTTCAAGTCCATGATTCAGCGCACCGATGAGCGGCGCCTCGTGCCCGCGCCCCGGCTCACGGACCGGGAACTGGAAGTGCTCAAGCTCGTGGCGACCGGGATGAACAACCGGGATATCGCCAAGGAGTTGTTCATCTCCGAGAACACCGTGAAGAACCATGTGCGCAACATCCTGGAGAAGCTTCAGCTGCACTCCAGGATGGAGGCCGTGGTGTACGCGATGCGGGAGAAGATCCTTGAGATTCGCTAGTCGTGAGAGGCCACAAGAGAGCGAGAGGTCGCAAGAGGGCGGGGGGTCGCAAGAGGGCGGGTCAGGTCAGGGCTCGTATCAGCGGCTCGCGTAGTTCCGGGGCGTCCACTCGCTCCACGCGTACGTCGGTGCAGTCCACCCAGGTCGCCGCCTCCAGGAGGGCTTGGGCCACGGCCGGGACCGCCTTGGGGCTGTTCAGGGTGACCTGTCTGGCGACCAGGGTACGGCCGTCGCGGGCGGGGTCGACGCGGCCCACCAGGTGACCGCCGGCGAGGACCGGCATCGCGAAGTAGCCGTACACGCGCTTCTGTTTGGGGACGTAGGCCTCCAGACGGTGGGTGAAGCCGAAGATCCGTTCTGTGCGGGCCCGTTCCCAGATCAGGGAGTCGAACGGGGAGAGCAGCGTCGTACGGTGGCGGCCGCGCGGGGTGGTCTCCAGGGCGGCCGGGTCCGCCCACGCCGGTTTGGACCAGCCCTGCACGCTCACCGGGACCAGGCCCGAGTCTTCGATCACCGCGTTGAACTGCTCGCCCTTGAGGCGGTGGTAGTCGGCGATGTCCGCGCGGGTGCCGACGCCCAAGGCCTCGCCGGCCTGGCGGACCAGGCGGCGCAGACACTCCCTGTCGTCCAACTCGTCGTGCAGCAGCGCGTCCGGGACGGCTCGCTCGGCAAGGTCGTACACGCGCTTCCAGCCGCGGCGCTCCACGCAGACCACCTCGCCGTACATCAGCGCGCGTTCCACGGCGACTTTCTCGCCGGACCAGTCCCACCATTCGCTGGTGCGTTTGGCTCCGCCCAACTCCGTGGCTGTGAGCGGGCCCTCGGCGCGGAGTTGCTTGATGACGCGGTCGTAGGCGCCGTCCGGGAGGTCGTGGTTCCAGTGGGGGCGGGAGCGGTAGGCGCGGCGGCGGAAGGCGAAGTGGGGCCATTCCTCGATGGGGAGGATGCAGGCCGCGTGGGACCAGTACTCGAAGGCGTGTGTCTCCGTCCAATAGGCCCTGTCGACCGTGGTGCGGCCCAGGGCGCCCAGGCGGGCGTACGGGATGAGTTCGTGGGAGCGGGCCAGGACCGAGATGGTGTCGAGTTGGACCGCGCCCAGGTGGCGGAGGATGCCGCGGACGCCGGATCTGCGGTCCGGGGCGCCGAGGAGGCCCTGGGCCCGTAGGGCGATTCGGCGGGCCTCGTCCGCGGTGAGTTCTGTGGTGGGGCGCGGGTCGGGTGTCATGGGTCGCAGCGTAGGGGAGGGGACTGACAAGTGGGGCTGAGCTGGGGAAATGGGAGTGGGTACGTGGGAGTGCGGTACGTGGGGTGGGGTGTGCGGCGCTCGGGGGCTTTGGCTGGGCGGGGGTGGGTTTCGCTTGCCGGCGCGTACAGGGTGCCGCTGCGCCCACCCGTGCCGCCCCAGCGGCACGATTGCCCGCAGCTACGACGACTGGGTGGGTGGGCTGTCGTCCCAGCGGTGCGGTTGCCCGCAGCTAGGGCGACTGGGTGGGTGGGTTGCTGTGCGAGCGGTGCGGTTGCCCGTGGGTGGGGATGGAGTCGCTAAGACGGTGTCGGCAAGTACGGTGCTGTTGAGGGGAGGCCCAGGTCTGAGGGGAGTAGGGATGCCAGCCAGCAGTCTCTGCGGACTCCGTTGTTGTTGAGGGCGGAGCGGAGGGTGCCTTCCAGGGTGAAGCCGGTTTTTTCGGCTACCGCGCGGGAGGCGTCGTTGCCCACCTCGGCGCGCCATTCGAGGCGGTCGAGGGCGAGGGCGGTGAAGGACCAGTGGGCGGCGGCGAGGGTGGCCTCGGTGATGTAGCCGTTGCGGCGGTGTTCCTTGGTGGCCCAGAAGCCGATCTCGGCGGTGCCCAGGGAGCGCATGGTGATGCCGAGCATGCCCGCCAGTTCCCCGGAGGGGAGGAAGACCCCGAACGTGAACATGGAGGCGTCGGCCCAGCCCTGGGGGACCGCCTGTTCGACGAAACCCACCGCGTGCTCGCGCAGGTATGGCGACGGGATCATGGTCCAGCGCTGGATGTCCGGGTCCTGGGCCGCCGCGTACACGGTGTCGGTGTCGCGGGGCTCCACGGTGCGCAGCAGCAGGCGCTCGGTGGTCAGGGTGACGGGTTCCATCGGGCGATTCTGCTCGCCGGGGAGGGAAGGGCGCCATCCCATTTGCGGTCGCCCCGTGGAGGCTTCGCGGGTCCGGGGCGTGCGGGGCGTACGGGCGGAGTCACAATTCGTGCATTTCGTGGGTGGAACGCGGCACCATCGGCGACACCCGTCCGTTGTCCTAGTGGCTGTCACCGACAGACCTCCCGGCACAGCGGGGTCCTCGCTTACGATGGCCGTTGCTCAAGCTGTGATTCAAAATCGCCAACTGTCATTGAAACCGACCGTCCCAGGCCCGACCGGCAAGGAGACAAACCCCCGTGTCCGTCCTCTCGAAGATCATGCGTGCAGGCGAAGGCAAGATCCTGCGCAAGCTGCACCGCATCGCGGACCAGGTCAACTCCATCGAAGAGGACTTCGTCGACCTCTCCGACGCCGAGCTGCGCGCCCTCACCGAGGAGTACAAGGAGCGGTACGCCGACGGTGAGAGCCTGGACGACCTGCTCCCCGAGGCGTTCGCCACTGTGCGTGAGGCCGCCAAGCGCGTCCTCGGCCAGCGTCACTACGACGTGCAGATCATGGGTGGCGCCGCCCTCCACCTCGGCTATGTCGCCGAGATGAAGACCGGTGAGGGCAAGACCCTGGTCGGCACCCTGCCCGCGTATCTGAACGCGCTTTCCGGCAAGGGCGTCCACCTGATCACGGTCAACGACTATCTGGCCGAGCGCGACTCCGAGATGATGGGCCGCGTCCACAAGTTCCTGGGCCTGAAGGTCGGCTGCATCCTCGCCAACATGACGCCGGCCCAGCGTCGCGAGCAGTACAGCTGCGACATCACCTACGGCACGAACAACGAGTTCGGCTTCGACTACCTCCGCGACAACATGGCGTGGTCCAAGGACGAGCTCGTCCAGCGCGGCCACAACTTCGCGATCGTCGACGAGGTCGACTCCATCCTGGTCGACGAGGCCCGTACGCCGCTGATCATCTCCGGCCCGGCCGACCAGGCCACCAAGTGGTACGGCGACTTCGCCAAGCTGGTCAAGCGCCTCAAGCGCGGTGAGCCCGGCAATCCCCTCAAGGGCATCGAGGAGACCGGCGACTACGAGGTCGACGAGAAGAAGCGCACGGTCGCCATCCACGAGGCCGGTGTCTCCAAGGTCGAGGACTGGCTGGGCATCGACAACCTCTACGAGTCGGTGAACACCCCGCTGGTGGGCTATCTGAACAACGCCATCAAGGCCAAGGAGCTCTTCAAGAAGGACAAGGACTACGTCGTCATGGACGGCGAAGTCATGATCGTCGACGAGCACACCGGCCGTATCCTCGCCGGCCGCCGCTACAACGAGGGCATGCACCAGGCGATCGAGGCGAAGGAAGGGGTGGACATCAAGGACGAGAACCAGACGCTCGCCACGATCACCCTGCAGAACTTCTTCCGCCTCTACAAGCGCCAGGACCACAACGGCAAGGAAGTCCCGGGCCTGTCCGGCATGACCGGTACGGCGATGACCGAGGCCGCCGAGTTCCACCAGATCTACAAGCTCGGTGTCGTCCCGATCCCCACCAACAAGCCGATGATCCGCAAGGACCAGTCGGATCTCATCTACCGCACCGAGGTCGCCAAGTTCGAGGCCGTGGTCGACGACATCGTCGAGAAGCACGACAAGGGTCAGCCGATCCTCGTCGGTACGACGTCGGTCGAGAAGTCCGAGTACCTGTCGCAGCAGCTGAGCAAGCGCGGTGTCCAGCACGAGGTGCTCAACGCCAAGCAGCACGACCGTGAGGCGATCATCGTCGCCCAGGCCGGCCGGAAGGGCGCCGTCACCGTCGCCACGAACATGGCCGGTCGTGGTACGGACATCAAGCTCGGCGGCAACCCCGAGGACCTCGCCGAGGCGGAGCTGCGGCAGCGTGGCCTCGACCCCGAGGAGCACATCGAGGAGTGGGCGCACGCCCTGCCCGAGGCGCTCGCCAAGGCCGAGGAGGCCGTGAAGGCGGAGAAGGACGAGGTCGAGTCCCTCGGCGGTCTGTACGTCCTGGGCACCGAGCGGCATGAGTCGCGTCGTATCGACAACCAGCTGCGCGGTCGTTCCGGCCGTCAGGGCGACCCCGGCGAGTCCCGTTTCTATCTGTCGCTGGGCGACGACCTGATGAGGCTCTTCAAGGCCCAGATGGTCGAGCGTGTGATGTCTATGGCGAACGTGCCGGACGATGTGCCGATCGAGAACAAGATGGTCACGCGCGCGATCGCGTCCGCCCAGTCGCAGGTCGAGCAGCAGAACTTCGAGACCCGGAAGAACGTCCTCAAGTACGACGAGGTCCTCAACCGGCAGCGTGAGGTCATCTACGGCGAGCGGCGCCGCGTCCTGGAGGGCGAGGACCTGCACGAGCAGATCCAGCACTTCATGGACGACACCATCGACGCGTACATCGGCGCCGAGACCGCGGAGGGCTTCGCCGAGGAGTGGGACCTCGACCGGCTGTGGGGCGCCTTCAAGCAGCTCTACCCGGTGAAGGTCACCGTCGACGAGCTGGAGGAGGCCGCCGGGGACCGGGCCGGGCTGACCGCCGAGTTCATCGCCGAGTCCATCAAGGATGACATCCACGAGCAGTACGAGGCGCGTGAGTCGCAGCTCGGGTCCGAGATCATGCGTGAGCTGGAGCGGCGGGTCGTGCTGTCGGTTCTCGACCGCAAGTGGCGTGAGCACCTCTACGAGATGGACTACCTCCAGGAGGGCATCGGTCTGCGCGCGATGGCGCAGAAGGACCCGCTGGTCGAGTACCAGCGCGAGGGCTTCGACATGTTCACCGCCATGATGGAGGGCATCAAGGAGGAGTCCGTCGGCTATCTGTTCAACCTGGAGGTCCAGGTCGAGCAGCAGGTCGAGGAAGTTCCCGTCGAGGACGAGAAGCCGTCGCTGGAGAAGGCGGCGACGAGCGACGCGGTGCCGGCGCAGGCCGGTGCGTCCCGTCCCGAGATCCGGGCGAAGGGGCTGGAGGCTCCGCAGCGCCGGGATCGGTTGCACTTCTCGGCGCCGACCGTGGATGGCGAGGGTGGGGTGGTCGAGGGTGACCTTCCCGAGGACGAGCCGGTTCGGTCCGAGGCCGATGGGCTCACCCGTGCGGAGCGGCGTAAGCAGCAGGGGCGTGCGGGGGGGCGGCGGCGCAAGAAGTGAGTCGTGCTCCGCTGGGGGCCGGTGAGCAGTATGCCGCTGTGAGGCTTTGAGGGGCCGGGCATCTTCGGGTGCCCGGCCCTTTCGTGTGCTGTGGGGTGTGCGGCGCCCGGGGGCTTTGGCTGGGCGGGGGTGGGGTGCGCTTGCCGGCGCTGACAGGGTGCCGCTGCGCCCACCCGTGCCGCCCCAGCGGCACGATTGCCCGCAGCTATGACGGGCTGCGGCGGCTGGTGGGTGGGCGCCGGCCAGTGGCGGGATTGCGCGCA